>DATNQF010000042.1:0-5447 GCA_036702855.1 Trichocoleus sp. | reverse complement strand
GATCGGGGGTAAAGGTCGTCCACAGACCAATGCGTGGGGCCAGGGTGGGAGAGGCTTCGATTTGATAGCTGCTCAGTTCGGCAATAATCCAATCGGGAACCGACTGTCGCAGCGCTAATTCACAGGTGGCATAGCCAATGTTGCCGCAGGCGGGCGCATCAAACCCTGCTGCCTGAAAAATGGCAGCCGTGAGAGCGGTCGTGGTGGTCTTGCCATTGGTGCCCGTCACGCCCACCCAAGGACGATCTTGCAGCGATCGCCAAGCCAGTTCCGTTTCGCCAATCACCTCAATGCCCCTTTCTCGTGCGTGGGCCAAAGGTGGCGCATCCCAGGGCACGCCGGGGCTAGCCACCAGCAGATTCAGATCGCTGTCGGGCACAAACGTGTGGCCCAGCATGACAGTAATGCCTTCGGCTTGAAGTGCCTGTTGTTCTTCGCCTAGCAAAGGAGACTGGGTGCGATCGCTCAGCACCACGTTCCACCCTTCCTGACGGAGCAGTCGAGCCGCTGCAATGCCCGACTTGCCCAAGCCAATGACGTGCGCGTTATTCATAGGGGGATGCATCTAACCTTTGACAATCGCTCCAAAGTCAGCCAGCACTCGCGCCTGGTTGCGCAGCAGGCCCAATAGATTCAGGCGGTTTTGCCGAATAGCCGGGTTCTCGTCCATGACTAAGACGCTTTCGGGGCCATCAAAAAAGCGGCTAACCGTAGGTGCGATCGCTTCTAGACCCGTCAGAAGCTTGCGGTAGTCACGCTCAGCCTGGGCGGCCTGAGTTTGGGGCAGCAAACTTTGCAAAGCAGCAAAGAAGGCTTCTTCTGAGGGCTGTTGGAACTGCTGGGGATCAATCACTGAGTTTGGATCGAGGGTTTGGGTATCTAGATCGCCTTGTGCGGCCAGTCGAGAAGCCCGGTTGACAGTTTCGTAAACCTTATCCAAGCTGCCATCCTGGCGGATAGTTTGAAGGAAGCGGGCGCGATCGCGCACGTCCAGCAGATCAATCAAGGCGCGCTCGGTGTAGTCAGGATCATTCTCACCCAGCACTGCATTGACCAAGTCGTAGTCGATCTGTAAATCGTCTTGCAGCAGCGTGCGAACCCGTGTCAGGAAAAAGTCGTTGAGCTGAGTTGCTAAGGTGGCAGCATCGTCAACTTTGATGGCTGGATCTGCTACAAAGTCTCCAATCACAGTCTGGAGAAGCTGGTGTAGATTGATCGGTAGGCCTGCTGCCCAGGTAATGTTGAGAATGGCGTTCGCTGCTCGACGCAGGGCAAAGGGGTCAGAAGATCCCGTTGGCAGCATTCCCAGACTAAAGATCCCGACCAGGGTGTCTAAGCGATCAGCGATTCCCACAATCTGACCGATCAGGGATTGGGGCAGCTGGTCGTCAGCCCCGCGTGGTAGGTAATGTTCAAAGATGGCGTTGGCAACGGCTTCTGGTTCACCTGAATGCAGGGCATACTTTTGGCCCATTACCCCCTGGAGTTCCGGGAACTCGCCCACCATCTGGGTGACCAGATCCGCTTTGCACAGTAGAGCTGCCCGTTGAATGGCTTGACGTTCGGTCTCACCTAGCTGAAGCTGCTCGGCAAGGTGGGCTGCGATCGCACCAATTCGCCCTACCTTGGCTCGCATGGAACCCAGCCGTTCTTCAAAGGTGACGGTTTCTAGCTTGTCTACAAAAGCTTCTAGCGGTTGCGCCCGATCTGCATCAAAGAAAAACTTACCGTCAGAGAGCCGCGCCCGAATAACCCGTCCGTTGCCCTCAGCAATAATGTTGGCCTTGGCCGGATCGCCGTTGGAAATGGTGATAAAGCAAGGCAGCAAGGCATCGGAATCTGCTGACTTGAGAATGGGGAAATACCGTTGATGGCTTTCCATTTCCATCATGGCGACTTCCGGCGGCAGCTCCAAAAACTCCGCATCAAACTTGCCGACTACAGCAGTGGGCCACTCTACTAAATTAGTGACTTCTTGCAGCAGGTCTGGCGAAATCACGGCCACGCCACCAGCGGCTTTAGCGGCTGCTTCAGCCTGCTCCTGAATCCGCTGTTTGCGAATGCCAGAATCGACCTCAACAAATGCTTGACGTAGGGCTTCTACATAGGTGTTGGCATGGGGAAAGACAATGAACTCGGGATGTAATACCCGATGTCCTTCAGATGTGCGATCGCTTGTGCACGTTATTGACCCATTCTCTAGGGTCAGGGGCAGTACGGTGTCATCTAGCAGCGTTACTAGCCAGCGAATTGGTCGGGGAAAGCGCAGGTCACCATCGCCCCACCGCATGAAGCGCTTGCCCTCCAGACCAAAAATCCACTGGGGCACTCGCTCGACTAGGATCTCAGCTGTGGGTCTGCCGGGGATTGACTGGTTGACAAAGACAAAGGCTCCCTTGTCTGTCTCCCGCACTTCCAGCGCGGACACCTCAACACCCCGAGAACGGGCAAAGCCTTCAGCCGCTTTGGTGGGCTGGCCGTCTTTAAAGGCCGCCTGGGCTGGGGGACCTTTGACCTCTTCTTCCCGGTCGGGCTGGCGCTCGGGTAGTCCCTCAATCACCATCGCCAGTCGTCGCGGCGTACCGTAGAACTGGATGGAAGTTGGCTCTAAATACTGCTCTTTTAGCTCAGCGGAAATTCGGGCTTCCCACTGCTGTAGCGCTTCACTGACAAAACTGGCGGGCAGTTCTTCCGTGCCGACTTCCAGCAAAAACGTTGCCATACCGTAAATTAGATTACTCGTTGCGATCGCATCTTCCAGAGTTCACAGAGTTAGGCCAAGGCCAACTTGCTCCCTCACCATTATCTGGCTTACCCAGTCTACCGTGACATTAGTCAAAACAAGCCTTCGTAGCGCTAGCTTGCCGAGCGCGTTCTAGATGGCATCATCTCATCCCTTTTGCAGCAGTTGTCAGACTGCCCAAAGCTATCCTTTCCAGAGAATCAACGCGGCTCCTACGCTCATCACGCAGCAACCAAATAGCCTTTGTCCAAAGTGTGGCTCCCGAAAGAAGATTCTCCCTGCAATTACCTGCAAAATCATTCCAAGCTGAAAAAAGACGAAAGCGTAAGACAGCAGAGTGGCCTGAAAGATTTTGATGGTGAGCCACTGCATGACCAAGAAAGTCAGCGCGTGCAGCCCTAGCCATGTGCGATCGCTTTCGGCTATTAGCTTTTCCGAGCGGGCTATACCGTAGATAGTCAAGCAGAGGATGCCGCTCAGCAGCCAACCCGCTAGCGTCATTTCAGCTGAGACTGTTGAAGCGGCACGTTTTAGAAACACAGAGGCGAGGGTCGCTAGGGCAAAGCCGAGCAGACGGAAGCCTAGAACTGCCCAAATCGAGGAACGGCTTGCTCCCGGTGCATTCTCTTCCCTCAGGACAGCGTAAGCGCCGCCAACGGTGATCAGGATGCCCGCCAGTCCAACGGTGGTTGGTGACTCTTTCAGGAACAGCCACCCAAAGAGCAGCGCGAGGATTGGCCGGATTGCATTGAGTGGGCCGAAAACTGAAAGATCTGCGGCTCGTAATGCGGCTATCATCGCTAGGTTCCCAAGCGCGTCCAACACGCCCCCTAAAAGGCTGTCGATCCAAAAGGAGACCGGAGGGGATGTCCAATTTATTAACGCGGCACCCAGCGATAGCGGGAGCATTAGCCAGTAGGTAGTTGCCCAAACGGACAACACCAACGCACCGTGCGACATTAGTTGCTTTTGGATTGCGCTTGCCGAAACGCTGAGCAGAACTCTAAGGGCAATGATGGATGTCACTGTGCTAAAAGCAGTATTGTGATTTGCTTAGGCCTAGCACAGGAATAATCAGGATGTTTTCGCGGGGACGTGCTCTTTGCTGCCTAACGGTTGAGTTCAGCTGTGGCTAATACCTTTGAATCTGCGTAGATCATCTCCATTCCGTCACTGCAATGATTTGTTATCCGTCTGTTAGGCCGGAATACCCAATGCTTTAAGAATCAATGGCAAGAGCTGACTACAAGCTTCTACAAGTTTGGTTGTGTCAGGCAGGCTTTTCAGAGTTGCATCAAACATTTTCATTGCTTTTCGTGCAATTCCTTCCCGCTTTGTGGGTTCCTCAATGTGCTTCGCTTCAGCAAGGGATTGTACCTGTTCAAGCAGATCAGATTTGTCCGGGTCAGGTAGATCAGTATCAGTTTCAATTGCCGCTTGAAGTTGGGTTAGAAGAACTTTAAGACTTGCTTGCCCAGTTTGAGAGGAATCAGATAGTTGGTTAATGGCATTAGTCACGTTACCGCTGATTGTGCCTAAGTTAATAATGCCGTCGCCACTGCTCACTCCGCTAATGTTGGAATTATCTCCTGCACTGACGTTAATTCCTTTGTGTTCCGGCATAAAATCTCCTTGAACAGTTTCAACATTAAAGGTTGGCTGATGAAGTGCTGTTTGGATCATCTGTTCTAGGCTACGAATGCGATCATCCTTTTCCGCTAACAACAGCAATCGTGCCTCAGATAATGCCTTGAGTTTATTGTAATCAGCAAAATATTCTGAACTGAGTTCTGATTTGTCGGCTGCTGATGTTGTCCTCACTTTCAAATTGAGGCTGTTTTGTCCTCGTTTTTCCATAGCCACGATCTCTAGGTTGGCTTCTGGATGATTTTGAGACAGTTTCTTAAAGGCGATCGAGATGGCGCGAGGGTCAACTTCCTGGCTGTGGTATAGGTCGAGGGTGTCAAAGTAGGGCTGAATGAAATCAGCAAACTCCCCCTCTGCAAAAAATTCCCGTAGGTTATCCGGCTTCCGCAATGGGTTTGGGTTATCCTTAGTTGGAATTTGCATGTAGACATAGTTACACTGCACATTTTCTAGCTTGGTTGTGCTGGTAATTCCCCAATCCTCGATATAAGCTCCCGTGAGAGTTGCCCCAGTTAGATCTGCTCCATCTAATTGCGTTTGCTTGAGAATCGCCCTCGACAAATCTGCGCCCCTTAAGTTGGACTGGTTCAAATTAGCACCAATAAAACTAGCATCTTGCAAATTTGCATCTTGCAAATTGACCCCAGTCAGATCCAAGCCGTCAAAAGTCTTTCCCCGCCCATCACAACTTACAACTAATTGTCGAATCCTAGGATTTGCCAAATAGGTATTACCAAGACGAGCACAATCAAGCCCTTTAGCCTTGAACCAGAAAGTACGAAGGAGCCTTGCTTCTCTTAAATCAACATTTGGCAGAATCGCTTGCATAAAATCAGCATCCGTCAAATCAGCCTTTCTGAAACTTTTGCGCCCCAAGGATAATGAGGCAATGGCTGCAAATTTTAGCCATGAAAATTCCTTACTCTCAGAAAGTGCCAGAGTGGCAATGTAGTACCCCACAATCGCAATAAAAGTACTTGCCGCAACTCCCAGCCAAGGATCCCATGTTCCTTGATCGTGAGTTAAAAAAGCTGCAACTCCACTGAGTATAAAAGAA
>DATNQF010000022.1:0-10426 GCA_036702855.1 Trichocoleus sp. | reverse complement strand
CGCAGACGTGGCCGTTTGAGCAGGTGCGCACCACAGCGCAAGCCCAGCGAATTGAGAATTTGAGGACTCGGTTTGGCGAGTTGTTCGACAAAACCGGAACGGCGATCGCCAATGATGCGCTCCTGTTGCCCTTAACCCAGGCAGGTGATCATCAGCGGGTGATGGGATTTCTCGTGCTGGGCATCAGTTCAAAACTCGCGTTCGATCCCGATTATCAAAGCTTCTTCGATTTGGTTGCTGGCAGCGTCGAAACGGCAATCACCAACGTCGAAGCCTACGAAGCAAAGCATCAGCGGGCCGAGGCACCGGCAGAATGCGATCGCGCCAACGCTGCCCTACGGCAAAGCGAGGAGCAATTGCGGTTAGCGACGGAGGCAGCCAAGCTAGGGCTCTGGCATTGGGATGTGCAAAGCGACACGTTGACCTGGACGGACCAGTGCAAAGCCCTGTTTGGGTTGCCAGCCAATACAGAAATGTCTTATGAAGTTTTCCTGAATGCAATACATCCAGACGATCGACAGCGCGTACAAAATATGCGCCCTGTCCTAGAGAATGGGCGATTGGCGCACCATGAGCATGAATACCGAACCCTGTGGCCTGATGGTACCGTGCGCTGGCTCATGGCAAGGGGAAGCGCCACCTACGACACAGATGGAAAACCTGTCTTTAGCATGGGTGTCATCTTCGATATTAGCGATCGCAAACACATTGAAGAGGAATTGCGCAAGAGCGAACAGCAGCTTCGCAGCGCGATCGAAGTGGCTCGATTTTCGCCGTATGAATGGAATCCGGTAACGGGGGAACTGATTTGGGATGCCCGATTGAAGGCGATGTGGGGGTTAGCCCCGGATGCTGAGGTCAATTTAGCCGTCCACAATGCTGGTCTCCATCCCGAAGACCGCGAGTATGTCGAACAACAGGCTGTAAAAGCAATTGACCCCAATGGGGATGGCATCTTCGAGGCAGAATTTCGGGTCGTTGGCATTGAGGACGGCATTGAGCGCTGGATCTCGGCGCGTGGGCAAACGTTTTTTGATGCTGAACGGCGTCCCGTTTATTACGTAGGTGCGGCGCAGGACATTAGCGATCGCAAACAGGCCGAACTTGAAATCCAAAAATTTGTCTCTCTTGCAGACAACAGCACAGAATTCATCGGCATGTGCGACATGAATTTGATCCCGTTTTATGTCAATGAGGCGGGACTGCAAATGGTTGGGTTGGAGAGCGCGCAGCAGTTCAAAGACACGCCAGTTCAGGAATTCTTCTTTCCTGAGGATCAAGATTTTATTGTCAATGATTTTTTCCCAGGTGTGTTGCGAGAGGGACGGGCGGAAGTCGAAATTCGGTTCCGGCATTTCAAGACGGGCGAAGCGATTTGGATGATCTACAACGTGTTCTACATCCGAGGCGAGAAGAATCAGCCGATCGGTCTAGCCACAGTCAGTCGCAACGTTACTGAGCGCAAGCGCATCGAAGCAGAACGCAACCAGGCTGAAGCAACCCTGCGCGCGAACGAAGAGCGGTTCCGCGTCCTAACTGCAACAATTCCGCAGCTCATTTGGACTGCAACGCCTGACGGCAGCGTAGACTACCTGAGCGATCAATGGGCAGACTACATCGGACTGCCTCCAGAACGGTCTTACGATTGGAACTGGCAACAGGTGGTTCACCCCGATGATCTGCCGAATACTCTGCACGACTGGCAACACAGCATTCAGTCGGGTAGGCCGTTAGAAATTCAACATCGCTTTCGCTACCACACAGGAGAATGGCGCTGGCAACTGGTACGCGGCATCCCGGTCAAAGATGAAGCTGGACGAGTGACAAAATGGGTCGGCACCTGCACCGACATTCACGAGAGCGAGCTGCGGCAGCAGGATGCCCAGTTTCTATCTGACTTAAGTGAGGCCATTCGCACGATCGACCATGCCGATCATTTAATGACAACGGCTAATGAAATGATTGGGCAGTATTTGCAGCTCAAGCGATGCTACTTTGCCCAAACCGATGAGGCAGCCGATCGCGCCTGGATCACCAGCGACTACCATGATTCGCTGCCCTCGCTTGTGGGTGAACACCGCCTTTCTCACTACCCGCCTTTCGTTCTAGATCTGCTGCGATCGGGACAACGCCAAGTTTCTAACGACAACAAACACGATCCGCGCACCGCTGATTGTTATGCGGCTGTGTATGAACCCCTCGCAATTCGTGCTCATGTCGTTGTGCCATTCTTTACGGACGGTCGCTGGGCAGTGAATCTCATTGCCGCAACCAATGAGCCCAGGCAATGGCAAGAGCGTGAAATCAATCTGCTGGAAACAGCGGCAGAACGAATCTGGTTAGCCGTCGAAAAGCTGCGATCAGAAGTGGCCTTGCGGGAGAGTGAAGACCGCTATCGGGCCCTCACTGAGCTATCCCCGCAGCTAGTGTTTATGAGCCGACCCGATGGCTTCATCACCTATGTCAACCAGTGGGGGTTAGACTTCACTGGGCGATCGCTCTCAGAGTTGCAGGGCAACGGTTGGGCAGAGTGCATTCATCCAGAGCATCGCGATCGAGTTTACGAAGCTTGGATGACCGCAACGAGCAATGTTTCCAACTACGACATTGAGATCCCGTTTCGTCATGCCGATGGGGGGTATCGCTGGCTCTATAATCGCGCCCTGCCTGTGACCAATGATGCTAGTGAGATTGAGTATTGGATTGGAGTTGCCATTGATATTACCGATCGCAAACAGACGGAGGCAGCCCTACAGGAAAGCCTGGCCATCCTGAACACCGTAAACGAAGTAACCCCCACCCTGATTTACATCAAGGATCGTCAAAGACGCCTACAGATGGTAAATCCAGCCACGGCTCGCTTACTCGGGAAATCGGAAGCAGAGCTGATCGGCAAAACAGAAGTCGATTACCTCGGACCAGAAGAGGGTAAGCAGATAGCGGAAAACGATTGCCGCGTGATGGAAACCGGACAGGTCATTATGTTTGAGGAACTGGTCGTTGTGCCAGAAGGAAACCAAATATTTCTTTCAGCTAAAGCACCATATCGAGATGAACAGGGCAACATCATCGGATTGATTGGAGTTTCCACAGACATCACCGATCGCAAACAAGCGGAAGCTGAGCGCGAACAGCTCCTGGCACGCGAAAAAGCTGCACGGGAAACCGCTGAGGCCGCCAACCGCATCAAAGACGAATTTTTGGCCGTGTTATCTCACGAGTTGCGATCGCCCCTGAACCCAATTCTCGGCTGGTGCAGGCTTCTACAGAATGGCAATTTAGATGAGGCAAAAACAAAGCAAGCCTTAGCAACGATTGAACGGAACGCTAGGTTGCAATCTGAGTTAATTGAAGATTTGCTTGATGTCTCTCGTATTTTGCAGGGCAAATTAAGTCTCACTGTTAACCCAGTTAATTTAATATCAACCATTCGAGCCGCAATCGAAACGGTACGATTGGCAGCAGAAGCCAAGTCAATTGCGATAAAGACAAGCTTAGATCCTGAAATAGGACTAGTTTCAGGTGATTCAACTCGATTACAACAAGTTGTATGGAACTTACTGTCGAATGCCGTGAAGTTTACTCCGATTGGTGGGCAAGTCACGGTGCAATTAGAGCAAGTTAATAGTCACGCTCAAATTACCATTCGCGATACTGGAAAAGGCATTTCGGCTGACTTTCTTCCCTATGTGTTTGATTATTTTCGTCAAGCAGATAGTACAACCACACGTAAGTTTGGCGGCTTAGGGTTAGGGCTGGCAATCGTGCGGCATCTAGTTGAACTGCATGGTGGAACCGTTAGCGTTGACAGCCCTGGAGAAGGGCAGGGCGCAACGTTCACAGTCCGACTGCCGCTGATGCTAACGCCATCAAACCTGAACCACAGCGAAGCATTGCTTGGGCACTCCCTTGCTTTGAGTGGCACCCGAATTCTAGTAGTGGACGATGAGAACGACGCGCGGGAGTTGCTCGTGTTTCTTCTGGAACAGCAAGGGGTACAGGTGATTGCTGCAAATTCAGCCTACGAAGCGCTCCTACTTTTAACTCAATTCAAACCAGATGTCCTAATCAGTGATATTGGTATGCCGGATATGGATGGCTATATGTTGATCCAGCAAGTGAGAAAGCTCGCACCCGAACAAGGAGGGCAAATCCCCGCGATCGCTCTTACAGCTTATGCTGGGGACACGAATCGACAACAAGCACTAGCGACCGGGTTCCAAACACACATTTCTAAGCCAGTAGAACCAGAAGAATTAATTCACGCGATTTCTAGCTTGATAAAAGCCTGAAGTACTAGTTCTTTCATTAAAGCAGCAAGGGTAGTTTCTAGGGGACACAAAGTAGAAGCATATTTGCTGCACTTTAATTAGCCTTTTAATAAGGTGCAGGTGTTCTGATTCTGCAGCATTTCGCGCTTCACCACAAGTTTTTGAAGTGCGTGTTTAATGCCTTGAATGCTCTTTGAAAGCTAGATTGACCAAAGAGGAATAAATGTTTCTAATCACTCATGCTTTATTTGCTCATTTTTAAGCTTTAATAGGGGTTACCCATCAAAGCAAAACCAGCCCAGTCAACTGGATAAGGATACTTAGCACGAGTCGCAAGCATCGCTGTTCGCAGAGCATAAGATTTCGATGAGCCTTGATTGAGTTCTTGATGGAACACCGTCATGAGGAATACTGTTGCGTCGTCAGGTACCGGCCATAGGGAACTTACGATACTAGAAGTTCCTGCACTCATAAAGGCACGTGACATCCCTAATATACCTTCCCCAGTAATACTGCCTAATCCTGTCTCACAAGCACTCATGATCACAAGCTCTGCAGCTAAATCAAGCTGAAAAATTTCCTCTACTGTAAGTTTTCCATCCTCGTCTGTAGAACTCGCAAAAGCTAACCAACTGTTGATATTGTTGTCGTCGTCTAAAATCCCATGAGTTGCAAGGTGTAAAATCGTTGCATCTTTCACCAGACGTTTCAAGTTTGCCTCAGTTGCATATTTCCCTTCTAATACAGATACGTTGGATTGCAATCCAGCAATTGATCTTCCCTCAAGTAGAGCGCCAGGTAGATCTGGTAAGTCTTCTGGCATAGGGCTGGGATTGCTGAAGACTAACACTTTAGGCTCACGGCCCTCTGCGGAACTCGCAATCTGTCCACTAACTACCAGAGATTGTAAAGACGGTGCTAGACTAATTGACCATCTATCAATTAACTGCTGCCCATCTGGAGCTTTAAAAGCCGCAAACGGAAGTGCAAAGAGTTCTTGATGAGGCACAAAAATGACTTGAGCCGCTTCATCTTGAGGCAACCAGAACTCAATGGGAGCAATAAGTTGGTCATAGGCTGCTACGAGGTCAATATTTGCCTGTCCAATATTTGGGATTGTACTATCTCTTTCTAGAGATATAAGAGCATTGTTTCTATCGGCTCTAGCTCGAAAGCTTTGTGCTATTTCTAGCAGCACAGAACCATTTTGTGAGAGATGGACAGATTGAAATACCAGCGGTTCTTGGGGACGAACAACCCAAATATAAAGAGTATCTTGGCTCACTCTCGAATAGACTACCAGAGTTGCTGACAAGGTTTCAGATAGTTTCTGTATTTGTGGAAAAGTTAATGCCAACTCATCTACTGCCTGATAATAAGTACTGACATCTATAAAAGAAATCCTACCGTCTGGAAAAGATTCGAGTAGATAGTCAAGAAGCACTCGCGCTCGCAACCGATCAGCGATTTCTAAAGCAGTAGTGAAATTACCTTGATCAATATAAATAGCTTGTAGTAGATCAGCAGCCTTATATGCAGCAGCAGTATTATTCACAACCCCTTGGTCAATTTGACTGTGAGGCGTAGCAAACATATTGAGTTGTGGCAATATGATTCGCACTTCAGCCGATCGAATCACTCTCCAAAGTATCTTCTCAGCAGAGTCTGTATCTCCATTTTTCCAATAGGCGAACCCCAATAAGGTATAGAGAGAATCCTTTTCTAGGTCGGAATAATTATCAACAAATTGCAAAGCAGTCTGAAATTGTTCAACTCCTTTCTGATAGTTCTCAACGTTAAGATATACAGTGCCAAGATCAAAATAGGAGGTCTTGAGAATTGCCGTTTTCTCTAAATCAAATTCTTGAAGGTTTTGAGCCAAATGAATGGCTTCTGTATAAGCTGCGATTGCACCTGGATAATCCTGGGAATCCTTGAGTTTCCGCCCTTGATGCAACATTTCGGTAGCCTGGCGCAAACTTTGGCGATTACGATGCTCTGGGCTATTCCCCCAGCCAAAGAGAAGAAATTCAACAACGCCTGGCAAATTTTCAGGTAACGGCAGCGTCACTGCAATATCATTTGGCATGAAGGTTTGAGCTATGACAGGCTGGACTTTAAACGGTACAAACAGAAGTAAGCTCGTGAAAAAGGCCAGCTTTTGGCAGGTCAGGCGCGGTCGGTTCATAATGCAAGCCTCCTCCCTTTAACTATGGGTTGAGTAGCTAGACAAGATGCTATTCAGACCCAAGGTTAAAAGTCAACTATATTCAAAGGTGTAGGTGAACCTAAGCACTGGCTAATGTAGACATCGATCTTTTAGCGTAACCATGATTCAGATAAGACCTTTCAAGCATAATTACGTTTACTACAGAGAAAAACTAGAATAGACTGCCAATATCTGCAGAGGTCTTTGAAGAATTTGATCTACAAGCAGAGCTAGTAGTGCTTAGTTCCTGTAGCACAGGACACAATGACATTAATAGAGCTGAAGGGAAGGTTTGAGTAGTAGGCGAACAAGAACTACTGCTAAGGAATGTACCAGTTAAACCTACCAAAATTTAGAAGCTTGAAACCCCTGAGATCCCGTTCTAGATTTCTGTACAAATTAGTCTGTGGGCTAATGGTACATCTCATTGAGATTGAAAAGCCATTTCTGGAACGTTCATTCTGTGAGCGTTTTAACCTTAGCGTAAGTTGCTGTTCCATTACTATTCCAACCCCTACTAATGCAGAAGCTGGCAAGCCGATCATGCTGCCCCAAATAACTTAGCCATCACCATCTGCTGATTCTCAAAGGCTTCTGTACTACCAATATCTAGATACCGCTCTAATGCTGCTAAAGTGGCATGTCCAGTGATGCGCTGAATGGCCCTCAACGGCACACCTGCTAGGTGTAAGTGCGTTGCCTGACTCCTTCTGAAGCTGTGAGTTGATACCCCGTCAAGACCAATTAGCTCAGCAGATCGCCTCACCCACTTATCAACCGCTCGAACCGTTAAATGTCCACTACTGCTACCGGAAGGAAAAAGGTAGCCACGGCTAGGAAGTGCGATCGCACCCAAATACAGAGCCAACTGCGGCGGCACCTGCGCTGTTCGAGTTGTCTTTGTCTTCGTCTTAGCTGCCCGATAGACGATCGCATCCCCACGCAGATCGGATCGCTCCAGACTCACCACCTCACCACAGCGAGCAGCAGTAAAGTAAGCAATCTGTGTGACCAGCTGATAGGGCTGATCCAACTCCGCCCAAAGATCCCTAAGCTGACTTGGAGTGAGAACCAGCGCTTGCCCATTGCGATTTGACTTTGCCACCGGGCCACCTCGGGGTAAATTTTGCTAGTGTTCTTGATTGATTAAAATCAGGAACGACGTTAGGGAATTCTAGCCGTTAGATCAGGCGGGCGCTAGGATTTCGACTGCTTAATGAGAATTATTTGCAAGCAGAGCCTACAGAACCCAACATCACAGTCGTAGCAGATACCAACTTCAGTAGTGTGGACTCTCTTAAGGGCATGCGACAGCTTAAGCTGCAGCCCATCACGGGGGCATTATGACAAATGCCTGAGCGGATGGTCACCAACTGTTTTATCCGCACAAACCGGGTCAGCAGCTACGCCTGACGGAACTCCCCTTTCCGGTGCAGGTAGAGGGCTTTTTCAAGACCGCTAAGCACCGTTTTGGACTCTATCGCTTTGGCTAACAGACCTTGCTGGGGCTGTACCGTTGGCTAGTACTGTCCTTGCTGAACTTTGTCTTAGCTCACTGACGTCACCTCTCGATGGAAACAGGGACTTTACCGGATCGGTCTGAGGCTACGCTGTAGTCCTTGAAGCCTCTTCATCAGAAGTGATTGTGGCCTTACTGATCAAGGAGATTGGGCAGAAATAACCTCTGTTCCAGAGGCATGGGTTTCAAGTCGAGGTCTCTAGGTGCGAGATGTAGATCGATTCAGTTCTGGTTCTCTTGTGTTTGTTCTCTATATTGCCGAACGTTATGAAAATGTTCAGGCAAGTAGGCAGATACCTTAACCGACTACTTTTCTTCTCTGCTAAACAACAGCAAAGCTCCGGAAAGACTCCTCGATTAATTGTTGAAGCTTCTAATTCCCCATCAACGGTAATGAGGCACTAACTTACGATGGCTACTCCTAAGCTTACAAAGGCGATTCTACTTAAGGATGTTGATGCTACAACAGTCAGATGGGTTCAAAACCAATTAGTAATTGCAGTTTATCTTGCCAAGGATGGCGTGGATGGAATTGTTGGTGATAAAACGCTAGCTGCGCTCGCTTCATTCAAGGACGACTTTTATCTGGAATACCCAGCAGCGATCGGTCCTAGCACGATCGAGGTTCTAGAGAGTGTCGAGGGAAAACACGAGGTTGAGGACCAACCGGACACTGTACCTACAACTGTTAATGCTGATGCAGGTAAGAAATCTGGGAAGACGGCAACGTTGTCTAAGGTGGGATTAGTGTATGAGAATGAATTCGTTTTTCCTGGAACTTACATTACATGGGGAGAGATGACGCGAGGCTTTACTCGCTTACCTATGGGCACTGCGGAGTATGGTAGTCCTGAGCAAGTTGTAAATAACATGATTGAGCTTGCTAAAGTTTTCGGAACAGTGAGAACCAAGTTTGGTTCACCGATCGCCATCAACAGTGCCTATCGTCCTCCTAATCTTGCCATCGGAGCGAGCAAGTCACAGCATAAGTCTGCTCGAGCTCTAGATGTGCGTCCCCTGAACGGAGATTACAAGACGTTGCTAGAAGTCATCAAGGCAGTTCCAGAGGTGAAGGGAGTCGGGTTAGCTGGACCCAAGAAGGGGTTTTGGCATATGGACATTCGACCGGGTAGGCGAGCGTTCTTCAGTTACTAAGTGTCGTAACTTGCAAACAAGAACGCCTCGACCTGCAAACAAGACGATTGTGAATCAGGATTAAGTGACAACAGCCTGTAAACAAGATTTGCAACCGGAATTAACTGCCAATTCAAGCCCAAGCTTGAATTGGCCCCCATAACTGACTAGTTATGGTCTAAAAGCCGTGGTCCCTCGTTAGGACTTATCTTGTAGATGGCGTGGAATGGTCAGAGTAGTTGCATATAGGCACAACTAATCAACCACAGAATCAGCATTTCAGCTCACGAAATGGGCAAAAACGGGCGCTGTACTACTCGATTTGAAGAAAAATTAGTCCAATTCTACGCCAGGGGGTGTACTAGTGAAACTTTTCACCTCGTCAAGGGTTGTCTGAAACGCCACCTTAATTGTTTAACTTTTTGAAGTTAATGAGATTTGCCTTGTCCTTCATCTAACCCAATCAAAATGACATCAGAATTTGGGCAAGGAGGATCTGGTAGCGACATCAAATCGTGGTGGTCAGGAACTAGTACTCTCTCCAGGTCAGTTGAAGGAGAGCACAGCTAGCTCCTCCTTCCTGGCTGGTGACGCAGATTGCCTACTTCACTGCTGCTCACTGTGGAGAGGGCTGATTTCAAAGTGAAAGTGCGATCAAGCGGACAGCGGAAACCCTGCTGCTATCAGCCACCCAAAGAACAAAGCGGAGCCAATTGCATAGACCCACGCCCGATTTAACAACCCCACTACCAGAGACAAAATCCCCATTAAGGGTGGAAACAGTGGCAAGAGCAGGAACATAAAGCCTAACTGGGGCAGAAAATTTAGCGTTAGCACGAATCCACCCACCAAAACGATGGTTTGCCCCAACCACCAAAGCATACGTTTACCGACTCCAATGTTCTCCTGCACCATCCCAGAAGCCAGAAACCAGGGAAGACATGCGATCGCAAGGGGCAACCACACTCTCAATCGAATTGGAATGAGCCACCACTGAAGCCAGACCACCTGAGCCATAGCACCAAAGGCAACCCAGAGAACCCCAAACAGCACAATCCCTAGCCCAACGGTGCCAAGCGTAGGACGAGGCAACCGCCCTAGCACTCCTAGCCAGGTTATCCCTGCGATTAAAAACCAAACTCCAACCGCACCTCCCACTTGAACCCCGCCTAAATCCTGCAGCTCAAACCGCTGACCCAGCAGTACGAGTCCTGCAGTTGCGGACAGGGGTGCGACTGCCAACCCTGCCCAACGTTGAATGGGAGCTGTTTTTACGGCTGCTTCCGATTGTCT
>DATNQF010000244.1:0-7658 GCA_036702855.1 Trichocoleus sp. | reverse complement strand
GTTGTAGCTTCCCAGTGGACGGGTGGACGAGAAGCGGCCTCTGCTACAACCAGCCGCACGGCAACGTTGGGTACGGCGACGGAACACTCATCTAAACCAGGCTTGTCAACCCTGCCTGACGCCCAACCGCTTTCCTCCCGTTCGCGTAGCGCTGTCGGAGAGCAACTCTCAGTGGTGGCAGAGCCTACCATTACAGAAATACCTCGTGAGCCTTCTGGAAAGCCGCCGCGCCGACAACGCCAAAAAGGCTTAGCTGAACCCCAAACAACTCGTTCTCGTCAAGCCGATGCTGGGGCAGGAGTACCATCGTCGGCTGGAGAAAGCTTCAAGCGTCTACCCCCCGGTCGTCTTCAAACTTCATCGGACAAGTCCAAGTCTTCCTCAAAAGTCAGACGCCTCGTTTTAATGGCCATCGCGAGTGTTGTAGGAGCAGGAGTTCTAATTTGGCTGTTGATTGCCACCCTGAGTTGGCTACAAAAAACTCTACAAGGTTTTTCTGCGCCCGACTTAAAAGGACCACAGCCAATGATAGAGCTATCAAAACCTCCCATTCCTATTCCTGAACCAGGCAATCAAGGGAGGGCTCCATCGGGCCCTATGACTCAGGAGACAGCTCAACAAGTGATTGAAACATGGCTGTCCACAAAGAAACTGGCTTTCGGCTCAGACTATCAAATCGAGCAATTAGATCAAATTCTCGCGGAGCCAGCTCTGTCGCGCTGGCGGCAACGAGTTCAAACAGATAAACAAAATAATTCGTCCTGGCAGTACACGCATAATGTGGTAGTCAACTCGGTTGAGACCAGTGAGGCTAACCCTGAGCAGGCGAGGGTAGATGCGGCTGTGAAGGAAGCGGCTCAGTTCTATCAAGGGGGTCAGCCCAATCCAGATAAGTCCTACAATGATAATCTGCGAGTTCGGTACGACATGGTGCGAAGAGACGGTCGGTGGCTGATTCAAGATATGAGTGTTGTGAACTAGCTCCTGAGATGCAATAGGTTGTCATCAACCTGGCATGAGCAGCGATTCAGAAGGCATACCCTACAGCTGGAAAAATTCCAGTATCAGCATTTCGCCTAAAGCCTTTTCGGTAGGAGTGGGGGGTACGCTCGCTGTAACAGGGGTGTAGGTACCGAATAGAGGCTACAAATCCTGCAACGGAACCTGCGCTCTAGCGCTCCATCTCTTTGCGTGCCTGTTGGCGCAGTTTAAGGGCGTGTGGATGGTTCGGTTGAAGTTGGAGTGCCTTGTCTAGAGCAACAATCGCTTCGTCCCAACGTCCGAGTTCCCAGAGCGCTTTACCTTTAGTCGTCCAAGCATCAGCAGAATTGCGCTCCAAATCAATCGCTCTATCCACGGCCCAAAGCGCTTCATAGGAGCGACCGAGTGATTGGAGTACCATACCCCGACTCACCCAGGCTTCAGCAAATTTGGGTTTATTGATAATGGCTTGCTCATAGAGTGCTAGGGCTTTGGTTAGGCGTCTTTGCTGCTGGTAGCCATTGCCTTTACCCCACATCGCTTCTGGGTATTTCGGCTTCAGGTCAAGAGCATCATTGCACGCCACCATGGCTTCGGAAAACTTTTCCAGCTTATTCAGACAATAACAGCGCCCACCATAAGCTTCAGCAAACTTAGGCTTAAGTGCGATCGCTTGGTCGTAAAATTTTAGCGCTTCCTGGTATTGTCCGGCTGTTTTCAAGCGTTCTCCCTGCTTTTGGAGTTCTTCAGCCGTCAGCTTGCGCGGTGGAGGTTTGGGCGTTGCCGATTGGGTTGGCGTCGGAGTTGAACGTTGATCAGCCAGCACACCGCTACGATTGACGGCTCGACCCGCAAACTGGGGCGAAAGTACAGTTTTGGTGACCACGAAGGTTACACCTACAGCAGTTAAGACAGCCAGCCAAGGCCAGAGTTGAACCCACTGCCTTGGGATTAACTTGAGTGTAGTCTTTGGTGGCACTCTGGTTGGCGAAGCATCAGCGGACGGTTGTCGTTGAGACAGAGATACCGTTGGCTCGTTACTACCCTCTGAAGAATGAACCGGGAATTCTGTTGGCAGCCAAATGTAAGTTTCCTCTTGATTTGTCTCCAATTCCGTCGGTTCCTCCGCCAAGGCTAGCTGATTAGGAGGGGGTTGTAGTTCCTGAATGGGTAGCGCTTCTCTTAGGCCAGACGGCGGAGTCATCAGCACAGACTCTTGACGCGAACCGAGTAGACTCTGGAGTGCTGCCAAGGCATCAGCGGCGGCTGGGTAGCGATCGCGGAAATCATAGCACACCATCTTGTCCAAAATACCAGCCAGTTCTGGGCTGACATGGGGGGCATGTTCCCGCCAAACCATTTCGCCTGTTTGGGGGTCTTCGGCCATGGATTTAGGGTGAACCCCAGTTAATGCCTGAATGCCCAGCATACCGGCGGCGTAGACATCGCTGCTAAAGCGAGGAGTTCCCGCCAATTGCTCGTTGGGCATGTAACCCTTCGTGCCGATGGAAATGGTTAAATTTGTCTCCCCTGTTTCGGGATTGACAACCTGAGTGCTGACTTGCTTCACGGCACCAAAATCAATCAGCACAATTTTGCCATCACCCTGGCGACGAATCAAATTGGGGGGCTTAATGTCGCGGTGGATCACCTGTTGCTCATGGACGAACGCCAACACCTGTAGAATATCTTGCAACAGCTCAATGACCTGAGATTCTGTCCACGGCTGACCCTTAGCGAACTCTTTGGTTAACGGCTCTCCTTCAATGAATTCCTGAGCCAGATAAAACTCTTCATTGTCCTCAAAGTGTGCTAGTAGACGAGGAATCTGGTCATGATTACCGAGTTGATAGAGAACTTCTGCTTCCGTGTCAAACAGGCGTCTCGCCATAGCCAGTGTTTCAGGTTGACTCGTCTGGGGCTTGAGCTGTTTGACCACACATTGGGGATGACCCGGAAGGTGTAAATCTTCTGCCAGAAAGGTTCGACCAAACCCCCCTGCTCCTAGTTTGTTAATAATTTGGTAGCGTCCACCCAGGGGTTTCTCCGGATTTGTTGGTAGAATATCTTGGCTCATGTTAAATTGGCCTACTCGAATTCACTCGGAATCAAGCCAGTTAAGCGTTACAGGTTCTTGCTTTAGTGCAGAGGTATGTTTAGGCTTGGCTTTCCAGAAGCAGATGTGTTTCCGTCATTACGATGGGCGTTATGTCAGGTCATCTCTACTAGGAAGTAACGACAACAACAGAAATTGATGTAGAGACATTGAAATGCAGCCGATGATTCTTCATAAGCTTTGCAGGCTCCTTAGAGAGGAAGAGGCAGAGACGGCTGGCAGAGGAATGCAAAAGCCAGCCAAGCGGATAATCTCCGTTTATTCCTTTGTGTCTGAAGACATGAGTTTGAGACCATTTGTGCCCTTACACGTCAGTGATGGTTAGGACTCTATGCACCCAACTCCTAACGGAACCCTGAAATGATGCCTAATTATCCGCACGCTTTTAGCTACAAACTCAGTAGCATTATGGCAGGATTCACATCCCTTACTGCCATTCCCTAGAGCCAAGGGTTTTGTTTTTAAGTGTACTTATGCCCAGGATACTCCTTCTCGCGCTCTTTGCCACTTTGATGACGGCCTTACCCGCCCTTGCGGAAAACTGGGTTTTAGTCACTCGCGATGACCAGGGGACGGATTACTATATTGATACAGAATCCGTGCAGGGTAGCAATAATACTTATTTATTTTGGCGGATGGCTGTCCGTGCCAAACCGAATGAAGCTGGGATAGTCGCAGAAAAGACCTTTGTGTCGATGAGTTGTCCGCTACGGGCATGGCGACGCAAGGCAGTAGCGAGATTCAATGCCCAAGCCGAACTTTTGAACCGTGAGGAGTTTAGCGAAAATGAACCCTTGCAATTCTTTATAGACGGCACGGTGGGAGAAAGATTGTGGAAGTTTGTGTGTAAGTGAAGTTTAAAAGCCTTGGCAAAGAATTGAAGGATGCGATCGCTAAAACTCTAGCCGTTCTCAGTAACATCCACCATACCGTCGGGCACGAGCAGATCGTGCCCCTACCAGCAACTCTAATTTTTGCTGCTCAGTTATTTCTGCCGCACTGTACTGGATAAAACTTTCAGGAGGTGGGAATGTCAAACACTATCCGTTACGCTACTGAAGTTAAATTCCTTCACCCTTACCCCGGGTACCACACTGCTACCAAAACGCTGCACGCTACTCACAGCATCCACATCCCGTAACATATCCGGTAGACATTGGTTAAAACGTAAATTCTTAATCGGATAAGCAATCCGACCATCCTCAATCCAAAACGTACCATCCCGCGTCATCCCCGTCACCTCCAACGTCTTGGGATTGACATAGCGCACGTACCAGGCACGGTTAACCAAAATTCCTCGCTCTGTTTGAGCAATTAAGTCAGCGATTGTTTTGTTGGAACCCGACATCACAACTGGATACATTGCCCCCGTCGGCTCTTTGTCCTGCTGCTGTGCCCAGTAGCGGCTATAGGATAAAGCTTGAGGAATACCGTCTTTAATCACCTCCAGATAGCGATTACTCAACCCATCCCCAAAAAACGTACTGAACTGCAATAGAGGGTGAGCTGGATTACGTTGCACCTGTACTAAAGGACTGAACAATGGCTCACCCAAGCGGTTGCCTGCCTCATCAGGGTGGGACATAAACGATCGCCCCTCATCCGCCGCCCGTGCATCCAAATTCCACATCACCCAACCGAGTAACTCCTTAAAGGCTGCACCATCGAAAACTACGGGATACTTGCCAGGACTCACTTCACGAGGTTGACGAGAACTCAGCGCACGCTGAATCAGTTGCTCGGTTACAGACTCTATGGGTAACTGGTTTACGCCAAAAGCGGTACGCTGACCCCAACTAGAGCCATCTTCAATCCGAGCCGTAAAGCTAAAATCTGCATTAGTGCCGCGATCGCAAGCTCTTAATCCCCGCGAATTCCCGACAGCCTGCAAGACAGCCGATGTACTCAGCGTACCAGAACCCTCAACTCCAGCCTGACGACTCAACGCACACACTCGCTGCACGATTTCTCCGCGTGCCAAGGGTGAGAAAGTTGCTGTTTGTTCATCAAACGCCGGAGTCCGCTGCTCATAAGTTTGAGTTTCAAGTAAAGGCACCCATTCTGGGTCTTCTGGGGCAATACGAGCCAAATCTTCTGAGCGTCGGATAGTCTCTGTAATCGCCTCTGGTTCTAGTTCCGTCGTTGAGGCAGAAGCACTGCGCTGACCGAAATAACTAGTGATATTCAGGCTGAATTTAGTTCGGCTGAGGTTCTGCGTCATCTGGTTTTCTGAGAAGCGCGAGAGAGCCGACTCGTTAGCGCTGAGACTGACGAAGACGCCTTCTGCTTCGGATTGTTGGATGACTGTTTCAATCAACTCTAGGGCTTGGTTTTCACTCACAAGTGTGGGTGCGGTAGCTAAGGTCACGCTCATCCTCCAATGGTTCAGGATTAACAATCGAACTTGAAATTCTATCTTTAACTAAAAAATCTGTACCTTTTGATCTCAAAAAACCGATGAACTAAAAAAATGGACTATTCCTTAAAATTTCTTAGGGGGTTGTACGATGAACAGCCAAGAGCCAATCTCAATAGTTAAAACAAATTATCCAAGGCTCTAAATACCGTTTCCTCCGAAAGAATGACGATTCTGCGAGGTACAAACCCTATTAATGGGAGTGTACTGAGGAAATCCTGATACAGGTAATCATGACACAACAAAATATTCAGAATGAAAGTGAGTCGGATCGTGGCCTCCGCGATAGCGAAAATTCGGAATCAAACCAAGACGCTACAGATCGGGATCATCGGGTAGCGAATCCGTCCATCGAAGCACAAGACAGCTCTTTTAAAGAGTACTGCGCTGCTAATCCGAGTGCCTCTGAGTGTAAGGTTTATGACCTTTGAGCCATCTTGCACCTTACTTCCTATGACGGCCTGAAGTTGTAGGAGGCGGCACGAGTGCATTTTGCGGGGCATTCCTAATTGGGGATGCTTGCATTCTCACTTCAATTATGAGGCTCCGCCAATTTGAATATCACGCACCCGCACCGGCACGCAGGCATGGGTCATCTGAGCTAGTTGCATGGGTTCACCCTTACCACAAATATTGGTGCCACATTGCTTCCATTCGGAAGCTGGCCCGATCGCATCAACACTATTCCAGAAATCGGTTGTCATGGCGTGGTAAGTGACATCTTTCAACATTCCCACCACTTTGCCCTTTTCCACCTTCCAGAAGGCATCCCCGCCAAATTGGAAGTTACGCCGTTGCTGGTCAATCGAAAAGCTGCCAACGCCATCAATTAAAATCCCGTCCTCAGTATCTGCAATCATCTCCTGGAGAGTGGCTGTGTGGCTACCCCCATCTGGCCCCGGTTCCAAGCCTAAATTCGGAATCCGTACCATTGGCAAACTCGACCAACTATCCGCATAGGCACTACCATTGCTGCTGGGGCGACCGAGTCGATAGGCGGTTTCCCGGTCAGTGAGGTAGTCAACTAAAAGACCATCCTTGACAATAGGCCAACTTTGTGCAGGCACACCTTCGTCGTCATAGCCCATCGTACCGCGTCCCCCCGGTTGAGTGCGATCAGCCCGGAAATTCACGCAAGGTGCTGCATACTGGAGCTTGCCTAATTTATCGGTAGTGGCGAAGCTGGTTCCCGCAAAGTTAGATTCGTAGCCGTATACCCGATCCAGCTCTGTGGGGTGTCCGACAGATTCGTGGATGGTGAGCCACAGATTGGTGGGTTTGAGGATAAGGGTGGTGCGGATACCAGAGGGACCTTTGGGCGCGTACACTTTTTCAATCGCTTCTTCGGCAACTCGTTCAACCTGACTCAAAAGGTCTGCGGGATTGATATGCTCGTAACCAATGTTTAGGGGGGGACGTTCGTAATTGCGCTCTTGAGCATCACCATTTGCGATCGCCGTACACCCAAATCCTGGATAGCTGCGGTAGATGGTTTGCTGAATCAGGGAACCTTCTGTAGAGGCAAAGGTTTTATCCTCGCGGGTGAAACGCAAGAAAGAGTAAGCTTTTTTAATGCCGTGCTCGCTATAACGCAATAACTGTTCATTGAGGCGCAACAACAACTCAGCTTTTTCGGTAATCGGTACGCTAAACGGGTCAATCTCAATAGGAGTAATGTAAGTATCGCGGTAGGCTTTGACAGGAGCTAATTGCACCCGTGTTTGCTGAGAGAGGCGGCTACCTTTAGCAATTTCTACAGCTAAAGCGACAATTCGTTCTACTTCTGCTGGGGTTTTATAGGGACTAGCGGCGAATCCCCAAGCACCATCTAACAGAACCCGCACCCCAAAGCCAGAACTGACATTATCGGAAAGTTGACTGAGGGAGCGATCGCGTGCGAAAAGATTCTGGCTGCGGTAGGTGCAAAAACGGACATCCCCGTACTCGCATCCAGCACGAGCGATCGCATCAATGGCTAATGTAGCAAGGTCAGTCGTGGTAATCGGTGCGGGAGCTTGTACCATAGGAAGTCTTTGGCGGAGTAATAACGTATTGTAACGACTTCACGGCTAGCTTTGCATCGTACATCCTGCAATTAAACGCCAAGATCCCCGACTTCTTGAAGAAGTCGGGGATCTGAACAGC
>DATNQF010000233.1:0-5868 GCA_036702855.1 Trichocoleus sp. | reverse complement strand
GATCCGACTGGCCAACAATGATCAAGGTGGGGTGGTGAAACCGCTTTAGGGGCAACTCGTCTAGACGGAACTGAGTCAACAAGGTCATGCGCCAGGCTGCACTGCGTTGGGTAACGGAGCGCATGGCCGTGAGCAAGTTTCTCCGGTTGTCTTCGGATATGCGGTGCAGCGCGGCCAGCAGGGGTAGCAGGGTCAAGGTGCCCAGTTGGTAAGCCTGAGCCGAAACCCAGGGAGCGACACTCGCGGCCCAACCCAACCAAGGCAAGCGGCTGAAAGAAGAGGCCGGATTGATCAAAATTAAGCGATCAATGAGTTCTGGAGAATGGGCTACAACCTGTAACGCTAAGCAAGCCCCAAAGGACTCAGCACATAGGTAAACCGGACGCCCTCGCCGCTCCTTTTTGATCAGATTGACGGTTTGCTGAACCAGACTTTTCCAAGGGGAGACATCATCCGGCGGAATCACCAGGTAACAAACATCAAAGTAGGGGCTGAGACCTTTTGTCTGAGACGCATACAAAGTGCCAGTGCCATCCATACCTGGTAGAAACACAAACAGGGGATGATTGGATTTAACTGGGCCAGCAGACTTCAGGGAAAGGGCAGGGCTTGGGTTCAACATGCTCCACGGAAGAGGCGATAGCTCTATTCTCTCCTAGTAAGCCCCTTGTCGTAGCAAATTAGCAATCTCGGTGTGACAGCAATCTGTAATTTCTGCTGCCAGCTTCGCGGCTTGTCTTCCACGATAGTGCGATCGCAACCGATCGGTCACTGTCACCGGATGACCCACTAACAATTCAACTCGACGGTAAATCACGGCAGGGTGCCAACCAGGCTGATCAAACAGAGGCTCGCTAGGGTCAAACCAACTCAAGACTTTGAGCGGCATGACGGGGGGGCTGGTTTCTTGGGTAGATGCGATCGCAACGGGTAAGATCGCCAGATTCTCCACCGGAGCCTTCATTGCCAAGTGGGCAAACCCCCGTTGAAACTCGCTCATCTCAAACGGATTGGTCTTTTGCACCATCGGCGCAGCCCCTTCTGGGAAAATGCCAACCGACTGCCGATCCTTTAGTAAGTGAGTCGCTTCTCGAAAGAAGTTTTGACGCTCACCGGGTGCATCTAGGGGTAGGCAACCCATCGCGCTAACAAATTCGCGCATCCCTGGCACTTGGCTCATGTAGTGATGACAGGCAAAGCGCACTGAACGATTCAGCCCCACCATCAGCAAGGGTGCATCGAGAAAGCTGCGGTGATTGCTAACCAGCACCAGAGCCGTATTAGAAGGAATCCGCTCAGCAAAATGAACTGCCATTCGGATACCCAACAGATTTAGAAGCCCATGGGAAACTGTCAAAGGATCACTGGAGAGCGTAGGTATCATTACTTAAAATGGGGGATCAAGGATTGGACTGAGCGCACTAGCAGGGTTTGACTGAAGCGGATTCACGTGAAGCGGATTCAACACTGCCCAAAAAACCAAGTTGAAGGCATCATAGAGGGTCTAGACTAGCCAGAGAGCCAGTTGCAAAGGAAGCTTGATACACGTTCGCCCCCTACCGTAACAAATCTTAAAATTTGGGCAAGGGAAAACTAACAATATCTGCAAAAAGGCTTAGGTAATTGTCCTTAGCCTTGAGATATAAGAAAGGAGGCTGCGAGCGTTTTGAGATACCAACGAAATGTTGGCGCACTCCCTGAGCAAATACCTCTTATTGAGCAAACCGCAGTAAGTTACCTTCCGTGTCTGCTTGTCTTCTACTTTAATCAGTCCCCTCGTCTGCTGGGATCGTGTGAAAGACGGAATCTTAAAGGTCTGAGGCTCCTTCCTCGGAAGTCTCCTCGCTAGCTTAAGGAGAGAGCGTGAGCAGCCACGTGCGTAAGACTTCTGCCACAGTCCAGGCTTGGGCAAAGCAGCCCCGAGGCGTAATCGGATCGTCACCATCAAAAATTTCGCTAAGGCTGCCGACTGCGCCAGAGTAGAGGTGATCCGCCATCGGTTCTAAAAAGCTCTGAGCTAGGGCCGGGTTGCGATACACCTTAAAATGGGCCTGCACAAAGGGGCCAATCAGCCAGCCCCAAACAGTACCTTGGTGATAAGCCCCATCTCGCTTATAGCGATCACCCCCGTAGCGGCCTACGTAATCTTTGTGATTGGGGGTGAGCGATCGCACCCCATAAGATGTGACCAAGTGCCTCGCCACCTGATCCACCACAGCCTTTTGCTGGTCTGGGTTTAGCAACGGAGCAGGACCTTCTTGGGCTGGCAACGCTACGGCAAAAATTTGGTTGGGTCGCAGCACATCCTCGTCATGGTTGGGAGAGTCGATCAGGTCGTAGCAGTAGCCCGCTTGGGGATTCCAAAACCGCTGAAATCCTTGTTGTGCCTTCTCTGCCAATTGCGCATACTCAGCTCCCGACTGGCCCAATCGCTGGGCGAACTGAACCATACTGATCAGGGCGTTGTACCACAGAGCGTTGATTTCTACGGGTTTGCCAATGCGAGGAGTCACAACCCAGTCATTCACCTTGGCGTCCATCCAGGTGAGTTGCACAGTGGGGTCGCCACCATAAATCAGCCCATCCGAGTCGAGGTGAATGTTGTAGCGAGTACCCTTTTGGTGCCAAGTGATAATCTCTTGCAGCACCGGAAACAACTCTTGTAGCAGAGCCTCATCTTCGGTAGCAGCGAAGTAGGCACGAATAGCCTCAAAGTACCAGAGGGTGGCATCAATGGTGTTGTACTGCGGATCTGCTCCCGCTTCTGGAAACAGGTTGGGCAGCATACCCTGATCTACGTAGCGAGCAAAGGTACGGAGAATAGGACGGGCAATTTCGGGGCGTCCGGTTGCGATCGCAAGTCCCGGCAGGCTGATCATGGTGTCTCGGCCCCAGTCGCCAAACCAGGGATACCCGGCAATGATCGTCTTACCGTTGGTTTCACCTGCCAGCGGACGATCCACGACAAACTGATCGGCGGCTAGGACCAGTTGGTCTAACCAATCCGGCAGACTCTGCTCAACCCTAGGCTGGACGGTATGCCAACGCTTCAGCAGGTCTTGCTCATGGGCATAGCGGGACTCTAAGGCAGACTGGCCTTCTAAGTTTGGTTGTGCTTCGGTGCTGGCGACCAAGGTGTAGGACTGCTCTGGGGCCAACTCCACCTCAAAGGTGCCTGCATGAAGATGGTCGTCAAAGGGGTGAATGCCTCGGTACTGCTCTACCGCGAGGCTATAACCTCGATACCAGGTATTTTCTAACCGCACAGTACCAGCCGCTGCCAGGAGGTAATAGGGGGTGGCCTCGTCAAAGGCCAGCACCTTCAAACCTTGGTCAAGTGAATGAATCTGCATCCGCCAGCGGCTTCCCTCGGTGTTGTCATGGTGAGGACGGTAATTGACCAGAGCTTTGAGAGAGAGGGTGAGGGGAGCACTACCTCGTCTCAGCGTGTAGCGAATGTAGGTGGTGTTAGCGCCCTGCTCCATCCAGACTCGCTTTTCCAACAGAGCATCGGCAAACGCATAGGTCCAGACTGGAACAGTCCCCTCTAGGTGGAAGCGCTCTAGATAGGTGTAGCCTTGACCTGTAACTGAACCATCGGCCCAGCGATCGCAATGCAGTTCCCAAGACTGGTCTGCGTAGCGCACAGCTTCATCCAGCTTAGTCACCAGCAGGGTCCGAGCCAGAGGGGGCTTAAGGGCCGCAACCAATAACCCGTGGTAGTGGCGAGTCAATACCCCCGCAACCGTGCCGCTAGCATACCCACCAATGCCGTTTGTGACCAACCATTCTCGCTGCCCAGCAAGCGTTGGGTTGCTGCAAATCTCTCGCCCAAAATGAATCGTCATTACTAGCGTCCTAGCGGCTACAAGTATCCGTGTACTCACGCCACCGGATGATGCGTCCGGCCTGAGTTTCGATTACTACGGCATCCTCTGCCTGAGAAACGTTGCTGGTGCCCCGCTCACGATCTGACCAACGCCACTCTACAAATGCGCGATCACCTTCTTGAATAATCTGGGTGACTTCGATGTTGATGACCTCATAGGCATCGATATATTCTTGAAACGCATCACGGATGTTGCCTTGGCCTACCCACTCATTGCCAGGAACAACGAACTGGCCGATTTGGTCAAACAAACCAGCAAATCTGTCGGCATCGCCTGATAACCAAGCATTCTGAGCCGCCAGAATAATTTCATCAACGGTCATAAATGGACTGATGGTTGCCATAGTGGCCTCTTTTAGGGATAAAGCCCCCAGAACAAAGTGTTTGGGGGCTTTGAGAAATAGCTGTTTCAACTAATTCCATTGTCAATGGTCCTACCGGGGGATGCATTTACCTTAGGGCAGGTCTTTTGGGCTTTTTCCCTCTGTCAGCTTAGTTGAGCCGCACAGCTTTAGGGCCAACTGGTATCAAAGGCATCTTGACCTTGTCCGTAAACCAAATCTCCATAGGATTGCCAGTGCGCAAGTTCTGTTGGAGACAGAACAGGGCTAGTCAAAGCCTTTAAGTTGTCTTTCAAATCTGCCTGGGTTTTAGGTGAGGTCAAGGCGACAGTGACAGCAGGATGGCTCAGGACAAAGCGGTAACAGTCGGCAGCCGTAGGAGGAGCCTCTGACCAGTCGGGATGCCCTTTGAGCAAGGTGCTCCATCGAGTGCTGGTAAAGGCAATGACAGGCTTTTCTGTTGCTTGGGCAGCGGGGAGAACGGTGGCTTCTGCGCCCCGATGGGCCATGTTGTAGCGGTGCATCAGCACATCACAGTGGGCTTGTTCAATGAGCTGGAGGGCAACGGGACGGTTGTGAGTGCTGGCTCCCACATACCGAATCAGCCCTTGCGTTTTCCAGGTATGAAGTTTTTCGAGCAAACCTTCAACCTGCGTCCAATCATCATCAGGTGCAACGTATTCGGCAAAAAAGACATCAATGGTATCTACATCGAAGCGGTGGCGCGCTTTTTCAAGCTGGGCCTCGACCTCAGAGAGCGTGCGGCTTTCGCTGCCTGTTGCAACGAGTAAGGACTCCCGATGCTGCGCGAGGTGCGATCGCACTTCTTCTACAAAGGGGCCTTTGCCCAGACCATAGGAAAAAAAGTAGTTGATCCCTGCCTGGTAAGCCAAGTCAACGCAGCCAACTTCCATCCGCTGTTGGGCCGCAAGACCAAGACGGCTGATGGGATTACCTTGAAGGGTGACAAGCGTCATGGGTAGATCGTTGATACTTGGGGTGTGATCTGATTTCTCACCCCTTATGGTTCGGACGCGTGCGCCTGAGTTGTCTCAGACAGCGCCTTGGCTTAATTGTGACGGTTCTTTGTCGCTGCGGGCACTGCGGGGCAAGGTCGTTCTGCTAGATTTTTGGACCTATGGCTGCATCAACTGTCTGCATACCCTCCCGGATTTGCACTACCTTGAGGCGAAATATCGAGACCGGGTGATAGTGATCGGGGTTCATACGGCCAAGTTTGAGCAGGAACAAAACCCAGAGGCGGTGCAGCAAGCAATCTGGCGATATGGCATCACCCATCCTGTAGTGGTGGATTGCGATCGCACAGTATGGGACCAATATGCCATCAGAGCTTGGCCTACGTTTGTCGTGATTAATCCTCAAGGGTACGTCGTGGCAACCGTTGCAGGAGAAGGGCAGCGAGAGCGGCTAGAGCAAACGATTGAGAAGATACTTGGGGGAGAACGGGAGGCAGAGACAGAGCAAGCAGCCTTTGCAGACGGAAGCTTGCCTAGGTCAAGTTCACCATTGGCGTTTCCGGGAAAGGTGGTGGTAGACGGGCCAGGGAATCGTCTCTTGATTGCGGATACAGGACATCACCGGATTGTGATGACTACCCTAGCAGGAGAGTTTAGAGCC
>DATNQF010000228.1:0-4565 GCA_036702855.1 Trichocoleus sp. | reverse complement strand
CAGATTGCGCCTGTCTCAGGGCTGTGCCTATTTTAGGTCGCTCTGTTACTTCAACACGTCAAGGGCGACCAACTTTTCGGGGGTTTCCTACCCACGTTTGAAAGGAACCCCCTGAAATGCTGCAAACTGAATACGCTTCGCTGTCTCCGTTAGATGAGGCGGCAAATCCTCCTGTGTCTGAGCATTCTCCAGACCAGCCGAGGCGCAGACGAGTGCGTCTATACTTAGTTGGATCTGAGGCTGAGACTCAGGGCATTATCGACAGGTTGCATCTTCTCGACTTTACCGAGCGCATCGAGTGGAGCCGAGTCATTGCCATTCCTGAAAACGGCATCGTCATCCGGCCCGACTCCGGCGACGTCTTGCGCTACCTGCAACGCTACCGCTCCCTCACCTAAGCCCCGCAGAAAGACAACCCCCTCCTGGGAGCTACGGTGTACACATAAGTCCTTTGTCTAGTCGCCCAGGGTTATTTAGCCCCCTAAATCCTCCGAAGTCGGGGGACTTTGACCTCTCTTGCTCCCTCACTATTGGGGACTGGGGGCTAGATGCAGGGTTTTGAGCGCGTTCAGGAGATTTGTGTACACGCTAGTTCCCAAGAGGGGGAATTTTGGCAACGAGTGGTTGTCTTCAGTGAGTGACCCGCTAGGTTAACCCACCCCATTGCTAGGTAGGTCATCCCCATCTAGAAACGGTAAAGTGGGACATCTCGCGCATCCACTTCCCCTCACCCGTGCGACCTGCCCCAGATAGTCCAACTCATTGTGTGTTCTCATGTCCCTTCGTATTTACGGCAACCGCACCATCAAGACCCTGCCTGGGCAAGAAACCCGACCAACCGCCTCGCGGGTTCGGGAAGCGCTATTTAACATTTGGCAGGGCAGCGTTAACGGCTGTCGTTGGCTAGACCTCTGTGCGGGTAGCGGCGCGATGGGGGCAGAAGCCCTCTGTCGGGGAGCTTCCGAGGTTGTCGGAATTGACCAATCGACCCAGGCTTGCCGAATCATTCGGGAAAACTGGGAGCGAATGGCCCAACCTGAGCAAAAGTTTCACGTCATTCGCGGCAATGTCCTGCAACAGCTCGATCGGCTGCGAAACCAGCCCTTTGATCGCGCCTATCTCGATCCGCCCTATGCCAGCGAACTGTATACGCCAGTGCTGACAGGCATTGTTCGCTTTGGCCTATTAACACCCAACGGAGAAATCGCCGTAGAACACAGCCCCGACCATTGGCAGGCAGCAGAAATACCTGGCTTAACAATTGTGCGTGAGAAACGCTACGGTACGACCCACCTAACGTTTTATACTCCAACGGATAGTGTCTCAACGTAAGGAGCCGAACCCTCTTTGAAAGCAAACCCCTCGTTTCTCAAAGTATTCGAGAGCCGCAAGATGGTGGCTCTACTGCTCTTAGGCTTTGCCTCGGGTCTGCCCTTATTTCTCACCAGTCAAACCCTGCAAGCCTGGATGAAGAAGGATGGTGTTGATCTAGGCGTTATCGGCTGGTTTACGTTGGTAGCACTGCCCTATTCGCTCAAGTTTCTTTGGGCACCTTTTCTTGATCGCTACATTCCCCCCTTTCTAGGACGACGGCGGGGCTGGCTGGTCATCACCCAAATTGGGCTAGTGCTAGCGATCGGAGCGATGGCTTTGCAAAACCCCCGCCAAGCTCTAACCTTGGTCGCGGTAAATGCCCTAATCATTGCCTTTCTCAGTGCCAGCCAAGACATTGCTTTTGATGCCTACCGTACCGACGTTTTAGAAGAGCGGGAGATGGGGGCTGGGGCTGCTGTCGCAGTGCTAGGCTACCGGATTGCCCTACTGGTGACGGGTTCAGCCGCGTTGATTTTGGCTGACCGGATTCCTTGGCCTTCGGTGTATCTGGTGCTGGCAGGGCTGATGGGACTTGCGATCGCATTTTCCTTCTTTGCCCCTGAGCCAGAGAACGATCTGCGACCGCCTGCCACACTTGCCGAAGCGGTGGTCATGCCCTTTGGCGAATTTTTCCAGCGCTCAGGCGTGCAGCGCGGCATCCTCATCCTGGTGTTTATCGTGCTGTACAAGCTGGGAGATGCCCTAGTTAACAACATGGTTACGCCCTTCCTGCTGGATATCCAGTTCACCCAAACCGATATCGGCGCGATTCGAGGCGGCATGGGGCTGCTCGCAACCATTGTTGGAACCTTAGCGGGCGGAGCGCTCCTAAGCCAAATTGGTATCAATCGCTCTCTCTGGATTTTTGGCGGGCTACAGGCCATCAGTAACCTGGTCTACTTTCTGCTGGCTCAGGTTGGGCAAAACTACCCGCTGATGGTGCTGAGCATCAATATTGAAAACTTCTGTGCGGGGTTAGGTACAGCCGCGTTTGTTGCCTTTCTCATGAGCCTCTGTAATCCCCGCTTCTCCGCCACTCAATACGCGCTACTCTCTAGCTTGATGGCCGTTAGTCGCGACATTCTCTCTGCCCCCGCAGGCCAAATTGCCAAAGCAACAGGCTGGCCTCTGTTCTTCCTCCTCACGCTGCTAGCCGCACTGCCAGGCTTGCTATTGCTTCCCTGGTTTGCACCGTGGCAAGGGAGTAAAGACAATGGAGTAAAAGACTAATCCCCTCGACCTTCAACCCCTAAAAGATGACCTATCCCACCAATCTTGTTGAGCCAGCGTGGCTAGCCGAACACCTTGACGACCCAAAAGTTGTGGTGGTGGATTGCCGATTTTCCTTAATGGAGCCAGAGCAAGGGCGGCAGCAGTACGAGGTCGGTCACATTCCAGGGGCGTATTACCTAGACTTAAACCAGGATCTATCCAGTCCAGTGCAGGCTCATGGTGGGCGACATCCTCTGCCTAATTGGGAGAAATTTGTTCAAACGCTGGAGAGCATTGGCGTTTTCTCCACTTCACCAACAGGCCCTACTCTGGTGGTTGCCTATGATGATTCCCGGTATGCCTTCGCCTCCCGGCTCTGGTGGCTGCTCAAGTATTTGGGCCACGACACTGTAGCGGTTCTCAATGGGGGGTTCCAGGGCTGGCAGCGGCAGGGATACCCCACCAGTCAGGAAGCGCCGAAGCCTCGCGCAGGTCAGTTCATAGCAAATCCCCATCCAGACTGGGTGGTCGAAATTGACTATGTGCGGCAGCACAAGGATCAACCAGGAGTTTTACTCATTGACTCCCGTGAACCCGCTCGATACCGGGGTGAGCAGGAGCCCATTGACCCAGTAGCAGGCAGCATTCCTGGTGCAGTGAACTATTTTTGGCAAGCTGTCAGCGAGGGGGAGGGGCAGATGAAAGACCCTTCCTCACTGGAGGAACATTGGTCAGCTCTGGAGGATGCCGACGACGTGATCGTCTACTGCGGTTCTGGGGTGACTGCCTGTGTCAACCTGCTCTCTCATGCGATCGCAGGCAAGCCAATAGGAAAACTGTACGTCGGGGGTTGGAGTGACTGGTGTTCCTATCAATGAAGTTGATTCATTAAGGAAACCTGCGCTTGGCAACCAGACGAGTTGCAGGAATCGTTAGGATAAAGTACAAATGTACTTGGCTAGCTCTCCCCAATCATGGCCTTGATCTGGTCAACAAACTGCTGGTGATCCACCACTGGCTTTGAGATATAGCCATCGGCCCCGCTCAAGCTTAGGAAGTTTTCCCGATCGCCATCCATTGCGTGGGCTGTCACCAAAATGACGGGCAAATCCGCCGTATCCGGATTGGCTTTGAGCATTTGGGTGATTTTGATGCCATCTACCGGCTTTCCCTGGTAAACACTATGGGCCAGAGACACATCCATCAAAATAATGTCTGCTTCTCGGCTTTGAGCGATCCGGATGACTTCGTCAACATTTTCGGTGTGTTGGACCGCCAGTCCTCCCCGTTTAGTCAGTATTTTCGAGAAGACCCTTGCGTTGATGAGATCATCTTCAACAATCAAGACGGTTTTCATAGTGGTTTATTTACCGCTCAAAGAGGGAATTGTGTTGGGAGAACGTCATTTCACTGGTCGATGCATCCGATAATCAGCACAATTCATATTTCCTGTAGGAGTTCAAACGCTTGCCACATTCTCACCCTTGCATATAAGTTACAGCATTGTTATTGCTGACATAGAGCAACCCCCACGAACTTCATTCAGGACTAACACAGCTCATGGCCGACCAACTCAATATCCTCTCCTCCGGACAGGTGGTGCCGACTTCGCTCCACACAGAGGTGCAGCGATCGTACCTGGAATATGCCATGAGCGTCATTGTCGGGCGAGCCCTCCCCGATGTCCGTGATGGCCTCAAACCAGTGCATCGTCGCATTCTCTACGCTATGCACGAGCTAGGCTTGACGCCCGATCGCCCCTACCGCAAATGCGCTCGTGTTGTGGGAGATGTGCTCGGTAAGTACCATCCCCACGGTGATCAGGCAGTTTACGATGCGCTGGTGCGGATGGTACAAAACTTCTCCAGCCGCTACCCGCTGCTCGATGGACATGGCAACTTTGGCTCGGTGGACAACGACCCCCCGGCGGCCATGCGCTACACCGAAACCCGACTGGCGGCAGTAGGCCATGAAGCGCT
>DATNQF010000215.1:0-35957 GCA_036702855.1 Trichocoleus sp. | reverse complement strand
CGTTGAGAGAACGAGTTGCCTCTACAACACGATTTATGAAAGTGTCGTAGATCGACTCTAGGACAATGACGCGAGAGCAGGCCGAGCATTTCTGGCCGCTGTAGCCAAAGGCTGACTTGACTACACCCTGAACGGCCTGATCAAGGTCAGAGCTTTCATCCACAATGATGGCGTTCTTACCACCCATTTCCGCCACAACCCGCTTCAAATGCTTTTGCCCGGGCCGCAGTTGGGCCGCTTCTGCGTAGATGCGGCAACCAACTTCTTTAGAGCCTGTGAACATAATCATGTGAACGTCGGGATGCTGCACCATGTAGGCACCGACGGTTGAGCCTTTAGCGGGGACGTACTGAAAAACACCCTTAGGCATCCCTGCTTCTACCAAAATTTCAGCAATTTTGGCAGCGATGACCGAAGAGCTCTCGGCAGGCTTGAGCAGGGTGCAGTTGCCTGTGACCAGAGCTGCGACGGTCATTCCAGTTGCGATCGCCATTGGGAAGTTCCAAGGAGAAATCACCACGACAATACCGCGAGGGAAATAGCGGTAGCGGTTGGTTTCGCCGGGATAGTCGTAGGCAACACCTCGGTCTAACCGCTCCATCTCATCAGCGTAGTAGCGGCAAAAATCGATTGCCTCCGACACTTCTGGGTCGGCCTCCCGCAGAGACTTGCCCACCTCCAGCACAATCCAAGCATTCAACTCATCGCGACGGACTTCCATCAAATCAGCAGCACGACGCAGAATGGCCGCTCGTTCTTTAACAGGCGTTTTGGCCCAAGCTGGGAAAGCCGCTTTGGCAGCAGCGATGGCTTGTTCTGCTTGTTCTTGACTAGCTAACCCCACTTTGCCGACTAACTCAGCGGGATTCGACGGGTTAACGGACTCGAAGTGGGCCTCTGTATTTACCTGTTCACCATTGATGATCGGCGAATAGAGTTGCCCAAGCTGCTGACGTACAGTCCTCAGAGCGGCAGCAGCTTTAGCCCGCTTATCTGTGACTGAATAATCGGTATCGGCAGCATTATGGAAAGGCCGAGCGAAAACGGGCGGTAGTGCCGTTTCCTTGTCTTCTGGGGCAAATTCAGGAGCAGCAAGAAGTTCAGCAGCAGGTCGTTCCTCCAAGTTTTGTCGCAGGAAGGAGGAGTTAGCAGTATTTTCCAGCAGGCGGCGAATTAGGTAGGCCATGCCGGGAATTAGTTCGCCGTAGGGGCAGTAGACGCGAAGCCGGTAGCCTTTGTCCACTAAAGCTCTAGCAAGCTTATCGGCCATGCCATAGAGCACTTGAAGCTCAATGCGGCGACGCGGGATATTAAGTTCCTCGGCAATTGCCATTGCTAGGGCTTGCGATCGCACATTATGGCTGCCAATAGCTGCATAAAGAACGTCGTGGTTCTCCAGCAGTAGCCGAGTCATGCGCTCGTAGTTGGCATCGGTAGACACCTTCTGGCTGTAGACCGGGCTAGGCCAGTCATTTTGACGAGCGGTAATGGTTTCCTGGTCCCAATAAGCTCCTTTGACCAACCGCACTGTGAGAGGGGTACCCCGCTGCTTGGCCCACTCAATTAAGTCTTTTAGATCGGCATAACTATCACGCAGGTAAGCTTGCAGAGTAACGCCGACATTGTCTCGCTGACGAAACTCATCTTCGGTAAGGATGTCTTTGAGAATCGCCAGGGTAAGGTCTTTATAGCGGTACTGCTCCATATCAAAGTGAACCGCAACCCCTAACTCCTGAGCACGACGTAGCAGAGTCCGGGCGTGCTGACTGACTTTTTCGCGAGTTCCCTTTTCATCCAAAGGGTCGAACTGAGAATAAAAGGCCGTTAGCTTGACGGAAACCTGCACTTTAGAAAGGGGTTGTCCCTCCGCTATATCAATTTGCTCGACTGTACTCCACCGTTTGGCAGCGGCAGTCATTTGCTCCATGAGTTCTAAATAGCGGTTGAGATAAGCTTCGGCTTCGGTTTCAGTAATGACAGCCTCACCCAGCAAATCCATTGTGAAGGTCATGCGATCCTTGCGCAGCCGCTCAACCGTTTTGATCGCCTGTTCAATGGTTTCGCCAGAAATATAGCGGTTGGCTAGAGTTTCAACAGCGGGGGCTACGGTAGAGGCGGCAAGCTGCCCAGGAACCGAATCAGGACTGGTGAAGTTAAGCAAGCTCTTGAGAGCACCGGGCAGCTCAACCGACTCATCCGCTAAGTACTCCTGCATATGACGGGCTATTTCGGGCTTGCTACGCAGAGCTGGCAAAGCATCAATAAATCGGAAAAGCTGAACCCTCAAGCCGGGATTGCCCATAGCGAAGGCTAGGAGTTTATCATCCCAGCGCATTTGATCCCGCATTTGAGCGAAGAACGACCGCTTTTCACGGGTCGCACCAATCAGTGCACTTGCGATCGCTTGAGTTTTCGCTTCGTAATCGGGTTTGGTAACTTGTGCAACCACGTTATTTGCCTCCTGAAAATGCCCATTGGGCTGAAGTGCTACGGAAAAAGCTTTATAGGAAATTTAAGTGTTCTTCAAAGAAGTAACAGTTAGTCTTGCTGCAAACGCACCGAGCCCAGCAAGACCTAATTCTTCTATGCAACGCACAAGGCACCTACCACCAGTAATGCCACTGTCTGGTCACGGCAGTGGAGACACTAGGCGGAAAATGGCCCCTTGTCATCTACACAAAATGTTTGGGTTTCTAACGTCCCTCTTCTCTATCTTGGCGGGTCAGGAGGCACTTTGAATCAGAAATCCTTAAGAGTAAGGAATTTGCAATAAGAGTTTTTGGGGTATCTCCGGGGGTTAACAAACTGCGAAAACAAAACTCGCCCCTCTGTTGCTTTACAGCGTAAAGCTTGTCTAACAAGCAAGACCTAAGAAGGTTCAACTAAGGCTTGAAAGTGAGGATGTGTCCGGAGAGCATCGAAGTGAGCATCAATTTGAACCATCACTCGGTACACGTAGGGGCTCAAGACAAAAGTGCGATAGAGGTGTTTGAGGGTCTGCTCAATGTCACCTTTAAGGGCATAAACACGGGCTTTGCCATACCAAGCATTAGGATTGTCTACCTGATGATGCAGCGACATCTCAAAGCTCTGGAGTGCTTCTCCATAGCGGCCCAATTGAGCCAAGGTAGTTCCTCGCTGATTCCAAATGTAGTGAGCGCTGGGCTTGATTTTAAGTGCAGTATTTAGGATGAGCAGAGCACCCTCATATTCCTGTAGACCACATAGGGCTACGGCTTTGTTGTACCAAACTCGGTAGTTCCGTTGATTGAGTTGAAGACTGTGATCAAAGCTATTGATGGCTGCTTTGTATTGATTGAGTTGATTTTGAGCAGTTCCCAGGTTGTACCAAGCTTTGTAATCTTTAGGGTTAAACCGAACAGCTTGCTGCAGATGGGCAATAGCCTCTTCAAACTGTCGTAATTGGGCCAGCGCGTGGCCTTTGCCGTGCCAGGCTAGGGAATGTTTAGGGTTGAGAGCAAGGGCTTGGCTAAAGCTTGCGATCGCATCCTCGTACCGCTTATCAGCAGCTAGGCTAAAACCTTGTAGAGTCCAGGCTTGAAAGTGTTCGGGGGAATGTTTCACCACTTCACTAAAACGGGCTAAAGCCTCGTGGTAGCGTCCAGCAGAAAATAAGGCGTTCCCTTGTCCATAGAGCAGATCCATTCGAGATAGCGATCCAGTCCTTGCAGGGATAATCATTGGCACCGTGATGAAAGGGGCGCAGGATGTCTTTGACAAGGGATTAAACGAGTGTGCCCAACTTCATCACGGTTTTGTAAGGGAATTAACAAGTCCCCAGAAACGTAATGATTCAGCGAGGGGTCACATTCATCACCTAACAGCACTCATTCAACAAATCACCCAGTTCTATCAGGATATGACAAAGGGGTGACACCCCTAGGATGCCACCCAGACAAGGTATGTAACAGACCAACTTCAAAACTTCGAACAGGGGACTGTTTAACTAGCGGCTATAGAGCTGGGTTAATGTACGCAAGCGATCGCCAAGCTCCTCAGTCAACATAGCTGAGTTACCGTAGCGCCAGCGCCAATTGCCTGGAATTTTGCTGGGGTCATTCATTCTGGCCCAGCCCTCTAAACCCAGCACATCCTGCAAAGGCAAAACGGCAAGATCACTGACAGATGCTAACGCTTCACGAATCAGCACCCAGTTAATTTCCTGAATTGAATCGGGGCTGGCATAACCTAGGTAGCGAGCGAAAAACTGCTTTTCCTCGGGCTTCAGCGTTTCCCACCAACCCAGACTGGTGTCATTGTCGTGGGTACCCGTGTAGACAACACTGTTGCGAGGGTAGTGGTGGGGTAGGTGAGTATTGTTAGGATCCTCGCTAAAAGCAAACTGAAGAATCTTCATGCCAGGAAAGTCAAACTGATCCCGCAGTTGCTCCACTTCAGGAGTAATGATGCCGAGGTCTTCAGCCATGATGGGCAAACTGCCCAAGCGCTCACCCAATGTTTTGAAAAACTCTTCACCAGGGGCCTTAACCCACTCACCATTGATCGCAGTTTCTTCCCCTGCGGGTACCTGCCAGTAGGCTTCAAACCCCCGGAAGTGATCAACTCGCACAATATCGACATATTGCAGGGTCGCCTTGAAGCGCTGAGTCCACCAGTCAAACCCAGTGCGCTGACACTCATCCCAGTCGTAGACGGGGTTGCCCCAAAGTTGCCCTGTGGCACTGAAGTAGTCGGGCGGGACCCCAGCAATATAAGCGGGTTCTAGGGTTTGCGGATCGAGCTTAAAGAGTTTGGGATGGCCCCAGACGTCAGAGCTGTTGTGACATACATAGATGGAGACATCACCGACAATCTCAATGCCTTTTTCGTTGGTGTAGTGGCGCAGCTTGGCCCACTGCTCAAAGAATTTGAACTGGAGAAAACGGTGGAAGGCAATGCTGTCTTTCAGTTCTTCGGCTTTGGCTTGCAGGGCTTTAGGCTGGCGTCGGGCTACAGCTTCTTCCCACTGACTCCAGGGCTTACCGTCGTTGGCTTCGAGCAGTGCCATGAACAAGACAAAGTCGTCTAGCCACCATGCCTGTTCCTGGCAAAACTGGGTTAACTGGGCTTGATGCTCCTCCTTTGAGGCCGATTGAAACCGCTCGAACGCAAGCTCTAAAAACTGGCGCTTATGGGGAATAACGCGATCAAACTCGACGTACTTGGGATTGGCATCTGGCAGTGGCGCAAGGTCTTTCCACTCCAGCAGCCCCTCCTCAGCCAACACTTCCAAGCTGATCATCAGTGGATTTCCAGCAAAGGCACTGTAGTTCATCGTGTAGGGCGAGTGCTCATACCCAGTCGGCCCCAAGGGCAACACCTGCCACAGTTTTTGACCACTGCGCTCCAAAAAGTCCACAAAGTCATAAGCAGATTTACCCAAGTCACCAATGCCAAAGGCACTGGGTAGGGAAGTCGGATGCAGCAAAATGCCACTAGCACGGTTGAAACTCATAGCAGATGCGATCGCAAAACAATAAAGGAGATATCTATCGGACGCTCTGTAACCCAGTCTTTTTGATATGCGAAATTAGCCAAAACATCACCTATCTTTAGTCGGGCTAAAGATTCTGGTTGAAAGGTTTCGGTTCTACTCTGGGCACGATCAAACCAGGTGTGGGAACCCGTTCCAAATTTGTCTGATGTGCCCCACCTGTGCATAGAACTGAATCGTTACAGTGGGAAAAGAAAAGCAAAAAGTCTAAATACCTTCTGACTGTTACTGATTGATTACCTAACAAAGTTAAGCGAATCCTATCTAAAATAAAACAAACTTATATAAATATTGAAAATATATTTTTTCGCCTTATAGATAGACTGATATTAGTTCACCCTTCATCCTTGAACTTGGAGCCATCAAATGGTTTACACTGCTGACAACCAAAACATTGCTACCCCCGTTGCCCGTTCTGCTGCTGACAAGCTAGAGAGCGAACTGAGAGCTGCCCTAGAGCATGCTCGCCGTTTGACTGATCTGCTCGGCACAGGGACCCCCGAAGTTGCTGTTGCATGGGATGTGGTTGAAGAATTGCTGGCTGCTAAAGCCCGTCGCCGGGAGAAAGCCACCTCTTCTCTGGAAAGCTACTGCTCTCTAAACCCCGATGCACCTGAGTGCCGCGTCTATGAGGTTTAAGCTCTTAACACCCTATTTTGCCGCTTCGCGCTAAGTAGCGCGTAGCTATCTTTTGCAAAAATAGTTCATAACCCAAATGCAGTAGACGAATTCGTCTACTGCATTTTTGTAGGACATCTCACCCATCCTGTAGGTTGTTAGGAGAGGATTGAGTTGTGCTGGATTAAGCACCCGCATAACCACACCTGCACGACCATAATGCTTTCCAGTTTTGGGATGGGCAAATGAGCGATCGTATGGGAGTCATTGTTAGTGACTATGAGCGTAGCAAAGCTTTCTACGCTGCTGCCTTGGCTCCCTTAGGAATTGCCCTAGTCGTCGAATATCCAGCCTCTGTAACAGGAGATACTGACGTCGCTGGGTTTGGCTTACGGGTAGGGGCTATCCCGCTAACCAGCCCCGAATTCTGGATGAGTCAGGGTACACCTGAGGTGCCTCTAGCCCATATCGCCTTCCGCGTGTCTAGCCGTGAGATGGTCGAAGCGTTTTATACAGCAGCATTGGCAGCAGGGGGACGCGACAACGGAGCGCCTGGCCTACGTCCCTACGACCATCCAGAAGAATACTACGCCGCGTTCGTACTTGACCTGGATGGCAATAACATCGAAGTCGTTCACCAGACATTACCTAGCGACAATCATTAAAGATTGCTACGTATTTCTACGGTATTTAAACGCTTAATAAGCTTAGTAAAAAAATCTGAACAAACACCGTTGAAGCAGAGACATTGATGGCTTGTGTCCACCTGCTTACCGATCGTGCCACTATTTGCTAACGACCCCGGCCACAACTCTTACTTACGCGAGATAGAAAACTTTAGCATCTCCGCTAGTTTAGAAGCGCAGGTAAGTGCGTATGGCAGGATGACCTTAAAAGACGACCCCCTTTGGTTTAAGAACGCCATTATCTATGAAGTCCCCGTCCGGGCCTTTGCCGACAGCAATGGCGATGGTATTGGAGATTTCCGAGGCTTAACTGATCGGTTGGACTACCTGCAAGAATTGGGAGTCACCGCAGTATGGGTGTTGCCCTTCTTTCCCTCGCCCCTACGCGATGACGGGTATGACATCTCTAGCTACACAGAGGTCAACCCCATTTACGGTACTTTGAGTGACTTCAGGGACTTTTTAGAAGCCGCTCACAACCGTAGTATCCGAGTCATTATCGAGCTGATTATTAACCACACCTCTGACCAGCATCCCTGGTTTCAGCGGGCTCGCCGGGCTCCAGCAGGCAGCTCTGAGCGTGACTTCTACGTGTGGAGCGACACCACCGAGAAGTATAAGGAAACTCGCATCATTTTCCAGGACTTTGAAACCTCTAACTGGACCTGGGATCCGGTAGCCCAGGCCTATTACTGGCACCGTTTTTACCACCACCAGCCCGACCTCAACTACGACAACCCCGCTGTCCAACAGGCTGTATTTGAAGTCATGGACTTCTGGCTAAATATGGGGGTCGATGGCCTGCGAATGGATGCCGTGCCCTATTTATATGAACGTGAAGGCACTAACTGCGAGAACTTGCCCGAAACCCACGCCTTTCTCAAGCAACTACGTCAGTACGTAGACGAGAAATACCCCAACCGAATGCTGCTGGCTGAGGCCAACCAGTGGCCTGAGGACGCTGCGGCCTACTATGGCGATGGTGATGAGTGCCACATGAACTTCCATTTCCCACTCATGCCGCGCCTGTTTATGGCGTTGCGAATGGAAGACAACTTTCCTATTCATGACATCTTGCAGCAGACCCCAGCCATCCCTGATAACTGCCAGTGGGGGCTGTTTTTGCGCAACCACGATGAGCTGACTCTGGAGATGGTGACAGACGAGGACCGGGACTATATGTACCGGGTCTACGCTCACGACCCAGAAATGCGAGTTAACCTAGGCATCCGTCGCCGTTTGGCTCCACTGCTCGAAAACGATCGCCGCCAGATTGAACTACTTAACAGCCTGCTGCTAGCGCTACCGGGAACACCCGTGCTCTACTACGGCGACGAAATCGGCATGGGCGACAACGTTTACGTAGGCGATCGCAATGGTGTTCGTACGCCTATGCAGTGGAGCTCTGACCGCAATGCTGGCTTTAGCCGTGCTAACCCCCATCGTCTTTACTTGCCTCTGATCGTAGATGCTGAGTACCACTACAACACAGTCAACGTGGAGGCCCAGCGAGCTAACCCCAACTCGCTGCTGAACTGGATGAAGCGTCTGATTGCCATCCGCAAGCGCTACCAGGCTTTGGGTCTAGGCGACTTTCAGATGCTACATCCCGACAACCGTAAGGTACTAGCATTTACCCGTACCTATGAGGACGAGCAAATCTTAGTAGTGGCCAATCTGTCCCGATTTGTTCAAACGGTGCATCTCGATCTCACACCTTTCAAAGGTCGAATGCCCATTGAGATTTTTGGGCGCACTGAATTTCCAGCGATTGATGAGCAGCCCTACTTCTTCAGTCTTAGTCCCTATGCCTTCTACTGGTTTACCCTGAAGCTGCAACCCAGTAATTTACTACAGCAACCTCAGATCGAATTGCCAACGCTTACTGTAGCAGGCAACTGGCAGCAAGTGCTATACCAGCAAGCCCTACGAGATAAGTTAGAGGCGCTTCTACCAGACTACCTGATGCGTAATCGGTGGATGGAGAACAGGCCTCAGGCTGTACGGGCAGCACAGATTGTAGAGGCAATTCCCCTACCCTATGGCGAACAGGAGGCTCAGCTACTAGCGTTGCGGGTGGAATACACCCGAGGTGATCCCAATATCTACATGCTGGCCTTGACCCAGGCGGAGGGAGAACAGGCGCTTCATTTAATGGCTGAAAATCCCCAGGCTATTGTCGCTCGCCTACGAATACCGGGTAGTGATGAGGTCGCCGTCTTGGTAGATGCGATCGCAAACAAAGCCTTCCTCATGACCCTGCTCGACACTGTTGCCCACAATCGTACCCATTCAGGCATTGCAGGTGAACTGGTAGGAAAGGCCACGGAGTTCTTCGAATCTCTTAGCGGCAGTACACTCCAGGGCGAACCCTCTCTCCTTAAAGGGGATTACAGCAACACCTCCATTATTTACTGTGATGAAACCCCATCACCCCACCTCATTCTGAAGCTGTTCCGCAAAGCGGAAGAAGGCACAAACCCTGACCTAGAGATCAGGCGCTTTCTTGATCAGCAGCGATTTGAGTACATCACCTCTGTGGCTGGGTCGATAGAGTACCACCAAGCAGGGGCAGGATCCACGACCGTTGGTATTTTGCAGCAGTATATTCCGGATGCCCAGAGCACCTGGGACTATACTCTCGACAGCCTACGCAGCTTCTTTGATCAAGTAGCTGCCCAGCAGGCAACCCTCACCGAAGTTCCGGTGCCTAGCCAATCCTTGCTAGAACTGCAAGGCTATTTTAGCCACAACTCAGAAGTCAAAGAAATCAAAGAGGTCAAAGTTCCTGCGGCTGGTGATCCGGGTACCCTATCCCTCTCAGCCAGCCTCACACCCGTTGCTATCTACGATGGCCCAACAGTTCAGTCCTTCGTCTCTCATTCCATTGGGGCCTATCTAGCCAATGTGCAACTGTTAGGAGAACGTACTGCCGAGATGCACCTAGCTCTGGCTTCAAATTCCCATGATCCAGACTTTGCCCCAGAGCCCTTTACCTCGTTCTACCAACGCTCCATTTACCAATACGATCGCAACATTGTTGGACGGGTCTTCCTACTGCTAAAGGAACGGATGCACACGTTATCTCCGGAAGCTCAATCTTTGGCGAAAATCCTGTTGGATCGCCAGCAAGTCTATTTGGAGTACTTCCGGCGAGTGCTGGACTTCAAAATTACAGCCAAGCGCACCCGCTATCACGGTGACTACCATTTGGGGCAGGTACTTTATACCGGCAAAGACTTCTTCATCATTGACTTTGAAGGGGAAGCATCTATCAACGTTAACGAGCGCCGAATGAAGCGCTCCCCTTTACGGGATGTGGCTAGTATGCTGCAATCCTTCCACTATGCCGTTAGCCGCGCCTTCCAAGATGAGGTAGAAAGCGGCATGATCCACCCTGAGCAATCCGACCGCATGGCGCAGTGGGCGCAGTTCTGGGAGCGTTGGGTCAGTGCGGCCTTCCTTCACGCCTATTTGGAAAAGGCGAGCCAAGACAACTTCTTGCCCGCTACCCAACAGGAAGTGGGCGTCCTACTAGACAACTATTCCCTGACCAAAATTCTCTCCGATCTCGGATACCGATTGGTCAACCGTCCAGAGCAGGTCATGGTTCCCCTAAAGCGAGCTCTACAGTTTACTACGGAGGAGTCAGTGATCTTTAGCCTATAAACTGTCTCAAAGACACTCTCTTTCCCTATCAGCAGTTGCGATTGGTGCAACACCTGGATACACTGAGCCAAGCAAAGACAACCCGACTCTCGGTGCAGGCTGGCTATGGAATGGCACGTGTCCGATGCTCAAAGCTTAAGAATCATTGACCAGGAAATAGGCGAGCACTCCTTTTCTCCGTCGGAGTACGAAATTGTCCGCCGAGCAATCTACGCCACTGCTGACTTTGAGTTCAAGGCACTCGTGCATTTCTCAGATCAAGCATTGCAGTCGGGAGCCGCTGCTCTTGCTGCCCGCACCACCATTATTGTCGATGAGCCTATGGTGCAGGTCGGCATCGCCCCTAGTATCCAAACCACCTTTGCGAATCCGGTCTATTGCAGTATGGATGCCCTAACTCGGCCCCAAAAGGGCAAAACCAGTGCTGCTTGGGGCATTGAAACTTTGGCAAACCGCTATCCAGAAGGCATTTTTGTTATCGGCTCCTCCCAAACCGCTTTGGCCACGCTGGTCGAGATGATCGAAGAAGAAAAGGTGCGCCCTGCACTTGTCGTGGGCACACCTGCTGGGTTCTTAGATGTCGATGTGTTAAAAGCTCGGCTGCAAGACAGCTTGATTCCTCACATTCGGATTAACGGTCGTAAGGGTAGCGCCGTGGTCGCGACTGCCATTGTTAACGGGTTGATTGACCTAGCGTGGCAAGCGTACGGTCGAGATGCCCAACCAATAGCCTAGGGGCAATCGCGGTTTTCAACGACACCATCAGGCATGATGGTGTTGCAGAAGTGAACCTGACTGCGATTGACCCCTCGCAAATTGGCTCCCTTCAAATTAGTACCGGTTAGGTTGGCTGTTCCTAGAATGACGCTCATCATAACTGCGCCCTCTAGGTTCGCCTGAGACAAATCTGCGTTGCTTAGGTTAGCCTGAGTCATTTCTGCGCCGCGCAAATCGGCTCCGACTAGCTTCGCTTCGCTCAAGTTTGCGCCATTGAGACTGGCACTGGCTAGCGTTGCCCCGCTTAGGTTTGCGCCATCAAAGTAGGCTAACATCAAGTTTGCTCCACTCAGATCAGCCCCTTGAAGATCGGCCTTTGTGAGCACAGCAATTTTGAGATTTGACTTTTTCAAATCGGCGTTCTGCAGATTGGCTTCATCCAAGATGCACACTTGACATTGATTTGTCTCCAAAAGTTTTGTCACATCTTCTGGAATAGCAGCGTAGGCGTTTTGCATAAGGCCCAAGCATCCAAACCAAAAAATGCTCAGAACCAGGAATAAACGTTTCATGATTTCTTAGTCAGCACAGATTAGCAATCGACTTCTCATTCTCCCATCCAACGCAACCCCAAACCTGCTCTTCTTAAATAGACAAAGCCATTTCACCTAACCAAAATCCTTGAGGATTGGGATTTGCGCGGCAAGGCGGCCAGCTTTCTAGCGCTTCGCTCAGCTTTTGCGAGGATGGTGGCAGCAGACCTAGACCTAGACAGAGATGGGTAAGCACCTGCCGAAATCGAACACTGTGTCCTGGTGAGGCAACAACAGCATGCGCATATTCGTGGGCGACGGCTCCCAACCAGTCTTCCGGCACAACCCGCCCAGTATCAATCAACAGTGTTGTGGGTTGGCTCAAGATATTGCACACCCCATCAAGGGCTAATGAGGCCGCTAACGGAGCCGCAAAAATTTGTACAGCAGGCTGTTCAGAAGGGTAAAAACAGGCCTGACAGTCTTCTAATAGTGCTTGTAATCGACGGTTGACTTTGTAGATATTTAAACCAATCCACCCACACATTTTCAGGCGAAGGGATAGGTCACCCACTAAGTCAACCGAAACGGATTTCAACGTGATCTGACGGAGTGTTTCTAGATAGCGAGTTCCCTGTAGGACTGGATCGCTGTTGGGCAATGGCGGACTTTGCCATTGGTCAGCCAAGGTGAGGGAGGAAAACGATTCTGATTGCTGAAAAGCCGACATACCCGTTATTTGGGAAACGATGCTGTATGGCTAATCGTAACGGTTTAAAGGTGCAAACTGAACTTTGTTGGATGGATAAAAGGAGTCAACATGCGATCGCAACTTCTCAATCTCGTTCCACAACTAGCCCCTTTCTTCACCTACTTAAACCCTCTCGTCAGAATATTTAGAAAGAGCTGACCCCGCCTCATAAACCCTTGACTTCAAGCATTCTTAAGTCTGTAGTGAACACTTTTGGGACTAAATTCTCTATATCCTTATCCCAATAGGTATAGTAGTTAAAGACACTCGCAATAATTTGCAGTAGACATGGTCGTCAGCCCTGTGCAAGTCTCGGTTCCCACGCCAGGGGTATTTAAAGAGACGGAAGTTCTCAAAGCAATCTTTGCAACTATCGATGAGGCCAGTTGCCCTGCATCGTACAACTTCCATATGCACACAGTTTGCTCCGATGGGCGGCTGACTCCTCAAGGCTTGATGGAGCAGGCCTTTGACTTAGGCCTCAAGGGATTTGCAATTACTGACCACCACACAGTAGAAGGCTATCGGCAAGCAAAACAGTGGCTAGAAGACTGGCGCTGGCGTCATCCTGCCCGCTTCAAAGGCGGCAATCAAGGCACGGCGAGTTTGCATGGCAAAATGCCACATCTTTTTGTTGGCATTGAAATTACGTCCCTGCTCATTGAAACCGAAGTGCACATTTTGGGATATTCATTTAATCCCAACCATCCAGCTATGCTGCCTTACTTGCAAGGGCATGCACCCCAAGGGGAAAACCGCTTAGCCGAGAAAGTAATCCGGTCAATTCAAGCGGCAGGGGGATTGGCTGTTTTGGCGCACCCGGCTCGTTACCGTCGAGCAGCCTCTGATCTGATTGAAGCAGGTGCCCAGCTAGGTCTTAATGGTGTAGAAACCTATTACGCCTACGACAATCCTGAATTCTGGCGACCCTGCCCTAAGCAAACTCCCAACATTAAGTATTTAGCCCAGCAGTTACAGCTCCTTACGACCTGTGGCACCGACACGCACGGTCTGAAGTTAACTCGCCGGATCTAGGTCAACCTGATTTAGACCAGTAGAAACACCCGCATCTCAGCCGCTTTAGCTCGGCAGTGAGAAGCCCTTAGAATATCCAGCAGTATTGACTCTACAGAGGTGATTGATTAACTGAAACGGAGAGGGTGGGATTCGAACCCACGGTACCTTTCGGTACATCCGATTTCAAGTCGGACGCATTCGACCACTCTGCCACCTCTCCAAAGAAATTGGCTAGTGCTTTTCTTTTATAGCATCCTTACCGCCGTGTAGTCAGTCTTTGCCGCACAAATCCGCTCAATTTCCAGTGGTTGACGGGGCTTGCGATCGCATTCTCCTGCTCTGGGGAGAAATGCGATCGCACTGATTCAGAAAGCATTAGCAGGTATCCAACCCGCTATGCCACTTCACGTCCCCGAATCTGCCCGTAATTCTCCTGGAACCAAGCATAGGTTCGCTCAATACCTTCTTTTAAAGGTGTCTTGGCCTGCCATCCCAGTCCCTGCAACTTTGACACATTCAACAATTTGCGCGGTGTGCCATCCGGCTTAGCTGCATCAAAGACTAACTCACCGCTGTAGCCTACCACCGCCTTCATCGTTAACGCTAACTCCTGAATTGACACTTCATCTCCAGTGCCTACATTGACAAATTCTGTCCCGGTGTAATGCTGCATTAGAAACAGCAAGGCATCCGCTAAGTCATCCACATACAAAAACTCCCGTAGCGGCGTCCCTGATCCCCACACGGTTACTGTCGGCGCATCAGAGATCTTTGCTTCATGGAACTTGCGCATAAGTGCTGGTAGCACGTGGGAACTCGTCAAGTCAAAGTTATCGTTGAAACCATAGAGGTTCGTTGGCATAGCGGAGATAAAGTCCACTCCATACTGACGGCAGTAGTTTTCACAGAGTTTGAGACCTGCAATTTTTGCGATCGCATAAGGCTCATTTGTTGGCTCCAAAAAACCCGTCAGCAAATACTCCTCTTTCATCGGCTGTGGGCATAGCTTCGGATAAATGCAAGAAGACCCCAAAAAGAGCAGTTTCTTTACCCCATGTAGATAGGCACTATGAATTACATTCGCCTCTATCATGAGGTTTTCATAGATGAACTGCGCCCGATAGGTGTTGTTTGCGTGAATACCACCGACCTTAGCCGCCGCTAGAAACACATACTCAGGCTGCTCGGCTGTGAAAAAAGCCTCGACCGCATCTTGCCGTCGCAGGTCCAGTTCCTGGCTTGACTTCAACAGCAAGTTCTCATACCCATTTGCTTGCAGTGCCCTGACAATGGCACTACCCGCTAGACCTCGATGCCCGGCAACGTAAATCTTCGCGTTCTTTTCCATATTCAAATCAAGCTAAATTTGCGATGTCCTAACGCTTTACATAGCTAGGGCAACTGAGTCGGCTGCCGTATACAACAACTCTTCAGAGCAAATTTCAAAGGATTGATTGACCCAAACTAGAGCAGCCGTTTCAACTTTGCCCTCCTGCAACGTCACCACTGAAAAGTTTCGTCGGCAGTCAGTTTCTGTTTTCACAATGCGGGGGACACTAGCTGCGTTTAAATAAACGGTTCCCTGCTTTCGATCCGCCTGGAGTCGCTCTCGAACCCGATCTTTGCGATGCCGCAGACTGTGGTGCATGTGGCCAAAGGTCACGAGAGGTACTCGCTTACCTGAATTTTGGGCAAAGGCAATTGCCTCCGCCAAATCGGGGTCACCGTAGTCACCGCCCAAGGGATTCCAGTCTCGCCCACACAGGTCTTCCGGCTGATTGCCTAAACCAAGAGGCCCCGTGTGCCCAATAAAAATGACTGTTTCATGCTCTGCCGCCTGCACTGATTGCATAATGCGTTGGGCGGATTCTTCAAACCCATGAACGCCGTAGCGGTCAGCGTAAAAGCTTTTGTTGCGCCATTCTGATCCGCCCCAGCTAAAGGGCCGACCACCTACAACTGTCAACCCAAACTGGGGGAAATCAAGCTTGCCATAGCCAACCTGGGCGATGCCTAAAAGATCTACCTGGGCTTGCACCCAGTCTTCCTGTGTTCGGTCGTAGGGACATTTCTTGCGCCCCCACTCTGTGGCTGTATACCAGGCGTCGTGGTTGCCAAAGATAGCTGCTTTAGGCAGATCCAGTTCGGCAATCTGGCGCACGATGTCCACTGCTTCGTTACCGAAGTCACCGACAAAGAGAACCAGATCAACGGCGAGGTGATGGAGTGCGATCGCATCCTCCGGACTCCACTGGTCATGCACATCCCCCACGACCGCAATGCGGAGGGTGCGGGCTGACTGGGACGAAGAACTGTTCATGCGACCTTCTTTACTGATTTCACCTCTCTAAGATACTGCGTAGATACTGTGTATCAAGACGTTCTTGGGACTGACTTAATAATGGGCTAGCCTTTCCTTGGAAAAATTACGGTAAGCTTTTGGGCGGTTGCATACTGGTCTGTCCACCATGACACGCACAACTTCCCTATTGGTCTTTACCGATTTAGACGGTACGCTTCTGGGTTCTGAAGACTATACCTATGCAGCAGCCGTGCCCCTGTTAGAACGACTAGTAAAGGAAGGGATCCCAGTTGTTCCTGTCACCAGCAAAACGCGGCAGGAAGTGGAAACCTTGCGGCAGCAGGTAGGGCTGCGTGACCCCTTCATTGTGGAAAATGGCAGCGCTATCTACATTCCGCGATCGCAAGCTCAATCTCAAAGCCCCCAGTTTCAACTACCGGACGGAGAGGATGACGGGGACTACCGAGTCCTCCAGTTGGGTTGTTCCTACGTTGTTGCGAGAGCCGGTTTAAAGGCAATTGCCCAGGAATTGGGGCGTCCACTCAAAGGGTTCGGCGACTGGAGCGTGGAGCAAATTGAGCAGATGACGGGACTATCTCACCAGGATGCCCATCAAGCCAAGGCGCGGGAGTTTAGTGAACCGTTTATGACCCCCAAAAACGTTGAAACAGCGACCCTAGTTGCCACCGTTGAAGACTTTGGGTTTCGGGTCGTGGTAGGGGATCGGTTCTCCCACTTAATTGGTGGGGAAGCTGGAAAAGGGACGGCTGTTCATCGCCTTACCGAACTTTATAAAGCAACTTTGCCCGCAGGCAGCGCTGTCACTACTGTCGGCCTGGGCAATAGCCCCAACGACCTAGATATGTTAGAGAACGTTGATATTCCCATTGTCTTACCGGGTCCAAAGGGTCCCCATCCTCAACTGGCAAATCGAGGCTGGCAGATTGCTCCATCCCCAGCCCCTGAAGGATGGGTTCAAGCAGTAGAAGCAACTCTCACAGCCTCAGGATATTAACGAATATGGTTTTTATCAACCTGTAAAGCTCAGATGAACCTCACCAAGCAATTCTTAGAGAGACAATTTCACTTTGATAAGCTGCGGTTACCCCTTCTTTGTGAAAAGGGTGGGTTCAACATGGGCATTCTTTCGCCTATACACAACGGTTAACAACCCCGATTGCTGGAGGCTCAGCGTGTCACTTAATAGTTACGGCCCGATTGTTCTCGATGTTGCAACTCTGGTGCTGGCAGTTGTCGCAGTTCTGGTGTCCATTCCTGTTGCAGTCCTCTTTATGGAATGCGTAGCTGCTTTCTTCTGGTCGGGCAGTCGGGGTAAACAGACCATTGAGATTGATCCGACAACCCAACTGGCCATTCTAATTCCAGCGCACAATGAAGCTGCTGGCATTGGCCGAACATTGGACACGATTAAGCCCCAACTGCGATCGCAAGATCGGCTCATTGTGATTGCCGACAACTGCACAGACGACACGGCAGCCGTAGCCCGCATGGCAGGAGCCACGGCAATCGAACGGTTTGACACGCAGCAGCGTGGCAAAGGTTACGCCCTCGACTTTGGCCTAACCCATCTCAGCTCAGCCCCGCCGGATGTCGTGATCTTTCTGGATGCCGACTGTGATGCCCATCCCGGCAGCATTTCTGCCCTAACCCAACACGCGTTGAAAACAGGGTATCCGGTTCAGGCAACCTATCTAATGGACAAACCAGCCGAACCTAGCTTGAAGGATTCTGTCTCAGCTTTTGCCTTTAAGGTGAAAAACCTGGTACGTCCCCTCGGGCTGCGGCAACTCGGTCAACCCTGTTTGCTAACCGGAACGGGTATGGCAATGCCCTGGAAAGCGGCCACTGCAGTCAGTGTTGCCAGCGGCCATATTGTAGAAGACATGAAGCTGGGCTTGGATCTTGCGATCGCAGGCTATCCGCCCCAGTTCTGCCCCGAGGCCTGGGTGACCAGCCGTCTGCCCCAAGGGGAAGAAGCCGCAAAGAGCCAAAGAACCCGCTGGGAACACGGTCATCTTCAAGTGATGTCAGAGTTTGTCCCTCGGCTGCTGGGTGAATACGTGAAGCAAGGCCGAATTGGGCTGCTGGCGCTGGCCTTAGAATTGTCCGTTCTGCCTCTGTCTCTGCTGGTCATGCTGTGGGCTGGCTTAACTGCTGGCATCGCAATTTTCGCTACCCTGACCCACAGTTTGCTGCCACTCTACATTGCTGGCACAACTGGAGTAGGTCTGCTTGTTGCCATTGTCCTCTCCTGGCAGCGCTACGGACGAAGTGAAATTAGCCTCAGGCAACTGGTGCAAATTCCCCTCTACATCCTCTGGAAAATTCCGCTCTACATCGGCTACATTCTCAAACCCGAAAAGCGCTGGATTCGTACCGAGCGTAACTGATAGTCAATCCATCTTCCCCTTCTCTGGGGTAACGCAAACGCCGTTTGCCCTAACTCGTAGGGGCGAACGGCGTTTGCTCTAGCTAGCGGCAACCCAAGCTATCGCGTGTAGAAACTTGGGTGACAGGATTTGTCCCATCTGCGTGCTTGCACATCTGAGCCACCTGATAGCGATCCAAAATCGTGCCTGAGAAGTCAGCACCCGTGATGTTCGCATCGGTGAAGGTAGAGCTGGTCATAATCGCATCCGTCACGATCGCATTGGTCAGATCAGCCTGGTCAAACACCACCCGATCAGCAAAGGTTTTGGACAAATCAACCCCCACCAAGTTGGCCTTCACAAAAGAGGCCTTGGTGAGAATCGTTGCACTCAAATCGGCTCCTTCAAAGTTCGCCTCTCGCATTTCGGCAGCGGCAAAAGAAGTCCCCGAGAGATTTTGGTGGGAAAAGTCGCGAAAGCTGAGATCGGTAAGAGTATAGTCAACCGTGTTCTCCTGCGCCAACGCCGATGAGGGCAGACAGAGCATTCCCCAGCCAACAAACAAGAGGCACCCAAGCAGGGTCAAAGTTTGCCGGAACTGAGAAAGAATTCGCTGCATCATCGCTTTTTCCGCCGTTTTCAAGTATTTCAATTCACTGCCTTTATTATGCGGATCAATCCATCGATTGGGATTGGCTCAAGGCTTGCAGGATTTTCTGAAATTTTGGCGGTAGACGGCGCAGAACTTTTCGACTCTGATGGTCGACAGGAACCAACGTAACGGTGCCCAGCACATAGGTTTCTCCAGTCTCAGCATTTTGAATATCGTAGTGCCAAATCAGCCGAACCCCTTTCACAGGTTCTGGTCGCGCCCGTACCCTCGCCTCCATACCCATCTGAAACGACTGGCGATACTTCAGCGACAAATCCACCACAGGCAAATCAATTCCAGCAGCGACCCAGTCGGCAAAACTGACCTGATGCGATCGCAAATACTCTACCCTAGCCTCTTCCATCCAAGCCACATAGGTTCCATGCCAGACAATACCCGCATAGTCAGTGTGATGAGGCTGCACTCGCACACAATAGTCAAACCAATCCTGTGTTGCCATAACCCTTTAGTGGAAACCCTTCAAGAACAGTCTTCAAAGTCAACCTTGGTCAGAATACAGGATGATTCCTTCTCTACTAAAAATTATGAATTGAACCAAAGTAGCCTCAAAAGCAATGCCTATGATGGGTGAGGGCAAGCTTGAAAAGCCGAAAAATCAGGATTTCAAGACGAAATTGCCCTTTTGATATCTACTCAATTTCCATCGTTAGCCAGCCTTTTCCAGGGCAAGCAATAAGAGGCCATTATGATAGAAAAAATCCTCCTGGCAGACTCCGGATCCGGCAATACAGAAGCCATGCTGAAAGTCCTGATGGACATTCCCTTGATTCAAAGGGCCTCTGTAACGGTGCTTCATGTCGTGCCTTCCCAAGTCTCGGCAGAAGGGATGACCGCCAAGTGGGAAGAAGGCGGACGCACCTTGGCCCAAGCCATTACCAATTTGAACTTGGATCCTAGCCGCGTTACAGCCATGCTGCGGGAAGGAGAACCTAAAGATGTCGTGGTCAAGGTGGCCGACGAAATCGACGCCAGCTTGATCATCATGGGTTCGCGCGGGCTTAAGGGATTAAAAGCGATTCTAGAGAACTCTGTGAGCCAGTACGTTTTCCAATTGGCTTCCCGACCCATGCTACTGGTGAAGGATGATCTCTACGTCGTTCGCCCCATCAAACGGGTTCTGGTTGCCCTAGACAAATCTGATTCAGCCAAAGAAGGATTGAAGCTGGCAATTTCACTCCTACGAGATGTCAAAGGCAGTGAGCTAACGTTAGTGCACACCGTCTCAAACCTGACAGCAAAACCCTTTGACGTGATCAGCCCCGACCCAGCCAAGGACCCCATCTTGATGGAGGCTATCACCGAGGTCAAGAAATACGGAATTCCTTACAAGTTAGAAGCCCCCGAAGGCAAGCCAGGGGTGCGGCTTTGCCAGTTAGCCGAGGATAAAAATATTGATCTGCTGATTCTGGGTTCGCCCGACCGTCGCCCCTCTATTGCCAAGGGATTACCTGACTTAGATCGTCTGCTCAGCAGTTCCCTCTCCGACTATGTGCGAGTTTACGCCAACTGTCCAGTTTTGCTGACCCGCATGGCTAGCTAGTTCCGAACTAACCAACTCCCTCTAAACCGTGCTGGCAACCGCCTTGTAAGCAGATTCTGCAAGGAGCTGTCAGCACGGTTTTACTTAGGGAAATATCAATACCCATGAATTACTGAGATTTAAGGAAAGTGACCCAGCCTACGATTAAAGAAGTTTAAACAGGCCAGGCAATTCGCCTCAAAAATGTAATACTGTATACAGCGAAAGGATAAATCGTTCATCTTACTTTCGGAATAACCGATAGGGTGATTTGCAAGTAAGACGGAAGTAGGGAGTCGTCCCGAAGGAACGCGCCTCAACCGTAGCCCCACGACTGGGAGGCGAAAATGATGACTACCTCACTGCTGGAAGGCCTACAAATTATCGCAGTTGTAACTGCCATGACGATTGTGGTGTGCCCCGTTCTGCTCTGGGTCTTACCCAATCGGATTCATCATCCCGAAGAAACGGGCACCGTCTAGCCCTCTAGCACTTATCTCAATCTCTACAGATAAATCTCCTGAGACTAACGGGAGCCTTAAGCGAGGCTCCCATTTTTTTGTGAAAAGGCTCCAAGAGCGAGGCCGAAGCCTCTGGGAGACTTCGGCCTTAAAAGTTAAAACGAGCAGGAAACTAACAGATCACGCAGCCCTGACTACGCCTGGTTCTGTTGCAGATAAAGCGCGATCGCATCTGCCGTAATCTGTGACATCGGTCGCCCTTCCCGATCTGAAGCCGCTTTTAGCACGTTATAAACATCGTTGGAGATGCTGATGCGGTGACGGTTTTCTTTAGCCAGTTTCACCGCTTCTTGCACGGGAACATAGTTCTCGGTGAATTGGCGAATCGCGTCGAAGCCAATGCGATCGCAAAAGTCGCCAAAACTTTCCCCAGATTGCCGCTCCGACCGAAACAGCACAAAAATAGGCTCTAGTTTGCTCTCTAGATCGTTGACATGGAGCCTCTCCAAGTAAGGCCGAGCCAACCGAGTCTGATTAGGAGATCCGCCCAGCCAGAGCTGATAAGACTCTGGCGCACTACCCACAAACCCCAGTTCTGCCATATAAGGACGAGCGCACCCATTAGGACAACCCGTCATCCGCACCACGAAATGCTCATTTTCCAGACCTAGCTTGGTCAGCAGGCTGCGCAGCCGCACCAAAATGGTCGGAATTGCCCGCTCCGATTCAGTCACTGCCAGCCCACAGGTCGGCAACGCTGGACAGGCCATCGCGTAACGAACTAAGGGATCAATCTCAGCTTCAGACTGAATGCCATTGCGAGTCAAAATGTCCTGGATCGCAGCTTTGTCCTGGGGCTCAATTTCATAGAGCAGAACACTTTGGTTAGGCGTCACCAGTATGGGTAGGCGGAAACGCTCTACAATCTCCCGCAGAGCCGTCTTCAGCTTGAGAGAAGGGGTATCGTAAACGCGGCCATTGTCGACTTGCACACCGACGAAAAGCTTGCCGTCCCCCTGTTCGTGCCACCCCAAATAGTCGTAGAAAGTCCACTCAGGCAAGGACTTGTAGGGCTGTAGCGGCTTACCGAAATACTGCTCAACTTGCTGCCGGAAGCGATCAACACCCCAGTCATGAATGAGGTACTTCATCCGAGCATGGCGGCGGTTAAAGCGATCGCCGTAGTCCCGTTGAGTCGCGACAATTGCCTTCATCACATCGTAGACATCGGCCTTGTCTACGTAACCAATCTCATCGGCTATCCGCGCGAACGTCTCTTCTTTGTTGTGGGTGCGACCTAAGCCCCCTCCGGCCAGAATATTAAAACCTTGTAGTTCACCCTGCTCATCAGTGATCACCACCAAGGTCACGTCCTGAGTGTAGGCATCAACCGAATTGTCCCCCGGCACCGTCACCGCAATTTTGAACTTGCGGGGCATGTAGTAGGTCCCGTAGATCGGCTCTGGGTTTCCCTCAATATTGGTACCATTAGTGTTGCGCTGGCGAGCCGCCACAACGTCAGGGTGCTCCTCAACTGAAAGGAACTTCTCCCCATCCAGCCAAATCTCGTAATAAGCTTCAGTCTGTGCCCGCAGCAGATCAGCAATATTGTCAGCGTATTGCCGCGCCAGGATATATTCCGGCTTGTTCTTATAAGGAGCCGGGGGAGCCATGACATTGCGGTTAATGTCGCCACAGGCTCCTAATGTAGACCCTAGATTACGAACAATGGCAGCGATACTGGCCTTAAGGTTCTTTTTGAGAATGCCGTGGAGTTGAAAACCCTGACGAGTGGTAGCCCGCAGTGTGTGGTTGCCGTACTCATCCGAGATCTGGTCAAGCGCCAGATACAGCTCTGGAGAAATGAATCCGCCGGGATTCCGGGTACGGAGCATCATTTGATAGTCTTTTTCCTGCCCTTTAACCCGGTTGTCTCGGTTGTCTTGCTGGTAAGACCCGTGGAATTTCAGGATTTGAACAGCGTCTTCGGAAAAGTAGTTCGTGTCTTGCAACAATTCGGTTGCTAGCGGCTCGCGCAGGAAGTTGCTTCTCTCCTTGAGAGCTTCTACCTTAGAGCGCTTTTGCTCCTCCGCGCCGGAGTCTTGAGACGGTTTAATAGGGGTCTGAACCATGAGACGGCAGATTTCCAGTCAAATTTGGGCGAAAATGGTTAATACGAACTCAAGAGCATTCACCACAATCGCAAAGATGATGAATGCAGTCCACAAAGTCCGGTAAATCGGTCGGATTTTAGGTGAATCTTTTAGCTATATTATCACTGGATCCACCTGCTAAGTTCCGACTTCTTAAGGGAAACGTAAAAGTTTCAGGTAAGGCTTTGTGAAGCTGCGGCAGTCAAAACGCCCTGCGCAACCCTGTAGCATAGGGGTAAGCAATTCGTATTCCCCGAGCCTGCTATGCCAGATGCCTTGATGTTTCAGGAAGAGACGTATGTCGTGCTGATGCCAGGAGAAGCGGAAGTCTTCCTGACCCCTGACGAACTGCTCGATCAGCTCAAAGCCCTCCTCCAAAATCACCAAGCCGATCTGCCCCGCGATTTGCAGCAGTTTACGGCTGTTGAGGATCAAGCTCGACACCTGCGAGATACAGCCTGCGAATTTGAGCTGCGGCCTGGTGAAACCATGCAGTGGTACATCGTCCGGCTAGAAAAGTAAGTGGGCACGTAAAAGAAAAGCTAGTTAGAAGAAAACTGGCTAGAAGAGAGCCCAGCTAGAAGAGAGCCCAGTCTGTGCAAATCTGCCACCTAACGTTTGGCGTCTACCCGACAGCACGCCACTGTATCGAATGCCAACCTATACCAAGCGCATGAGCAAGCGGATTCTTTTCTTAAGTAATGGGCACGGGGAAGACCTCAACGCCACCCTAGTGCTCAAGGCACTGCAACAAATCGCTCCAGATATTGAGGTAGCGGCACTGCCAATTGTTGGCGATGGCAATGCCTATCGAAGGTTGGGAGTGCCCATTGTTGGGCCTACTCGACGATTGCCCTCCGGCGGCTTCAACTACATTAATTTCGCTCGTCTGCTTAACCCTGTGAATTGGTTCCGTGACTTTAATCCGCTGAACCTCGTAAAAGATGTGTTTTCAGGGCTACTAGCGTTAACTTGGGAGCAGTTGCAGGCAGTTCGTCGCTACAGCCAGGACTGCGACCTACTTTTTGCCACTGGGGATGTGGTTCCCATTCTCTTTGCCTATCTGACAGGGCGGCCCTTCATGGCTTTTATGGTTTCTACCTCTAGCTACTATGAGGGGCGGGCCAAGGTACCTCCGCTCGCGATGCTGGGGTTGCGATCGCAACGCTGCACCCATATTTTTACCCGCGATGCTTTCACTGCCCAAGACTTGCAAGGGCGGGGACTCTCAAAAGCTTGCTTTGCGGGTTACCCAATCATGGACGTGCTGGCACCAACAGGCAAAGACCTTCACCTTGTGCCCCATCAGCCCACGATTGCACTCCTGCCGGGAAGTCGTCTGCCAGAAGCTTTGCACAACTTCGCGCTACAGTTACAGCTCTGTGAAATCCTGTTCCAAAAGCAACCCACTCAATTTCAGGCAGCGCTGGTGCCCAGTATTACAGACGACCACTTGCAAGACTTAGCCGATCGGCAAGGGTGGTATCTCAAAGAGAGGGGACACCTCGTCAAAGGAGACGTTCACGTCTTTTGCCACCACGATGCCTTCTCCGATATCCTGCAAGCCTGTGATTTGGCAGTAGGCATGGCGGGAACAGCGGTAGAGCAGGCCGTTGGCCTAGGCAAACCCGTCGTGCAAATTATTGGAACTGGCCCGCAGTTTACCTACCCCTTCGCCGAAGCTCAAATGCGTCTGTTGGGACTGTCAGTGATTACGGTAGGCAAATGGGCTGCTACTCCAGCTTTGCTAGAAGAAGCTGCCAATACGATCATCACCCTTCTCAAAGATGAAGACTATGCTCAACGCTGCCAACAAAATGGAAAAGAACGCGTTGGGGAACCAGGTGGCTCTACTAAAATTGCAGGCCACTTGGTGGATTACTTCTCGGAGAACCCCAAAGTAGGAAGCGCAGCTCCTTAAGAAGAACCTTCAGCGAGTATATCCAGTCCCATCTGAGCACGGGCCTGCACGGCAGAAACAGGATCTTGGGCAGCTACCTGCTGCACCTGAGTCACAATTTGCTCGAAGGAGTCGCTTTGCACCATTGCTGATGCCAATGCCTGTAGCCCGACTACGGCTGAATAGCGCACAACCCACTCTGGGTCTTGTAAAGCCTCTACCAAAGTTGTCGCTGCCTCAGATTGTGCTGTCTCAACTTCATCTGGTGGTAGCTTTGACCAATTTAAGGTTCCCAGTCCTTTGGCTGCAGCTCGGCGCACACTGAGGGCAAAATCTTCTCGGGTAGCATCAAGCAACACTGGCAGGGCTCGTGGATCTTGAATAAGCGACAGTGCTCGAATTGCCCAAGCTCGAGCGCCATAGTTGTAGCCGTCAATTTGCTCTAGAAGAGCGGGCACGGCTGCTTCACCTAGGTCAACTAAGCCATCCGTGGCTGCTACCGCCGCTCCAGGGTTGTTATACCCTAGGACTTTAATCAGCATCGGGATCGCCTCTGGATCTTGAGCAGCGGCTAGGGCGCGAACGGCTTGAACAATTCCAGCTTTGGAATCAGCTGTTTCAATCGCACTAATTAGCGCAGCCAGATCGGTTGAGGACGACATTGCAAGGGTCACGGTTTTAACAAATCAAATAAGGACTACTAAAAGGATTTCGGTCTCCCGAAACTCTTCCTAGATTAGGCCACTGCTAAGTAATTTATGGTGAGTGAGCTGCTGAAAATGATCCAAGTGCTATAGAAGACTATCCATCAGCGTCATAACTTCACGAGCCTCTGACGAGAGCGGGGTAGCCGGGAAATCAATGTCCCGCAGGTGGTGCTCCAACACCCCCTGCAAGGCAATCAGCTTCAGGCTGTTCTCAGCTAGGGTGGCTGCGATCGCACCTGCCGCTGGCAAATAACCGACTGCCCCCAAATCCATCAAAGCAGAGCGGCGCAGTTGTAACTCGCTACCCTGCAACACCTGCATCAGCCGCTCACAATAAGCTGCATCTCCCGTCAGCTGATACATTGCTCGGGCGGCCGCATTTTTCACCTGAGAAACGGAATGTCCGAGAAAAGGCGCGATTTCCTCAACGGCATCTTTTGCTCCCAAGCTCCCCAGAGCTTCCAAAATAGCGTTGTAGGGCTGCACCAAGTGAGGCTTACCAGGAACCGGAGTTGCCGCTTCAACCCCTCCCACTAACAAAGCCCGGAGAGGAGGGATAGCGCTTTCAGCTCCAAGCATCTCTAAAGCTTGCGTAGCTGATTCCCGAACGTAGTAATCAGGACAGTCAAGGCACTCAACCAGAGCAGGCACAACGCTGCGGTCGCCCAGTTTGCCCAGGGCACGAGCCGCATTGCGCCGCAGCGGATAACCTCCATCAGGCGCTCGATCGGTTTCATCACTTAGAGCCGTGACCAAAGCTGCGATCGCATCTGGCTCATTTACACGAAAACGTCCTAGCCACCAAGCTGCGTAGTAGCGGAGGCTAGGGTCTTCTGTCTGACGGAGGTTAGCAATAGCCTGCTCGACGGTGAGGGATTCCCCCTGGGCATCGACCAATTGTTGAGATTCCAACACCATCTTTACAACTGATGTTCTAAGCGTTGTCGACTGGAGTAATACTTACAATCTTGCCACCCATACGAGCAATTCGCTGCATTTCTTCGTTCATACGGTTGTAGGGAACCTTGAAGAAAACGCTACCGCTTTTACGGATCTGAGGAGAACTGTTTTGAGTTTCTGCACTTTGGCGCAATCCAGAAACTTCGTACAGGAAAACACGCCCCCTAGAAGGAGAAGTCGTTGTAGTTCCCAATGCGTTTTGAGCAAGCATCTCGTTATAGTCTCCTAACTCTCAAAGAAGAACGAAACAGCACACAACATCCGACGAGAAAGAGGGTGGAGCCCAGCACCAGAAGACTCTGATACCGTGCTCCACAATAGCCCTCAGATTACCGAAATTAGAGGCTAGCTTGGGTAACGCTAATTACCCTTCCGCCCATTTTATTGATCTGTTGCAGCTTAGCCGACAACTTCTCATAAGGCACCAGATAAGAGGTATTGATCTGGCGGACCTTGGGGTAGCGGGGCAGATTCATCCCTGTCACCTCAACCCGATAAACTCGGCCTGCATCTTGGCCATAGGGAGAAGAACCACCCAAAGCCTTGCTGGGTACCGCTTTCTTATTTGCAGACCAGCCGCCCCCTGCGTTGGAGGGGCTGACAACAGAAGAAGCGGTGTTACGGCCCAGTTCAGAAGCCAACCGAGTAATCTTACCAGCAGCCTGGGAGCGATCGCTGGTAGCATAGCCCCGGTAAAGCTGGAACATGCGGGTGAAGCCTACAGACCGCTGACCAGCCTGGTAGACGAAGCTCCGATAGTAAGGCACCACGTTGTCACCAAAGTTGGCGCTGTACTCCTCACTATCAATGAAGGAATCGACATCCGCGTCGTAACCCTCATTCTCATAGCGATCGAGGTGCTCAATCACTTCGGCCTCAGAGTAGGGCGCACGACCTAACAGGTGCTTGGTTTGCAGTTCGATTACCCGGGTCTGGAAGTTGTCGTAGAAGAACTTCTTCTTGTACAACTCAGACTTGGCAACAGCACGAACGAATTCTCGAACGGTGATGTAGCCATTCTTTAACAGAGACTCAGGACCAACCAAGCGCTCTGACTTCATCAAATAGTCATTCCCAAGAAGCTGGCGATAGACGGCCCGGATGACAACTTCAGCATCTTCCGGAGACCAGTTAGCGCGTAGCTCTACTGGGGAGGTTTCGCTAAATGCAGCGGTCCCAAGGCGGGATGCAGCTACCGTAATAGGCACGTTTATGTCCTCCTTTACAACGATAAAATGTGAGCCTCTGGAAGCATTCACCGAAAGTGGATACTCCTTGTAGGGAGCAGACAGCAACACTTCATGCGAAGGAGAACAGGCTTGTAAACAGCCTCGTTCGGGCTGCCAGTCCCTATAGACACTCACAGGCAAAAGTACGGGAGCTTGGCAAGATACAGTCTATGGCTAAGCCATTCCTGTTATGGACTAGGTGCAGCTTGCAAACTCACTGCTCATTAATGCCAGATACTGAGACCGAGGTGGAGGGTAGCTATCAACCCAGCACCGCGAACCAGACTATCCCCACCCGGTAGAGCTGCCTGTGCCCACTACCAGAGGTTTCCACAAGGACCTGACCTGTGCTAGCGTTTGCTACGGGGGAATTTGAGTTTTTGAAAAGCTCTTAGATGGGACGAGCACAAACACCATTGCGCTGGATGAAATAACTCGTCTCATGCCCCCAGTTCAAGCGAAGAACTGGATACATCCTATCCGTAGTTGTTATACAAATCAGCGTGAGAAAAAAGTTTTCCTGGTTGTAGGGATGGCTCCCTAGCAGGTGTTTATGGCATTTTCAGATACAACAATGCCCGGTCAGGCAAACAACTGCTAACAAACTTGCTAACAACTGTTTGCCCTTCCGGGCAAACGCCAGAACTAGCTTAGAGCGTTGATGGCGTAGTCGATGTAGGAGTTAGCTTCGGTAGCTGCATCACCAGAGAGACCGTGGTTAGCCTTGATGTACTTCAGGGCTTCAACGTACCAGCTGGGAGACAGTTCGAAGGTGCTGTTGATTTCATCGAGACCTGCGATCAGGTACTCATCCATGGGGCCAGTGCCGCCTGCTACGCAGCAGTAGGTGACCATGCGGAGGTAGTAGCCGATGTCACGAGCGCACTTGTCCTTACCACGCTGATCAGCAGCGTAGTTGGGGCCTTGCATTTGGGTGGTGTAGGGGAACTTGTTGTACACCGCTTGAGCAGCACCGCTAACCAAGGAATCAGACTTGTTGGTCAACGCTTTAGCAGCTTCCAGACCAGACTGAGCTTGACGCAGGCGACCGAAAGCAACTTGCAGTTCGGAAGCGCTCAGGAAACGGCCTTGGGAATCAGCAGCAGCAACTGCTTCGGTTAAAGGGGTTTTCATAGCTGAGGTTCTCCTAATATCGTCTTCACAGCGAATGAATGAACAGTCAGAAGAGTGCGCTGATAAACAGCACCAGTGAGGTTCAAATCAGGGTGAACCTAAGCAACAGCAGCAGCAGCGAGATCGAAGTAGCTGCTGATTTCAGAAACCAGGGAGCTGCAGTCGCCTTGGGTGATGTTAGCGGGATCGTTAACGATCGCAATAGCAGCAGCCTTCATTTTTTCAACACCAGCAGCCACGGAAGCACCGGGGGTTCCCAGAGCAACGTAGGTCTCACGCAGACCGTTCAAGCAGCGATCGTTGAGAACACTAGCATCACCAGCGAAGGTAGCGTAGGTGACATAGCGCAGGATGATTTCCATGTCGCGCAGGCAAGCAGCCATACGACGGTTGGTGTAAGCATTGCCACCGGGAGCGATCAGTTGGGGTTGCTCAGCAAACAGAGCGCGAGCAGCGTCACCGACGATCTTGGAAGCATTGCCGGTCATGCGGTTCACAGCGTCGATCCGCTTCAGGCCATCGCCCACTACACGACCCAGAGCGTCTAGCTGATCGGTAGACAGGAAGTCGCCTCTTGCATCGGCTTGGGAAACGACCTTGGTGTATGCGTCAAACATCGACTCAATCTCCTAAATTTTTTGTCGCTGAGTTTGATGATTTTGGTCTTATTTGACCGATTGAACGGTCAGACTCTGCGTCTGACTGAGCGGTCTATGTGAGGATCTTAAAAGACAGGCAACGGACATCTCTCATTTTTTTAACACTTCTTCAACATTTGCTTGGGGGTGAAATTCAGCCTCTGCAACGTTGAATGAAGGTTTGTGAGACGGGGTTAAATTGCTGTAGCTGTTGCCACAGCAGATCCCGAAACCGTTGTCTGGATTAGCTTTCGCCATGTCATCCAAACCCTCCAGAAATGTTTATACAATGCTGTAGCGGATTTATCTTTTACAAGTTGTTAAGGGTTATCCACCCAGAGAACCCCACAAAGGCTCAATCATGGTGTTTTAAGAACTTTCCTACGGTTTTTTGAAGGCTTAAAATCTCTTAATTGTTGTTACAAAACTCAATATCAAGGAAGGTTTTATAGGTCTAAACTCAAGTCGCAGTGTCCTGAAAGGGCATTAACCTAATGCTGGAAAGCTTGATAGCAGAGGATTTTCGGCTTTTCTTTCGGTTTCTGAGTGCCTGACTGTTCCAGTCGCAATGCTTTATCATCAGCTTGAGAGACGCAAAACAAACTGCAACCTATCAGCTGCAACCTATCAACAAGGGATACATAGACAGGCTCAATGGACGTAATGGACTTCTTCCGCCTTAGTGCGGGGCAATGGCAATCTCAGCGAACCACCCACCATCTCCCCTTCCGTCGCACTGAATTGGGCGGCTCCACAATTTCCGTAGAGGCATTAGAAGCCAATCACCCTAGCGTGATTGAGATTTGTGAGATGCACAACGTTGACCCATCCTTAGCCGTAGGCGGGGCTTTTGTGCAGTGGCAAGGGGCTATGGCCTGGGACAAAGAAGATGAGAATCATGAAGGTACCACTGTCTTTGCGCTAATACCCAATGCTGACAATCCTCGCGAAGGTCAGCTGCTGCGAGAGCGAGGGTATGCTGAAATCGTTCCCGTCATCGGCACCTACCACATTGATGAGGACGAAGGATTGGTGCTCACCACGGACTATGAAACCATGAGCTCAGTTGAGCGGTTCTGGTTTGCCAATCCCAATCTGCGCTTGCGAACAAGCGTTGTCAAACGGTTTGGTGGCTTTAGCACGGCTTCCTTCTGCGCTGAGTCACGAATCGCTGGTGAAGCTTCTGAGCCAGCGAAACATGAACCAGCTGCTCAAGAAGCGGTTTCTGCATTTGGCTGGTAGAGACTCAGACTCAATCAATAATCAAGTGCCAATTGAGAAGGTGCATCTGAACGTTCAGATGCACCTTCTTTTGTTGCACCGCTGCAGAGGTCTGCGTTTTTGATCTACAGCTAGAGTCAACCTAGCTATCGGCCTGTCATGCGCATTTTATTTCTTCTGTAGAGAAATTAGGTATAGAAGACGCTAACAATAGCAAAGACCTCATAGAAATGCTTCAATTCAAACAATAGCTTTGCTGTTAGTAATTTGAAGAAAAATAACTGATTATTACTGTATCTGACGAATCACAAAGCGCATTTCCCCTAATCTTTTAGGCTGTAATATAGCCATTTTTGAAGCTTTGAGCTTCTCAACGACTGGTGCGTTTGAAGAATCGGTTTAAGATTCGTTTCCGTTAAGGATGCTTTAGATCGCAAACGGAGGTTTTTAATCAGTGGCTCTTCCTTTACTGACCTATTCACCCTATAGCCAAAACCAGCGTGTAGAAGGGTTTGAAGTTCCTGGGGATGAGCAACCCAGGGTTTACACCACCAACAATGTGCTGTCTGCATCCGATATGGATGCGCTGATTTCGGCAGCCTACCGGCAGGTTTTCCATGAGCAGCAAATGCTCAAGAGCAATCGACAAATTTTGCTGGAGTCACAGCTTAGAGCGGGCCAGATCACCGTTAGGGACTTTATTCGTGGATTGGCAACCTCTGGTGCTTTTCGAACTTGGAACTACGAAGTTAACAATAACTACCGCTTTGTCGAAATCTGCGTTCAGCGCATTCTTGGGCGTAATGTTTACGATGAGCGAGAAAAAATTGCCTTTTCAATTGTCTTAGCAACTAAAGGGCTCTATAGCTTTATTGACCAATTGGTTAATAGCCAGGAATACCTGGACACCTTTGGAGAAGACACTGTACCTTACCAACGCCGTCGAGTGCTTCCTCAAAGACAACAAGGGGAGCTACCCTTTGAGCGTACACCCCGCTATGGGCAAGAGCACTTAACCACGTTGCAAGAGCTGGGCCACGACTTCTCTGCCGACCGTGTGGTTGAGGATGGTACGCTGTGGCTTCCTCCGGCAGGGGTTCGCAGAGTTGGAGCAGTTATCACTTACGGTTTAGCTGGGCTGCTTAGTTTGACGGCGATTGCGGTTGTCCTCTCCTGGTTTGGGTGGATTCATCTCTAAACCCTATGGGCCACTGGAAGTGCTGTTACAAACACGCTTCCCAAGGGAATACCTAAGAGAAAACCCTCTTTTCAGAGGGTTTTCTCTTAGAGCTTTTACTGTCGAGAAGTCTTTTTAAGAGATATTAAAGAACACCTGCATTGGCTAAGCCTAGGATTGTGCCCAAGCCAAGAATATGGCCAAAGCTGGTAGTAGCTAGTAGCGCAGGCCAACCCATGCCTCCAAAGAACTGTGCACTAGGCAAAGCAGGACCAGCGCTGGGGTTTTTCATTGTATATTTGCCAATTGCGATCGCAAGTACATTTGCCACAATCATCACAATGGCAACTTTAGGGCTCCAGCCAACAGTAGTGGGAACAGTAGCAGCAGCCAGTAACAAGTTATTCATCTAAGTATTGACCTCTTAATAATCAAACACCTTGCTTAAATCGTTTCTCATAAAGGTGCTGGCTCAGCATTACTGTTGCAATATTTAATTTTCAAACAAGAAACCCGGCTTCTTACTGCGCCTTAACTCTAATTAGAAGGCGAATAGGAACCGGGTTTCTGATGTTTCTAATATTAGTCGAGTCTTGCCAGCAGGAGTCTAAGGAGCGGCGACTTCGCTATCAAAAGTGGTGCGACGTTTGAAGTGGAAAGGACCAAACTGAGACCCCCAGATGTGCTCATTGGTTTCTGGATCACGGCCTCGGTCCCAGCTAATGAACTGGTCTGCATCAATTTCAAACTCACTATCCAAGTAAGTGGTTTGGCCTCGACGCACCACTATGCACCCTTTGCCCGGCTCAACACTGCCTTTAAAGCTCTTGCCTGTCCATCGGACAATCATGTTACAGCCACCCATCTTTTCAATGCGATCGCTCGTCAGTTCATTTAGCTTGTTGCGATCGCGGGCTGCCCCGTACAGCGACTCTTCATCCTTCACGCCAAAGTTCTCGATCAAGATGTGGTCATCCTGGGGAATCAACTTCATCACCCGTGCCCGGTAAGGCCGATTGAGCTGAAAGTCGTAAGCTTGCTCAAGATAAAAGCTGACCGCCGAAAGTAAGTCTGGCGCGAGCGGACGCATACACACCCGAATGTGAGCAAACAATGGAGGGTTATCAAAAGCCTGTTGCTGATTACTAAAGTCAGCTGCCATCCAGCGGGCCAGGGTTAGCACATCGGTCGAATGGGTCATGAGACAAAGTCAGAGATTAATGAAGTCTGCAATTGCCCTTATTCTAGGGGTTTGCTGATCAACCAAGGGAGTCATTTAGCGAACCAACCGCAGAGAAAGCGACTCTCCACAAGTTTCTGCTCCATGCCTTCTATCTCCCTCTTCTGCCTTTTGCCACCTGTCTTTACGCTCGACCTTCTTCTACCCTGCACTCTGCTTCTTCGGGTAAAGTTAGAGCCGCTTCTCCAAATACTGGCCGATCATAATCTCCTCTCCAGCCCGAGAAATGACCGTTTGGCGGGTGCGATACTGCTTACCAATGAGCTTAATTTCTTCCTCAAAAGCAGATCCCTGGTACTCAGTGCGGAGATGTAACGTCCTAGGATCTGGGAAAAAATAATGGGCTGTCACTGGCTTAGAAGTCGCAAAGCCACGGTCCCGATATAGGGTAGAACCGCGAACACCAAAAACAGTGCTTCCCAAAACAGGTTTCTTGCCAGTACCGACGTAGTCACTCTCCCACGTCACCTTAGCACCACAAACGAGCGGTTCTTGGTCCCTCAATTCATGGAGTGCTGCCAGATGAAGTAGTTCCTGATTTCCCACAGGCAAGAAACGGATTTGAATTTGGCTGACTACTTCCTGAGTTTCACCACTCTTTAAGGTGTAATAACGCCGCTCAGACTGCCATTCTCCCTCCGAATCTCTAAAGAAGGCTTCAACCAAGGGTTCGGCCAACAAACGGGCAGTATCTACTGAAAACGGCATAGTCTACCTTTACACCTTTGATAGATAGCAAATCTTTCCCTACGTCAACCCTTCTTAGGGTATTGTTAAGTTTCTTAATCTTACCGACCTCTTATGCGAAGCGCAATAGCCCCTAAGAAGGAGAACAACCAGCCTTTTGAAATAATTTTAAGGAATGTTGAGCCAAAATAGTAAGTATTTATACTTAATGCATCGATTTAGAGTTCATCCCAGTATGATCAGGAGATAGCGGCAGTGTATTAGACGGTTAGACTGCTACCGTTTTTAGCCAGGAGGCACTATGGTTCCTGATGGCATATCATCCCGTCCTGAGTTTGAGGTTCGCACCCAACTTGTCAATATTGATGCCGTTGCCTCTCATGCGTTACAGACCCTTCTGTTTCAGGCTGACCGAGAAGGCCGATATCTAAATGACTGGGAATTGCTTCAGATAGGGCAGCTAAGAGACGATCCTGACTTAATCGAGACGCTAAAAACCTTACGTGACGAGTCAGAGGATATCGTAAACACAGCTCGACGAGTTTTGTTAACGATGTTCCCTAGCCTTACGGAACCAGGAGGCGGTCTGTATCCCCCAACCAGGGCCACCGCCTGTTGGCGAGACCTCTGGCACTTTTTGCGGTGCATGACCTACGGCATAGCCCTAGGCCAACCCAGCTATACCAATCCTCACGGGTTAGATAGACTGCGACAGCTTTACCAGAAGTTGAAGGTTCCCTTGGATGCAATGGTCGTTGGGTTAGAAGCTGTTAGGGATGAAAGCTTAGCCCGATTGACCTTCCAACAAGCAGCGCGGCAGAAGCCCTACTTCAATCACTTGATTGACCAGATGCGCTCCTTCCAAGAGGTTGCTTAGCGACTTGCTCAAGTCCCGGATTTGACGAATTTACGCCACAATAACTAACAACAAAGGAATCCGTAGAGGCATTAACCTCTCAAAGATAGGGCAGTTTCATGACACAGTCCGGAGATTTGGCATCTAAAAATCGGCTTACGCTCTGGTGGGAGAGCTTGAGTTCCTTGTCGAAACTCTTGCTGATTGGTCTAGCGGCTCCTTTACTTGTCCTCAATGTTTGGGCCGTTTCAACCATCTTTAGCTATTTCCGATCCATTCTTGTGACCGTTCTGGTGGGTTCGCTGCTGGCGTTCCTGTTGAACTATCCAATGACTTGGTTGGAAAAAGCCGGACTTAAGCGGGGACAGGCAGCGATTCTAGTGTCTTTGGCAGCCGTCTTTGTGTTTCTGACCATTGGCGTCACCGTGCTACCGTTGGTCATTACCCAAGCCCAACAGCTCGTCGCACGCTTGCCAGAATGGTTTGACTCTGGCAGAAATCAACTTCTGGCCCTCGATGGTCGCCTTGATGAATTGGGGCTGCCTTTCAACCTAGATGTTCTGATTTCCCAGGCTAACGACCGCCTGAAGCTTCAGATTCAAAATATGGCTGGAGAAGCCCTGAATTTAACCCTGGGCGTGGCAGTTTTTACGGCTGGCAAGGTCTTTGACGTATTGCTAACGGTTATTTTGACCTTCTACCTTCTACAGCACGGGGATGAGGTTTGGGATAGCCTGGTGAACTGGCTACCCGCTCGCATTCAAGACCCCTTCTCCAGAACCCTACGCCGCAGTTTCCAAAACTACTTTTTAGGTCAGCTCATTGTTGCCACTTGCATGGGCTTGGCCTTAACCGCCATTTTTCTGATTTTGAAGGTTCCCTTTGGCCTGCTATTTGGCTTGACAATTGGCTTAATTGCGCTAGTTCCTTTCGGAGGCACGGTTGGCATTGTTCTTGTTACCTTTCTAGTTGCCCTACGAGATGTAGGAATTGCCGTTCAGGTTCTCATTGCTGCGGTGATTGTGCAGCAGCTTGTGGAAAATGGTGTGGCTCCTCGGGTGCTGGGCAGCGTGACGGGACTAAATCCCTTCTGGGTATTTATGGCAATTCTGGCAGGAGCCCGTGTGGGGGGTTTGTTGGGTGTGGTTGTTTCTGTACCTACCGCAGTAGTCCTTAAAGAAGCGCTCCTGTCTGTGCGATCGGT
>DATNQF010000204.1:0-7051 GCA_036702855.1 Trichocoleus sp. | reverse complement strand
ATATCTGTCAAGCCGGAGCAACAAAAGTATGGGTAAGGTAGTCGGAATCGACTTAGGCACCACTAACTCGGTCGTCGCCGTTATGGAAGGTGGCAAGCCCACTGTTATTGCGAATGCTGAGGGCTTCCGCACAACGCCTTCCGTTGTCGCTTATGCCAAGAATGGCGACCGCCTAGTGGGTCAAATCGCTAAGCGTCAGGCCGTGATGAACACGGAGAACACCTTCTACTCCGTTAAGCGATTCATTGGTCGTCGCGTGGATGAAGTGAGCAACGAATCTACTGAAGTTGCTTACAAAGTCCTGACAGCAGGCAACAGCGTCAAGCTGGATTGCCCCATTGCCGGGAAGCAGTTTGCCCCCGAAGAAATTTCTGCACAAGTACTGCGCAAGCTGGCGGATGATGCTAGCAAATACCTGGGCGAGAAAGTGACCCAGGCCGTTATCACCGTTCCTGCTTACTTCAACGACTCTCAGCGTCAAGCAACCAAAGACGCAGGGAAGATCGCGGGTCTAGAAGTTCTGCGGATTATCAACGAGCCGACGGCTGCTTCTCTGGCCTATGGTCTCGACAAGAAGAGCAACGAAACCATTCTGGTCTTTGACTTGGGTGGTGGTACCTTCGACGTTTCCATTCTGGAAGTAGGCGACGGTGTCTTTGAAGTGTTGGCAACCTCTGGTGACACTCACCTAGGTGGTGACGACTTCGACAAGAAGATCGTGGACTACTTAGCCGGAGAGTTCCAGCGCAACGAAGGCATTGAGCTTCGTAAGGACAAACAAGCCCTACAGCGTCTGACGGAAGCGGCTGAAAAGGCCAAGATTGAACTCTCCAGCGTCACTCAAGCTGAAGTCAACCTGCCCTTCATCACCGCGACTCAAGACGGTCCTAAGCACCTAGAAATGTCCCTGACTCGCGCTAAGTTCGAAGAACTGTGCGCCGATCTGATCGATCGTTGCCGTGTGCCCGTTGAGCAAGCCCTCAAGGATGCCAAGCTGAGCAAGAGCGACATTGATGAGGTTGTACTGGTCGGTGGTTCTACCCGGATTCCCGCTATCAAAGAGCTGGTGAAGCGGGTTCTAGACAAAGAGCCGAACGAAACCGTGAACCCTGACGAAGTGGTAGCCGTAGGTGCAGCCATTCAAGGCGGTGTCTTGGCTGGTGAAGTGAAAGACATTCTGCTGCTGGATGTGACCCCCCTGTCTCTGGGTGTGGAAACCCTAGGCGGCGTCATGACCAAGCTGATCACCCGCAACACCACCATTCCTACCAAGAAGTCGGAAGTCTTCTCTACCGCTGTCGATGGTCAGACCAACGTGGAAATCCACGTCCTGCAAGGTGAGCGGGAAATGGCTAGCGACAACAAAGACTTGGGTGTTTTCCGCCTAGATGGCATTCCCCCCGCTCCTCGTGGCGTACCCCAAATCGAAGTCATCTTCGACATCGACGCTAACGGTATCCTGAACGTGACCGCTAAAGACAAGGGCACGGGCAAAGAGCAGTCCATCACCATCAGTGGTGCTTCTACGCTCGATGACAAGGAAGTTGAGCGCATGGTGCGGGATGCTGAGGCTAACTCGGCTGCTGACAAGGAGCGCCGTGAGCGGATTGACCTGAAGAACCAAGCTGACTCGCTGACCTACCAGGCCGAGAAGCAGCTTGCCGACATGGGTGATAAGATCCCCGCTGCCGACAAGGAGAAGGCTGAAGGGCAGATCAAGGAACTGAAGGATGCGATCGCAAGCGAAGACTTCGACAAGATCAAGTCCCTCACAACCGAACTGCAACAAACCCTCTACGGCATTAGCACCAACCTGTACCAGCAAGCAGGGGGCGGTGCTGAAGCAGCGCCCGGCCCCAGTGCAGGAGCCAGTGGTAGCTCCGGCGGTGACGACGTGATTGACGCTGAGTTCTCTGAACCCGATTCCAAGTAATTGGAAATCTTGCAAGACAACTGTCTTAAAAGACAACACCTAGAACTTAGCGCCTGGACTTGCTCCGGCTAGCAAGAGAGCGGATGGAAATTTCCATCCGCTTTTTTTACTAACGCGATCTCTTGTTAGTAACGACTAGTAACAACTTTCGCCACAGGGTTGTCTACTAAGGTTTGTCGAGCTGAACTATAAATAGACTTTTTCTAAGGCCTCTCTACCGTCATGGCAGACTACTCCACAATCAAAACTAGTCTGGAGACAAAGCTAAAGCAACAGGAGCAAGCCTATCCTTTGTCCGGAGATGCATTGCATAGTTTGGTGCTGCTTCACAAGCAGCCTACTGAGCGTGTTTATCTCTGTTTTCATGGCTTTACAGCAGGCCCTTATCAGTTCAGACCGATGGCTGAACACTTCTTTAAAGCCGGGTATAACGTAGTAGTGCCCCTCATGCCAGGTCACGGTAGGGCGGGTGACTGGGGAACTCGTAATCCACCGCCGCTACCAACCGATTCAAAGAAGTATCTGACGTTTGCCATTCAGTGGTTGAGCCTAGCCCAAAAACTAGGAAAGCGTGTGATAGTTGGGGGATTGTCCGGCGGCGGTACGGTAGCAGCGTGGCTGGCCTTAGAGAAAGCAGATGTTGTGGAACGTGCGCTTTTGTTCGCCCCCTACCTCAGCAGTAGCAACAAGGTGATCGATCTTTTTGTAAAGCGAGTCGATACCTGTTTTAGCTGGTCTGATCCGTGTGGCCCTGGCTATTACTGCTTTGATGTTGCGGCCCTGCGAGCTGTGCTGGAGATTGGTCAGTATTGTTTGCAACGAGTTAAGCAGGTTCCTGTAGCTCCCACATTTGTTATTTCGAGCGAGAGTGATAGGGCCGTTAGTAATCTCGACCACCAACACTTCTTTAAAGCTGCCCTAAAACGTCAGCCCCAATCCTGGTACAACTGCTTTGACAGAGTTCTAGACATTCCCCACACCATGATGACAAAGGTGGAAGGAAACCGCTTTCAAAATCTCTTGATCGCGATGTCTCAGGCTTTTGTCGAAAGTTCTTTGACTTGGTCCGAGATAGAGGAAATAGGATACCGCATGACTAAAGGGCGTACGTTTCCCTCTGTAGTCAAAGAGTTGGGATTGACCCATAAATGCTCCAAGGACATGCCTGCAATGATGACAATGGTAGACAAGCGGGCAATTGTCGAGGCACGAGAACAACGTTCACAGCGTCGATGAGATGACCCCTAGGAGAATCAACGGAGGCAAAATTCAATCAATCTAGTAGCTGTCCGAGCCTAACCCACCCAGGGAATTGGGTGGTTAATTGATGGGGAAAAAGGGTGAGTCCACCGCTGAACCTGACTGCATGGGTTTAAAGGAGTGAGTGTGCTCTTTCCTTTGATAGATTCTTTGGGAGAAATAAATGCGATACGGTCCTAAGCTAAGAGGAATGCCACTTTCCAGCCACTATCGGGCAGTTAAGGACATCAGGGAGGGTTAGACGGATGACCCAGCAGCTCACCGCTTGTTCTCCATTCTGCAACGTCTCAATTGGGTTTTCCTTCCCTGTCTATGAATGATTTATTGACACTACTTGGGGGCAGTGGGCCTTTTATCCCACATGGTCATTGCTATCTTTGGAAGCCGGAACTTGTCTATCTTCATCTTGTCTCCGATGCGTTAATTGCAGCGGCCTACTACTCCATCCCCATAACTCTCCTGTATTTCACGCGCAGACGGAAGGATCTACCGTTTCTCAAGATTTTTCTGCTATTTGCTGCCTTTATTGTTTCTTGTGGAACCACTCACCTAGCTGCGATTTGGACGCTGTGGTATCCCACCTATTGGGCTTCGGGCTTCCTCAAAGCGTTTACAGCATTAATTTCTGTTTTTACGGCGCTGGAGCTAATTCCGCTAGTGCCGTTGGCTTTAGCGTTGCCGAGTCCAGCCCAACTAGAGACGGTTAACCAAAATCTACAGGCTCAAATTAAGGAGCGTTTGCAGGTCGAGGAAGTGCTGCGTCAATCCCAAAATCTTTTAGAGCAGCGGGTTGAGTCTCGAACACAGGCGTTAGCTCAGGCTAACCAACAGCTTCAACAGGAGGTGCAAGAGCGTCAGCGAACAGAAGAGGCTCTACGGCGCAGTGAAACCGTATTGAATGCGTTTCTGGCTTCTTCGCCTGTAGGAATGGCATTTTTAGATCAAGATCTGCACTACGTTCACATAAACGAGGCTTTGGCAGCATCGAATGGGTTGCCGCTAGAAGAGCATCTGGGCCGAACGCCAGCAGAGGTCTTGCCCCGGTGGGCAGATCAGCTTACTCCAGTTTTGCAGCAAATTCTGGAGACCCAAGAACCCTTGTTGAACCAGGAGATTAGTGGGGAGACTAATCCGTCTGGAGCCTATCGCTGTGTGCTGGCTAGCTATTTTCCTGTTTGCTTGGCAGATGGGGAAGTTTTGGGGGTAGGGGCGACCTGCATGGATATCACCAGCCTCAAACGTACTGAGGCTGCTTTGCGGGCGAGTGAGGTGATCGCTACCGCTCGGGCTGAAGAACTGGGAATCATTATGGAGACGGTTCCGGCGGCAGTTTGGGTTGCTTATGATGCTCAATGCAAGCATATGACGGCCAACCGAACTGCCTACGAGCTGATGCGGCTGACTCCTGGCAGCATGGATAGGACTTCTGATTCAGCCCGTAATTTTCAGTTCCCGTTTGAAATCTATAGAAATGGGAAGCTTATTCCCTTCGAGAACCTGCCTATGCAACGGGCAGGCCAGAGCGGACAGCCGATTGAGGAAGAGTTTGATTTGGTGTTTGGGGAAGGGGATGTACGTTCCCTGTATGGTAAAGCAGTGCCGCTGTGGGATGACAAGGGTGAGGTTCGGGGAGTCATCGGTGCTTTTCTAGATGTGACTGAGCGCAAACAGACTGAGGCTGCATTGCGTCGAAGCGAGGAAAGGTTGAAGCGGGCGAATGAGCGGTTTCAACTTGCGGCGCGAGCAGTCAATGCTCTGATTTACGACTGGAATATTCCCCAGAATCGAGTTGACCGCACTGAGGGGGTAACCCATGTGCTCGGATACACGCCAGAAGAGATTGATGATACTGCCGATTGGTGGAGCGATCTCATTCACCCCGAAGACTTGCAACAGATGCTCTCATCAGGAGAGGATCTCTTTCAGAACGACTATTATTCTAGAGAATATCGGGTACTCAACCGCGACAACGAGTACGTCTATGTTCTAGATCAGGGCTTGATTGCTAAGCGGGATGAGGCGGGCAACCCGACCAGAATTGTCGGCAGCACCGTTAACATTAGCGATCGCAAAGCCGCCGAAGCTCAGGTTCAAGCCAGCGAGGCTAAGCTCAGGAGCTTTGTCGAAGCCAACGTCATTGGCATTCTCTTTGGCGATATTTATGGCAATATTCACGATGCCAACGATGAGTTTTTGCATATTGTTGGCTACTCCCGATCTAGCCTTGAGGCGGGTGAACTCTGCTGGCCGGAAATTACGCCGCCTGAGTACTTGCCGCTCGACCAAGAGCGGATTGTGGAGGCTCAAGAGAAGGGAGCGTGTACTCCATACGAGAAAGAGTATATTCGCCAAGACGGCAGCCGAGTTCCGGTGCTAGTGGGCTTTTCCTTGATTGAGCCGCTGCGGGAAGAAGCGGTGGCATTCATTATTGACTTGACCGAACAAAAGCGCGCCGAAGCTGAGCGAGATCGACTGCTGGCGTTGGAAAAGGCGGCTCGGGCCGAAGCGGAACGGGCGAACCGAATCAAGGATGAGTTTTTGGCGGTGCTCTCCCACGAGTTGCGATCGCCTCTCAATCCCATCCTGGGTTGGGCAACCCTACTCAAGCGCCGCCAAGTCGATGCAGTGACGCTGGATCGAGCGTTGGATACGATTGAGCGCAACATCAAGCTACAGTTGCAATTGATTGACGATCTGCTAGATGTGTCACGCATTTTGCGGGGCAAGCTCAATCTCAAGCTGGAGACCGTCGATCTACAAACGGTCATGCTGGGCGCGATGGAAACGGTGCGGCTCTCAGCCGAAGCCAAGTTCATTCAAATCAAGACTCGCTTTGCGGACTCGGTCGATCCAGTACGGGGTGACACGGCCCGTCTGCAACAGATTGTCTGGAATCTGCTCTCCAACTCCGTCAAGTTTACGCCTGCTGGCGGGCAGATCGAGATGTCGCTGGAGCAGGTTGACGACCAAGTGCAAATCCAGGTGAAGGATACCGGCAAGGGAATTAGCCGCGACTTCTTGCCCCATGTCTTTGAATACTTCCGTCAGGAAGACGGCTCAACAACCCGTCAGTTTGGGGGGTTGGGGTTAGGGCTTGCTATCGTTCGTTACCTTACGGAGATGCACGGCGGCACGGTGATGGTGGAAAGTCCTGGCGAGGGGCTAGGGTCTACCTTCACTGTCCGCATCCCCCGCATGATTATGCCTCGAAGGATAGGCGCTGCCGATTCTCCTGCTTCGACGGCACGGCTGACACCGCTGGCTCTGAAAGATATCCATATCTTGGTAGCCGAGGATGAGGCGGATACGCGAGAGTTTATTACCTTCATGCTGGAGCAGACAGGCGCTACTGTAACGGCAGTACCTTCTGCAAAGGCTGCTCTAGCCACGCTAGAACAAACTCTGCCCGATGTTCTAATCAGCGATATCGGGATGCCAGAAATGGATGGTTATATGCTGATTCGGGCAGTGCGATCGCGATCTCCTGAACGGGGTGGTCGCTTACCTGCGATTGCCCTAACCGCCTATGCTGGAGAGCACGATCACCAGCGGGCGCACGAAGCAGGTTTTCATCTGCATGTGGCAAAACCTGTAGACTCGGATCGGTTGGTTGAACTCATTCTAAGCTTGCTTAAACAGTCTGCTTAGCGAGAAGGCCCTGCTCCCAGCGTTCTTAAAACGCTGAGAGCTTCGGCGATTCCTAGGCTTGAGGGTTACTCAATCACCAGGTTTTTGGTGAGAATGACCATCCACTGGTTAGCCTTTTCGGTGGGAATGGGATCACTCCAATCATTTGGCTCGGCGTAACCGAGCTTGTGCAAGGTGTGGATAGTGTTCTTGATGACTGCGAGAGAGCCA
>DATNQF010000176.1:0-16336 GCA_036702855.1 Trichocoleus sp. | reverse complement strand
CAGCAACGGCGCACTTAACTTCAAAGGAATGGCGGTAGTGCTCAATCAAGTCATTTCAGTGACTGATTTGGCAGCAGGACAGCTAACCTTCACATCCAGTAAGGGCTTTAGTGGTGCGGCTATCTTCAACTACACAGTTAGCGATGGCCTATTGTCGGGCAACGTAGCGACGGTGACCATCAACGTAGCTTCTTCATATAACATCGTCACGGGTGTGAATCCTAATGGTGCTATTAGCGGACTGAGCGATCCCAACGCTTTCTCTGTCTATAACGGCAATAACATCGTCAATGGCGGCAGCGATCTCGACCGTATTTATGGGGGTGTTGGCAACGACATCTTGAATGGAGGCAGTGGTAATGACTTAATACTAGGCGGTGATGGAAATGATGTGATTAATGGCGGAAGCGGAAACGACTTTTTGGACGGCGCTGCAGGTAACGACACCCTAATGGGCAGCAATGGCGCAGATTGGCTAGTTGGCGGTACTGGCAATGATGTCCTTTACGGGGGGCGGGACAACGACATTCTAGTTGGAGGATCTGGTGCAGATATGCTAAACGGCGGCATGGGCGCGGATATCTTTAAGTATCAATCGTTGGGAGATGGAGGTGACACCATCACTGACTTTGAAATTGTCTCCGATCGCATTGATCTAAGCGCTCTTTTTGGTGGTTTAGGTTCGTTTACAGGTTCCGTGCAACTGCAACAAATGGGGGCAAATACTCTGCTTCTAGCTAAGACAAGCACCGGCACCCAGTCCTTAGCCCTGCTCCAAAATGTTAATGCTAGTACTCTAGGAGCCCGGCATTTCATCTTCCGTTGATCTACAGCAGTTTCATGGGGGATAACACGATTCGCAAGCGTGTCATCTCCTCATGTGTAACAAAGTGGGCTATCTCAACAGGTACGTTAGGTTTTCAGGTTGCTTTTGGTACTCTTCTGAGAGGCGTTTATGCCACTCCATTCCAAGAGGTTATCTAGCTTTCTAACCCAAAAGTTTGGGCCTTGTTTTCTCCGCCCGTTATCAGATTTGCTATAGGGATTAACTCATGCATCGTTTCCATCTCTTGCGCGCGTTCGGCATGACCTTGCTGTTGAGCCTAGCTATGGCGGCACTTGAAGCCCTCCCAACGGCTGCTCAGATGACAGTTGAGCATCGCCAAGCCTCGTTAGATGGCGATGCTACAGAAGTTGAAACCGTTGACTTACAGACGTTGTCCTTACCACCTTTGAAAGCTTCTGCTAGCCCTTGGATAGAGCAACAGAATCCTCTAGTATTTGACTTTTCGACGGCAGTAGCCCAAGCAGACTCAGTCACAGAGCCATTAGCCGTCGAGATGAACTGGGAAAGTTTTCGGATTACGCCTAGAGTAGGGGCTGGATACAGCACTTCTAGCGGTGGCTTTCCAGGATTAGGCTATTTTGAGGCTTTTGTTCCTCTATCGCAAAGGCCGGGACAGACCCTGAGCTTTTTGGAAGGGCAGATCAATACCGGCTTTGATGCAAACCTCGGCGGCAGCTTGCTGTTGGGATATCGGAACTACGACACAAATGCTAATCGGGTGCAGGGCGGTTATCTAGGATTTGATGGGCGTGGCACGGGTTCCAATACCTTCTTTGGACTAGGTGCGGGCTACGAAAATTTAGGCCAGACCTGGGACTTTCGGCTCAATGCCTACTTACCTCTGGGCAACTCCCAACGCGTGAGCAAGGATATCAATGTAGATACAGGGGTGCAAACCTCAACCCGATTTCAGGGAAATCTGCTGCTGCTAGAGAGCCAAAGACAGCGGCAACGTGTCTTGCAAACAGAGACTGCTCTTGGTGGATTGGATGCTGAGGCAGGCTATCGGCTAGCCCATTGGGACCAAGGGGATCTGCGTGGGTTTGGTGGCGTTTACCTCTATGGCTCGTCAGCGACTCCCACTTATTTAGGCTGGCGGCTACGGTTAGCTTCTAACATAACGCCTAACTTCAATGCTGGAGTTGCCCTACAGGGGGATGGCTTATTTGGCACACGGTTGATTCTCTCGCTAGGTGCAACCTTTCCGGGAATTCGCTCACAAGATGTGGTAGCCAAGACAGATGAGGTGCGGGCCCGCTTAGGAGAGCCGATTGTGCGCCAGCCGGGGATTGCGATCGCATATCAAGAAAAATCCGAAATCACGAATGAACGATTCTCTCAGCCTCTGCGTAACCCTGAAACTGAAGCACCTTATCGGTTCCAACACGTCAATTTAGGCGGCAGCGGCGGTGATGGAACCTTTGAAAGCCCCTTTGGTACCGTCCAAACAGCACTAGGAGCTACCCAGCAGGATGGCAACGATGTGGTCTACATTAACGGCGATCAAGATCTACTCATCCCAGCATTTACCATCCCCGATCGGGTGCAGGTGCTCTCTCAAGGGCCGAGGCAGCTTTTAGCAGGCTTACCCTTTCCTGGCTTTTCTCAGACAACAGCACGGCTACCCTTCTCACCAGAGCCTAACTACGACAGCGGTATTGTGGTTGAGCTACCTTTTTCAGGAGATGGTAACTTTCCTCGTACTAGCGGGGTAATATTGGGCAACCGCACTGTGCTGGCGGGCTTCCGCGTGGAGAATGCGGTTGGGGATGGTATTTCAGGCAACAGTATTAGCAATGTTGAGCTGCGCAACAATACAGTAACTAATCCAGGCGAACGGGGCATTTTTCTGGATGATGTAGGCGGTAGCCTTGTGCTGTTTGATAATGCTGTAACGGGAGCTAGGGGCAGCACTCCAGACTCTGGCCAGGGTATTTTGATTCGCAACACGACAACTTTAAGAGGCAACACAGTCACCATTGCAGGTTATCGAGCTGACAACAACCGAGTAGGAATTGATCTGGTGGCTGTAGGTAGCATAGAACCGACGATAGAGGCACCTATTCAAGTGATTACGATTAGCCCTAGCAGTCCTTTCAATACCAGCATTGGGATTAGTGCTGGCACTACTATCACCAACAGTGCTAGCAACAACACTGAGCAGGGCATTCGGATCCAGGCCAGTATACTAGGCAGCCAAGAAGTTGCGATCGCAGGTGCAACCGTGAGCAATAACGGTCAGGCTGGAGTGGATATTATTAGTGGCACACCGGGCGGTTTTCTCCTTGCCTTTCAAGAAGTGCAGGTGCGTGACAGCACGATAGCTAACAATGGTGGGGCAGGTATTCGAATTGAAGGGAACGAAACGGCAGAACAGGAATTTAATATCGACGGCAACCGGATTATAAACAACAGCGGAGCAGGAATTGAAAGTACTGCAGGCGACTCAGCTATCCAAGAGTTTGTGGCTAAGTCTGAAATAAACTCTTTAGGAATTGGGAGAAACGTGATCGATGGCAATGGTGGACCGGGTATAACCATTAGCACGAGTAATGCTGAAGTGCTGCTGGTAGAAGCCAATCAAAACACCTTTGGTACTAATGCCAACAGTCCTGACGGTGACACAGATCTAAACATCGAATCAAACAATTCAGCCCGAACTTGCACTGTTGTCTTTGGTAATACTGGGGCACCTAATTTGGTATTTACTAACAACTCTAGCTTCGTCTTCCAAGTCAGTAACCTAAGCAACCTGTCTCTCAACAACAGCGGAGCGGTGGTGAACTTATTGCCATCAGAAGCAACCTTTACCAATATCACACCTCAAACGTGCCTCTAAAAGAGCCTGACTTAGGATGGGTTACGCTTTGCTAACTCGTTCTAAAGTAGCTCAAGATTTCCAATCTGCTGCCTTAGTGGTGGACTGACAAGCTTAAAAGAATGCATTAAGTCTGTGTCATTGCGTAGTTTTAAGCTTATCAAACCAGTAGAATGGGTTGAGCTTTGTGTGTGCGAAGGATGTCAGCCGAGAAAACCCAATAAGTCCTAAGACCATTAGGCTTGTCAACTCACTCACTGGCAATCGAACGAGCTTGATCAATGAAACGTTGCCAGATTTCGTTTGGTTCCCAGATTTGGTTGAGAGTGTGTTGAGCCTGGTCTTCTGCTACGCCTTGCCGCAAGAGGCGATAGAGGTAGACAAAGGCAGACACTCGCATATTAGCCGCGCAATGGACAAAAACCTGCTTGTCCAAATTTGACTCTAGGGTTGCAAAGAACTGCTGCAAGTCGTTCAGGGTTGGGTTTTCCCATAGAACGGGAACGTGAATATACGTCATGCCATGAGATTCTACAAGTTCTTGCTCATGGGGCAAGGCATTGTCAGACGTGGGCAGGGCCAGGTTAACAACGACGGTGTATCCAGCTTGGCGGATAGCATCGAACTGCTCCGTAGTAGGTTGGCCTGCGGTAGCAAGCGTGTCGGAAATGGGCAAGAACTTGTAGATGGACTCTAGTGAGGGCGTTGTCATTACAGCAATCCCTGCAGAACACTTTATTGACCTGCACCCCAATAGCTCAAGAGTGATCTAGCCCGTTCGGCTCCTTCGGTGTTGTTCTGCTGCTGATAGAGGGATGCAGAAGTCCGTAGGTGAGAAATGGCTTGGCTCTGAAGTCCTTGTCCCCAGAGAGCCAGCCCCAAATTGTAGCGAGCTCCAGCATCTTGGGGGAGCGCATCGACTAAGCGACGATAGGAAATTACCGCTTGGATATAGTTCTGCCGCTCTAACAGCAGCTTACCCAAGATTGCATGAGCGGGAATAAGGTCAGGATTGAGTCGAGTTGCCCGCACCAGGTAATCATAAGCCTCTTCTTCTTGCCCCTGCTCGTATAGAAGATCCCCTAATTTGTACTGGACATCGGCGTCTTGAGGCAGGAGGGAACTGGCGCGGCGCAAGCTTTCAAGCGCCGCAGTACGATTATTTTGGGCCAAGTATACGTCGGCCATTCCGGCATAAATGCTGCCTTGTCTGGGACTAATCTGCTGAGCTTGGCGGTAATATTGCAGCGCCTGACTGTAGTTTTGCTGGTCAAGATAGAGAGTGGCTAGGGCTTCGTACACTTTGGCATTGCCAGGAGAGATGCTAGCTAGCCGTTGGTAAGTTTCCAGTGCGCCATCGTAGTTCTTTTGAACGAGCTGAATGCCGCCTAGACCTAGATAGGCGTTGGCTTCACGCGGTGCGATCGCAATAATATTGCGGTAGGCCTCCATTGCTGCGTCGTACTGTTGTGCGTTGACCAGGCTATGGGCCAAACCGTAGTGGAAGGGCAAGTTATTTGGGGCAAGTGCGATCGCAGTTCGGTAGGAATCGGCAGCGGCAGTAAAGTTGCGCTGTTGGATTTGAAGATAGCCAATCCCTGAGAACAATCGGGCGTTGCCCCGATCAATCTGAGCGGCTTGCTGGTAGAGAGCAATGGCCGCATTGTAATCCTTAGCGTTAACCTTGTCTTCGGCTTGCCGCAGCAGCTCATCGACTTGGTCTTGCTGGGCTTCGCTCAAATTGCCCTGAGCAATGAGGAGGTCGCTCCGGAAAGGGGCTAATGGGGTTTCGGATAACTGTAACGGAGCAGTCGTGCTGACTGAGCGGGCTACAGCTGGTTGGGAAACGGTCCCAAGTAAACCCACGGCTAGGGCCGAAATCAGGGAAAGCTGAATCTTCACAGGGAACCCTCCTAAGGCGTTGAGCACAGCGGACTCCAGCGGGAGTGTAGTCTGCTATTGTTACGTTTTGTGTGGCAATCAAACCCTGATTGTACCAACTTACACTACCCACTTTTTAAATCAGGAAAGCTCAAACATCGGAATATTCAAATACAACAGAGAGGTTGTTGGCAGGCATTTCGATAACCGCTTTGAGGGCAAGGGATTGCTGAACTGCTGCTGCAACCACGTCTTCCAAAAGCCGCAGCCCCCATTCTGGGTTTTGCGATCGCAACTGCCGATCAAAGGCTTCATTGCTGGGTGCGGTGGGGTGCCCCTGCCGTCGATAGGGGCCATAGAGATACAGAATGCCCCCTTTTGGCAAAATTTGGCCTGCTCCTGCCATTAGGCCCAGACAACTGCTCCAGGGAGAAATGTGAATCATGTTGATGTTGACGATGGCTGTGATATCGGCAGCGACAGTCTGTGCCTGATTAGGCCAGTCGGGGCTGGCGGCATCGAGATCTAGAGGAGGGAGCAAGTTTTCGATGGGGCAAGCCGAACTCCAAGCTGCAATGCTGTCTCGGGCAATGGGATTAGGATCGCTGGGCAACCAACGGCGGGGGTGGAGTTGTGGGGCAAAGTAAATGGCGTGTTGCCCCGTGCCACTGGCCATCTCAAGAACGCACCCCGTTGGGGGAAGCACCTGTTGCAACACTTGGAGAATTGGTTCTCGGTTACGGTCTGTAGCGGGGGCATATTGCCTGAAGTCGAGTTCTTCGCTCATGATGACCTTGATTGTTGACCTCTTAGCCTTGACCTTCTAGCATTGTCGCGCTGATTGTGGCGTCTATAGTTGCCCCGATATGCCCTTGATGCCCCTCTCTACCCTGCACACTCACCCTCGGCGGTTTCGCTGGGGGCTGACGGGTCTGTTTCTGCTGGCGCTGGCGCTGCGGTTTTGGCGGTTGGGGCAGTTTAATGAATTGGTCTTTGATGAGATTTACTACGTCCGCTTTGCAGTGGACTATCTCAATGGGACTCCGTTCTTTGATGCTCACCCGCCGTTGGGAAAATATTTAATTACGCTGGGGATTGTCCTATTCAATCCACTGGCAGCGGCCTTGGGGCTTCCCGGCAACACCCTAGCCGGAGAGTGGCTTAGCCCCCTGAGTTACCGTTGGGTGACGGCATTGGCAGGTGCTTGTCTTTCCCCGTTGACTGCTTTGCTGGCCTACCACCTGAGCAGCGGCTACCCCCAGCGTCAGCGGGTGATGTTTGGGTTGATTGCAGGGGGCTTGTTGCTGTTAGAAGGGCTGACGCTGGTAGAGTCGCGCTTTGGGTTGATCAACATCTACTGGGTATTGTTTGGCTTAGTGGGGCAAGTATGTCTGCTGAAAGCCCAAGATTCCCGGCAGGGATGGCGTTGGCGAGTGTTAGCGGGGATAGGGTTTGGCAGTGCGATCGCAGTTAAATGGAACGCTGCTGGATTTCTGCTGGGGGTTTACTTGCTCTGGGGTCTCAGCCATTGGCCCCTGTCACAGGGGCACCGAGGGTTTTCCACCAGGGCTACGGAAGAATCGCCTAGTCCCCCCACCCGTGTTTCTCTAGTGCCTCCCGCCCTGGCTCAACTCACCCTCACGGAACTGTTGGTTTACTGCGGCCTGATTCCGCTGGGGGTCTACAGCTTGCTCTGGTTGCCTCACTTGAAACTAGTGGGGACTTCATTCGTTGGCATCCATGAGCTACTGTGGCAGGCGCACCAGAGGATTGGCACTCAGGCAAATGCTCATCCTTACTGCTCGGCTTGGTATACCTGGCCGTTGCTGCTGCGACCTGTTGCCTACTTTTACCGTCGGGTAGGCGAGTTGCCCCCCAGCGATATTGAGGGGGCAGTCACGAATTCTATTTATGCAGTGCAGGGATTAGGCAATCCTCTGTTCTGGTGGCTTTCGAGCGCTGCAATTGTGGCCTGGGTAGGACGTGGGGTAAGTGGTTGGTGGCAAGAGTTTTCTAATTCGGCAGGGAAGCGGGAAAGCCTAGATGGGGTAGCAGTATTTTGGTTGGTGAACTATGGGGCAAACTGGTTGCCTTGGCTGCTGGTGAGTCGGTGTACGTTTCTCTATCACTACATGGGGGCGTTGGTGTTTAGCAGTGGTGCGATCGCATGGCTGCTGACCCGTTGGCTGACCCAACCTCGACTAGGGATTCGTCGATCTGCACTGCTGCTGGTGGGGCTGATGGTGCTGAGCTTTTTGTTTTGGTTGCCGATTTATGTGGGGTTGCCGTTGTCAGCAGAAGCGTTGAGCTGGCGGTGGTGGTTGCGATCGTGGATTTAGGCTCAAATCTGTCATTTTGTAGGGTAGGCAACTTCAGCACAAATCGTTTTGAATCCAGCAAGTCATTTCGCTTTGCCCACCATCTCTAAAGCAGCAAAGTTAAGTTGAAGGATAGGGTGATTTCTACTAAGGTGATTTCTACTAATACGCTTTAGTTTTTGCCTACACTATTGGAACAATTTGCATTAAAGGTGCGGATAATAGCGACCGTCATTAGCTAGCGTTCTTTGACGAGAGTAAAGAGTAGGATGGGCAAAGAGTGATAGCCTGTGCCTATCTTCTGCGGCCTAAAACTTGATGGGCGCTTTACCCATCCTACACATCGACTACAATCGCAAACTTAGCGATACGGTTGACTCAAAAGGGCACCTATTTTATGCTCTGTCATTAAGCTGTCATTACGGCAGCCTAGCTACAGGACTCGAAAACCTTGGCGTTGTCCAAAGGTGTTGCAACCACCGATGGACAACTGAACCCCCAAAACTGATCGTGGCAGCTTGGAGATCTAGGGTGAATAATACCCTGATATCCTCATCTGCTCTACGCGGCGGGATTATCAGGGTTTTTGAGTTCTGGTTTCTCTGCCTCCTGGCACGGTGCCCAAGGAGAGAGCGGGTCTATTTGGCTTCGCCCAACCCCGCAAGCCCTCACCAGGAGGTCAACTCATCCCTACAAAAGGAACCAGACCTCATGTTTCAATCACCCGACTCGGGCGCACAGCCGCCCACAGTTTCTGCTGACCTTTCACCCCGGCGCGATAAAGCTCGAATTGCGGTTTACGGCAGTTTAGTGGCTTGCGATCGCATCATCAAGACCCTCCACATTCTCCACTTTGCCGAACCCAACGACTGGACAGACCCTCTGCCCACCGGACGTCCCGGTGAGTGGGTCCGCATGGTCACCAAACACCTGCTGATCGAATAACGGCCTAGGTGAGCAATGCCCACTCTTTCGATGAAAGGGTGGGCAACAAAGCGTTCTGTAGGTTGCTGAGTTAATCTATAAAAGCCTTGCCCACTGTGCAATTCAAGCGCCGACTCGCTGACCCAGCCCCTGCGTCAATCTCTTGAGAGCAACAGAGGCATCTGCGGCATCTAGGTGAACATCTAGAATGCAGAAGCTTTCAGTATGAGCTTGGCTTTCCACCAAAGCCGTTTCTAGGTCGTCCTCTGTCCAAACATCAAAGCCTCGGCCCACTCCCAACAGATTGGGAATTTGGCTGTACTGCCAGGGAAGAACATCATTAAACTTGCCATCCAGCATCGGGCGCTCCGTACCATACCCCCCGTTATTCAAGACCAGCACAATAGGATTGAGGTTGTAGCGGGCAATGGTAGACAATTCCATCCCGGTCATTTGAAAAGCCCCATCACCAACCAACACCAAAGGACGCATTCCCCTGCTAGCAACCTGAGCTCCAATACTGGCGGGCACCGCAAAGCCCAAAGAAGCATAATAGGCAGGCGATAAAAAGCGAGATCGACCGTGAACAAACAACTCCAATCCCGCAAATAGGGCATCACCCACATCCGCAATCACAATCAGATCATTGTCTAGAAAAAGATTGAGCCGCTTAAACAATCGGTTGACGGTAATGGGCTGCTTAGCAACTGGAGTGAAAGATGTTGTTAAATTGCGCTCAGGTCGCTTTAGATCCTGTTGCTGCTTGATGTTTGCCTTGATCAAACCATGAATAAAATCCTGTAACCGAATATCCTCATAAGTATGGAACTGAATTGACGCTCGCTCACTGGTAACTGAAATGGAATGTTTTGGATCGAGATTTGCCGTGAAGACGCCTAAGTTTATATCAGTTAAAAAGACACCTAGCATGATCAAACAATCGCTAGTCTCCACGTACTCACAGGTCAGTTCATCGCCTAAAGCGCCTGCATACAGCCCAATATAATTAGGATGAAGCTCGCTAATGACAGACTTACCAAGCACCGTTTCTGCCACAGGGATGTTCGTTTTCTCTGTTAACTGAAGCAGAGCATCTTGTAAGCCAAATCTGTGAATCTCAACGTCTGCTAAAATCACAGGCTGCTTAGCGGCGTTGATTAGCTCTACAGCCTCTTGGATTGCCTCAGCTAGCGTTTCTGGATCGCTCTCGTCAACCTGTCTCTTTCTAACGTAGTTAGCATCCCCGGCTGCACTCACCATGTCGCGGGGAATCTCAATGTAAACTGGGCGTTTATACTTGAGGGCGGCAGCAAGAACCCGGTCAATCTCTGAAAAAGCGGTATGGGGATCATCGAGGACGGTAGAGGCAATCGTGAGTTCTTGAAAAACTTTGTACTGGGTGTCAAAGTCACGAACCTTGTGGTGTAGAAGTGGGTTTTTGCGGCGCTCGTGGGTTCCGGGGGCACCACTGATAACAACCACTGGCGATTTTTCAGCAAAAGCTTGGGCTGTAGTATTTGCAATCTTGAATCCTCCTACTGAGTAGGTGACACAGACAGCTCCTAATCCCCGCAAGCGGGCATAGGCATCTGCAGCAAATCCTGCACCCTGTTCATCGCAAGTGTTGATGAATTGAATAAGGCTTTCTTCCAGAAGTTTGTCAAACGTAAGAATAAAATCGCCGGGTACTCCAAAAACATGATGTACCCCTTCTTCGTAAAGTCGCTGAATCAAATAGGCCCCGATGGAAGTAGCGGTTTCCATGCAGTGGCTCCCTATTGCTAATTGTTGGTTGTAATTCCAGTCTGCAAAACTTTTTTGGATTCGACCACTTAAATTTACCTAGCTCAACTTTGCTTTCTCTATAGAAAGAGAAGTGGACCAACAGGAGCTAAATGAAGGGCAGCCTGGGTTGGGCCATGCAGACGCCCAAGCTCAACATCGGCCCACTGTGGTTTCCTGTGAATTAGGGTTTGCGATCGCATCGCAGAGAGCGCAACATATCACTGGAGCTAGGTCGAACCAATAGAGCATTTTCAGAAAGGCTGTACTCTCCACGAATGGAAACAGCAGCAAGTATTGATTTTGCAGCATTTGAGAGGATTCGCTAACGTATGGGGTTAGGAATTTCCAGAAAGCGGGTTAATCCAGACATAGAGCAAGCAGCAGAGCAGTCTAATATTAAGGCAGCCCATGCAGCAGACTGACCAGGTTTTCGGGAAAATGCATTCTAATCCAGTACAAGAAGAGTATTCTCGTCTTGCTCCCATGTACGACCGTCGTTGGGCGTCCTACATTAATTCAACCATTCAAGAAACAATTAACCGACTAGCTATCAATCCTCACGAACGAGTCCTAGATCTTGGCTGCGGCACAGGAACTCTCATTCGGCGATTAATGGATCTGACCCCAGAGGCACTATTTTTTGGCTTAGATCCCTCTGCTGAAATGCTTGATATCGCCAAACAGAAACTACCAAATTCAGTAGAGTTGTGTGTGGGCAGTGCTGATAGTCTTCCATTCCTCAATGAAAGTTTCGATGTTGTAATTTCAACAAATGCTTTTCACTACTTTCGTAATCCCTCTCAAGCGATTCAAGAAGCGAAAAGGGTTCTTAAACCTAATGGTCGTCTAGTGATTACTGACTGGTGCCATGATTATTTGACTTGTCGCATCTGTGACTTCTTTTTGAGTTTATTCAATCGCGCTCATTTTCGAACTTACGGAGTAAATGAGTTTCAAGTAATCTTAAAAACTGAAGGGTTGCAAGAGATTTCAGTTGAAAAATACAAGATTGATTGGCTTTGGGGCATGATGACAGCGCAAGCAACAAAAGAGCCAGCCGCAGCCTAATATTGCGGAGGATAGTAACATACAAAATTAGGGTGAGATGCTCAAGTCATGCGGAAAGTAGGCGGAAATGTTGTCCGTCCCGTCAAACAGCCTACAAATAGCATGGTAGTTCGTACAAAAAGTATAGAATCAGCGCAGTTCAATTTCTAAAGCCAAATCTATGGATTCAGATCGCTACATACGTGGACAAGAAACACTTTCAAGAATTCATGGTCACATTGGCGAAGGGGTCATGAATGAGCTAAAGGATATTGCGCCTGATTTTGCCCGCTTCATCATCGAGTTTCCATACGGGGACATTTACTCTCGTGGCATCTTGTCACCCAAAGAACGGCAAATTGCAACCATTGCGTCAATCGTCACCCTGGGAAATGCGCCTACTGAGTTGAAAGCACACATTCAAGGTGGGCTAAATGTTGGATGCTCACGACAAGAGATCGTCGAAGTCATTATGCAAATGGCTATCTATGCAGGATTTCCAGCCGCTCTCAATGCATTACTAGTAGCAAAAGAAGTCTTTGCAGAACTGGAGCAAAGAAATCAAGCCGATTGAAAAAACTGTTTGAACATCCGGTGAACCGTATGAAAGGAGCCCTCTATCGAGTAATGCGCAAGATTTTGTCCTTTTCTGCTGGGCAACTCCCCCGACCATCGCAGTTACTCGTAGTCACGTACAGTTCCCCGTCAGGCCCCATCACCGCATCGCGCAGTCGCCCATATTCCCCTTCCAGGTAGACCTCGTGGCGCTGCACCTGTCCTGGCGAGTTGGGGTCAAAGGCGACTCGCTGCAAGTGCTCCGATCGCAACGTTGCGATGATCAAACTATTTCGCCACTCAGGAATTGCGCTGCCTGTGTAGATGACTGAGCCACCTGGCGGAAGCGCCTGACGCCACACCATCGAAGGCGTCACCAGCCCCTCCGCAGATTCGCAGCGCTCCTGAATCGGCCAACCCAGATTGTCCCCCGCTCTAGCAACGCTCGCTTTGTCGTGACCTCGGCGACCCAGCTCACCACTGGGGCCGTGGTCTGTCACCCAAAGGGTTGAAGCGTCGATCCAGTCAAAGCCCTGAGTGTTGCGGATACCCAAAATGTAGGCAGGATTTCCTGGAAAGGGATTATCCGAAGGCACTTCACCCTCTGGCGTTACCCGCAAAATTTTACCTGCCAAGTTATCTAGATCTTGGGAGGTATCGGGATCTCTGGCATCGCCTGTGCCGATGTAGAGCATACCGTCTGGCCCAAAGCGAATGCGACCGCCATTGTGGTACTGAGCAACCGGAATGCCATCGAGAATAGTGCGATCGCGCGTTGCACTCAAACCATCTTCAGAGAGTCGCCACCGCTCGACCAAATTAGTGGGCGTGCCATTGCGGTTAGCCGTGTAATACACATAGAAAAATCGGTTGCTGCCCACGTCTGGGTGAACAGCGATTCCCAATAGCCCGCCTTCGCCTTCATCGGTAGCGGCGATGGTTGCAACGGGTTGCGATCGCAACTGACCTTGCCGCACCAATCTTACCTGTCCTGCCCGCTCCGTCACCAGCATGTCACCATTGGGCAAAAAGGCCATACCCCAAGGCACGTCCAAACCCGAAACCACTTCTTCAACGCGGATAGGAATTTGCCCAGAGGGACCATACCCCTGTTCCACTAGGTTACACGTTCTATTGAGGGCAACCTGTTGGGCTTGAGTGGTTTGCGAGGATGCTTGTTCTGAGGGCTGCGACTGCTCAGAACCCGGATTAGTTGAAACCTGTTCCTGAGTCTCCCCACGTTGGGAGGCAGTACAAGCTGTCAGTCCCGTTAGGCCCATCAACAGCCCTGCTGCAAAAATACTGCTCAGTTTCATGCTTTTTCCTCTACCCCTCCTATCCAAAGTAGTAGGCCAGCCCTCAAGGTTCATCTGTCTCTAGGTTAGGGATCTAGGGTGCAGGTCGTACGGACAAGGGCAACCCCCAAAGGAAGGAGTCATTAAAGTTTTTGATAAAAGTGCATCTAGATAGGGCATCTTGCAGATATACAAGCAATCCCAGCCGGAGTGGGACTGCCGTCTGCAACTCCCTTTTTACCAAGAGCAATCACAGCATGGACATCCCAAACTCAGATGAGCAATGGAAGGAAGAGCAGATCCAGAACATGCTCAATGAGCGCCGCAAGCTCAAATCAGCGGGTAAATTCAAATCTGTGAAGGAGGAGATGATCACCCAAAACATTCAGGCTTCAATGCCTCACCTAACTTCTGAAGAAGTCCAAGAACAGACGCGGTGGTTGCTTTGGACGATGTGCCTTAATGACTGGGACAACATCACGCTCTAGCAGTTTTTGGGAACAAAAATACTGAGAAAAGCCCACCTTGATAGTGGGCTTTTTGACATGGAATCTGCGTCCTGGTGGCCCTACATGGCTAAGTGTGAGCTTTTCATGTAGGTAAGGCAGAGATTAAGAAAGCTCTAGCCGTTCACCTTCTCTTTGAACAGTTTGCCTGCGTTAAAGACAGGAACCGTGCTAGCAGGAATCTTCATCACTTCACCTGTTTTGGGGTTGCGGCCTTCACGCTCCGCTCTAGAGCGTGGCTCAAAGGAGCCGAAGCCCACTAGGGTTACTTTCTGCCCTTCGGCAACCGCTTCCACAACGGATTCGGCAAAGGCTGTGATCAAAGCATCTGCTTCCTTCTTGGTTACATTCGCTTTGGCGGCAACCTTATCAACCAATTCTGCTTTGTTCATGGTGCAACGAAGAAATAGGGGCTTCCGCCGTTTTAACACGAGAGAATAAGGGTTTCAAGACTTCTTAAGGAAAGTGAAGAGGCAATGGGGAAAGTAGAGTGAATTGATAACCTGTCAATGGAGTGATCTGGACAGCGTATTGGTATAGCTAATAGTTTAAGAATTAACGTCTAGCTGAAACCCTTCACCAGAATCCCCCCTATCGTTAGAGCCGCCTAAATCCCGTGGCGGAGGTTCCCCAAGACCGCCCCTCAATACAATGCACTCCAACAGCGCTCAACGATTTCCTATGCTCCGCAAACCCTGGACAGAGCGGGAGTGGCTCCGGGTAGCCATTCCTGTCTCAGCAATTTCGGTCATTGCCTCCATTGCACCTAGCACAGTCTTAGCTCCCTTTGGGCCGATTGAGCGCTCCATGATGCTCTTGACCTTGGCCGTTCTAGCTGGAACGAGCATCATTGGCGCGATGACAGATGAGCTATCAGGCGAATAAACGGTCATGATGCCCTTTCAAGCCACACGGCGATCCCCACGGCAACCCACGCGGCGGCAGGTTATCCAAGCTGGGGTAGGTGCAGGGGTTCTAGCACTCTTGGGATGCAGTCAGCAGGAAAAAGCAATGGTGACGCTATACACGTTTGGCGACTCGATTTTGGATTGCGGACGGTACAACGATCTTGGGGTGCATCCAGGGCAACTTCTGGTTCAGAACGACAACCGCCTATTTCCTGAATTTGAAGGACAAGACCTCACCTCCCGCGGTTCAGCCCGCCTTGAGCACCGAGCTGTTGATGGAGCGACCGTGAGCGGTTTGCCGTCCCAAGCCCGAAACTTACGGGTCGAGGGGCCTGCGATCGCAATTATTACGATTGGCGGTAATGATCTGCTGCAAGGTCTCATTCAAGACACGGGCCCTGGAATAACAGCCTTTGCCAATGCCCTCGATACCTTTATTCAGGGGTTGCCCATTCGGCCTGTGCTGCTGGGAAATGTGTACGATCCCACGCTGGGAGATGACAGCCGCAACTTTTTAGGGATTGATGCGGCAATTGCCCGGAGAAACTTGCGGCGCATAAACACAGCAATTGGAGAAATTGCTAGCCGTCACGGGCAACTGGTCGATCTTGAGGCCCACTTTCTCAAGGGCGATCCTTCCTGGTTCACAGCAATCATCGAACCCAGTCTGCGAGGGGCCTCAGAAGTCAGGCGAGCTTTTCTTCCCCACGTTTTTAATGCGTTGAAATAGGTCATCCCAAGAAAACCATTAGAGCTTGCGTTCACTCTAGGATTTGCAGCGAGACAGGTTATGGCAGTTGCCCATTATCAGCTAGGCTTCTCAACCGCTCACGAAGAAGGTGAGTTCGCAGCACTTCCGATTCAGGGAAGCATCCCTGAGTGGTTAAACGGCAGCCTGATTCGTACTGGGCCTGGAACGCTGGAAGTGGGCACACAGTCCTATCAGCACTGGTTTGATGGGCTTGCCATGCTCCGCAAATTCTCCTTCAAAAATGGGCAAGTTGCTTTTGCCAATCGCTTTCTGCAAAGTCGGGCTTACCAAGAGGCCAAAGCCAAAGGCAAAATCAGCCGCAGTGAGTTTGGCACCACAGCTCGTCATTCACTTTTAGAGCGACTGCGGGATCCCCTGCCGCGTCCTACCGATAACGCTACGGTCAACATTACAATGCAGGGCGATCGCTTTCTTTCTGTGACCGAGTCTCCCTTTCCTATTGTCTTTGACCCCGAAACCCTCGATACGATTGATCAGTTTCACTATCGGGATCTCGTGCCAGGGCAAATTACGACGGCTCATCCCCACTTCGACTTTCAGGAAAACGCGGTTTACAGCTACTTGGTTAATCTCATTCCCCAGTGCAGCTACAGCATTTACCGCATGGATGCCCATAGCAACCAGCGGCAGTTGGTCGGCTCTGTTCCGATCAAGCGACCTGCCTACATGCACACCTTCGG
>DATNQF010000169.1:0-14101 GCA_036702855.1 Trichocoleus sp. | reverse complement strand
TCCCACTTGAACCCCGCCTAAATCCTGCAGCTCAAACCGCTGACCCAGCAGTACGAGTCCTGCAGTTGCGGACAGGGGTGCGACTGCCAACCCTGCCCAACGTTGAATGGGAGCTGTTTTTACGGCTGCTTCCGATTGTCTTAATACGGGAGCAATGGCCGCCAGTCCAAGTAGCCAACCCAGCAAATGCAAGCCGTACCACCCCATGCGACGGTCAACGTACTGACTGGTATTGGGTTTGCTAAAGGTTGCATCTAGCCAACGCAGAGCTGCCTGGTGGCTACCGTCACTAAAGAGGATGGTAATGTGCTCCACACCAGGGACGACAACGAGTTCCCGGCCCTGACCCGTTGCCAAATTGGCATTTTCTCCCCCTGCCTGTGTCAATAGCCGTTCAGCGTTGGCAATAAATCGTCCCTCTCCACCCCCTGCCTGCAACTGAAGATTGCGGGGAGCTTGAGACGTTACGTTTGCTCCAGTTGGGGAAACAGCCACGGTTGCAGCAAAGCGATCCAGGTCACGGATGCCAGCCGTCATCACAATGCCGCTGCCCATCGAGTGCCCCAGCAAGGCCAGACGCTCCCCATCAACCTGGGGTTGTTCTAATAGAGCCTGCAGAGCGACATCCAAGTTTTGCTGTAACGCGTCCCGCTGCAAGCGAGTTCTATTAGCCCCATGCCCGTCGAAATCCCACAGCATTACTGCATAGCCCGCACGAGCCAGTACGTGCCCATAGCCCAGCATCAACTGCTTAGAACCCGCAAAACCATGAGCCACAAGAACTCCTGGCACTGCCTTGGCCCCTCTTGGAGCTAGGTAAAGCAGAGGGAGTCTCTCCGCTCCCTGCAATGTTCGCACCTCTAAGCCAAATCGAGCTGCAGCAATTCCCAGCCACGATGAGACGATCAACAGGATTGCCAGTACCAGTAACCCTAATCGGTTGCGGTTCAAAGTCACAACTCTACTTGTTATGGGACGGGAAAACGGTTCGGGAGAAGGACTGCTACATCCCACGCGCTAGATTGGACGCTAGGGGGAGAGAAACGATTTGATCGCAGCGCGTTGGCCCTTGGGCCGGTCTTCGACCATCGCGGCTCGAATCTTGGATCCAGCCTTAGGTCGATTGGGATTTTTCCCTGTTTGAAGGGCATGAAGCGGCCCTCTTAGTGTTTATTAGGATACCTAAGTACACGCGCAATAACTTAATGAGCTAAAAACCGAGCCAACTTAGTCTCGCCGCCTAAAAAAGCTCTCAAACCTTTGGCTCGAAACTCTTTCAGCCTTTCTGATAACCAATTAACTACTCTGGAGTAATTAATGAGTACTTGCCTTGCTCGTGTTGATCCAAAGGAGAAACGCTGGTGAGTTTTGGGGAAGGATTGCATCGGCTATCAATGGAGGACTATCTCGATGTAAATATTTCCCAATTGAATGAATTCCTTCAGCAATAAATCGATGCACGGGCCACCTTACGGAGATGAGGGTTTCCTCAGCCACCCTGAGATTGCCGTATCAAGGGAGAATAAACCACCGCCATTAGTCAAGAAAAAGCTAAACCACAAAGCATAAAGGGAAGCCGTTTCTAAAGGAGGAATATGCCAGCCGTCCTTCTTGAGATGAAAGAATATCGCAATCAGCATGGTAAATAGCAAGACCAAGGCATTGAGCCGAGTGAATAATCCAACTGCTAACAGAATCGAACTTCCAATTTCAGCATAGGCAGCACAATAGGTAAGGAAAACTGGGTAAGGTAAGCCAATAAAACTCACAACCCCACTTGCAAACCCCTGTACATCTGCTAGTTTGCTAAAGCCGTTATGGATCATCAGTAAACCCACCGCCACTCGAGCAATTGTCCAAACTACTTGAGCAGGACGGTTTTCGATGGTGGTAGATTGCAGAGTAGTACTCAGTAATGTTGATTTTGTTTGAATTGCGGTCATTACTCGGAATGGGTCTAATTAGGTTTAACTGATTTTCGCTGACAAATGCCGTGTTTGCGACAAAGAAGAAGACTGATAGAATCTCGGGGGATAAGGACAGATATGCCCCCCTGCAATTGCTCTACCGGGCCTGCCGAGACCCGGCTTCTTACAATTCATTACCAATCAGAATAAATGCCGCCCAGTAGTAGGGGTGGTCTAGGGAGCCGCCTTCTACCCAGGACTAATCTGTCGCTTCATTCTCAATCCTCCGATGCCTCGATCTCAGCAATGACGCTTTCGAGTTCTCCTTGCAGTTCCTCCGCAGATGGCAACTTGCCCCTAAGGTTCTCTGGCAAATCCTTGCTGGTTCTGTACGTGGCAACCCCGATGGGTTGGCTCATACCTTTTAGGGCATAGCGCACAATCGTCTCCCGCTTAGAGCGACAAAGAATAATACCAATCGTGGGTTGATCGTCAGGATGACGCAGCAGGTCATCAACCACGTTTACGTAAAAGTTGATCTGTCCTGTGTACTCAGGCCGGAAGTCGGTCGTCTTTAGCTCGATTACAACATAACAGCGCAGACGAACATGGTAGAAAAGCAAGTCGATGAAGAATTCCTCTCCCTCTACCTCAAGCCGATACTGGCTTCCTAGGAACGAGAAACCTACGCCCAGTTCTAGGAGGAACTTCTGCATGTGATTGATGAGCGCTTGCTCTAGCTCACGCTCATGGGCTCGCTCTCGCAGGCTGAGAAACTCTAGGTTGTACTCTGACTTCAGAAAGCTTTGAGCCAGATCGGATCGTTCAGGAGGAAGGACGGTAGCAAAATTTGTCAGCGCTCCACCTTGGCGCTTGTAGAGATCGCCCTCAATTTGGTGAATCAGAACACTCCGGCTCCAGCCATCTTCAATCGTCTTCTGGATGTACCAGAGCCGCTCTTCAAGGGCTTTCACCTTGTCAAGGATGACGCAGTTGTGCTTCCAGGGAATTTGTCCACCCAACTGGTGGACAAATTCTACTTGAGGATAAGCCTCTGCAAAGGCCCGCATATACATTAGGTTTGTACGGGAGAAGCCGCTCATTGCTGGAAACTCCTCCCGTAGATCCATAGAAAGACGCTGAATTACCTTAGTGCCCCACCCTTCAACCTCCTGCCGTGCCAGAATTTCGCGCCCTATTTCCCAGTAGAGCAGCACCAATTCACGGTTAACAGCTAGAGCAGCTTTTACTTGGGCCTGACGAATTCGTCCTTTGAGATCCTTGAGAAAGTTCTGATAATCATCTGGAAGCAAAGAACCTTGCGCCACTCACATACCTCAAATACCTCAAAAACATTTAGACGTTTATCCAACCGCTGTGAAAATGCAAGCTCTTGAAAGGCTACCTTCTCTAGGTGTTATTCATTCTCATCAGCGGCAAAGCTAGCGTTTCTAATAGTGCCACAGTCTCTTTAAGTAGAGTACTAGTGTCTAGATATCTGCAAGTGTAGATATCTAGACCTCTCGACATCTCAAATGAATAGCTCTACACTCATTTGCGTTGAGCTTAGGTCGCTACGTGTGAAGACTTGCTCCTGTATTTCCCTATCTGGTGGACAGGGAAAAACCACCACTATCTTTTTCACCGCCTTGCTTCTAGCTAGTCAAGGCAAGCGAGTCCTTGCTATTGATGCTGATCCTCAGGCCAACCTAACCTTCTATCTAAACCATGAAGTTCAGCCCAATGAACCTAGTCTCTTCGAGGTTCTGACAGGTCAGGTGCAAACGGAGGACGGTATCTACGAGACCAACTACGCTAACTTGTTTCTTATCCCTGCAGACCGGGGTTTATTTAAGGTGTCTGACTACCTAAGCAGTAGCGGTACTGGAGCCTTCGTTCTACGGCTACGACTGAAAGCTGTAGTAGATCTCTTTGACTATGTTCTGATTGATGTTCAACCATCAAGGTCACAGCTCTGCCTCTCTTCTGTGGGGGCATCTAACTATGTCCTGATTCCAGTCGAAGCTAATGTCAAAGGAGTCAACTCTCTCATTGATACCCTCGACTTCCTCAAGGAGCAATCAGAGTTAGAGGCATTTACAGGCAGGATTTTAGGAATTGTCCCTTTTCGGGACAGATGGGTTGGAAATACTCAGACATTGGAAGGGAAGCAAAATATAGAAGCCATGCGGGAGTTTGCCAATGGCATTCCTCTATTTGCATCCATTCGAGAATCTGAGAAATTCAAGAACGCTATTCGCAAAGGCACCTTACTCTCCGACATAGGCCAGCTCGACCTACAGTACCCCTTCGAGCAAGTTGTGGAGGCCTTAGCTAAATGAGTGATGCCTTAGAACGCTTGAGAAAGCGACAGCGCCCTACAGTTCCTAATAGGGACACAAGCCTAACCTCATCAAGTCAAGATACCTCGATGTCTAGAAATCTAGATTTAGACAATCTAGGACAAGAGGAATTAGATCAAGCAAATGCTTCAAACTCCCCTAAATTATCGACCTCAGGCACTTTTGTCTCCGAGCAAGTAAAGTTCCAGGAGGTAGCCGGCTCCTCAACCCCACAAGTCATTGAACCAGGAGAACCAGTAAACCAGGCTTCTCAAAGTCTAGATACCTCGACATCTAGATATCTCGGCGTACAGGATTCGGATATAGCCCCTAAACCCCTCACAACCAAGCAAAGTACTTTAAGACTTGAAGCTACTTTGTCTGACCGTCTTCAAGCTTTATGTCGGAAGCACAATATTTGTCGCGAAGTCTTACTCGAAGCCATGTTTGAACAGTGTGAGACGGATCCAGATGTCCTGGATAAAGTGGTGGCCTCAGCTCAGGAAAAAAACGAATATCGCCAGCAGATCGCCAACTCAAAACGAGCCCAATCAATGATGAAACGATTTGGACAGATAGGATAGCCACATAAACACCTCTAGAAGGCCTTGGCTTAAGTACCCACCTCCAGCAGGTTTTGAGGTGGCAGGCCCAAGGAGAGCGTCTGCATCAACAAAATCTGAGCTTGTCCACTTAAATGTCGCCAAATGGCTAGCCATTCACGCTTGGAGGGGATGAAATCAATGAGAGATTGAACGGTTGAGACAGCCTCTTGGGTCGTTTGGCACTCCAAGAGCAGCTCATTCACTAGCTCAACCTTGGCTGGGTCAGCAAAATTATTACTTTTGCTATTAGGGGAATCTAATAGCGTTTGTAATAGTGCTCTGAAGCGGCTGATATAGCCCTGGGACAAGCCAGTAATGGCAGCAATGGCGGATTGAGTCACTTTCTGGCCTGCTTGTTGAAGTTGTTCAACGGCACCTTGAATCGCAAGCTGAACCCGCTCGACCTTGCTGGCTGCCTCTACGGTGATGCTGCTGGCCGTCACCCGCTGTGCTGGCAACCCTGCTTCAAAGTCGGATAGGAGAATCACCTGCAACTGCTCATCGCTTCTGCGGTGGGCTCGCAAGCGCCCGACGGCTTGCCAGATGTCAGAGCGGATCTGGCGGTTAAGGAAGGCTTTGAAGGCTTCGTTCTCGGGGTCGATCTGTTGTTCAGTTAAGCAGGCATACTCTGCTTGGAGTGAAGCTAAGTTGCGGCAAGGGGTGCCCACTAGGATGAGTGTCTGGGTGCGGGTGAAGTCGTTGACGCCTCTTGAATCTCTCCACCAAGCTCCATCTGCTCCAAACTTCTTGAAGTCGATCACTTTAGCGTCTGGGTCGAGGCCCTGGTAATGAGAGATGAGTGCTTCTGCTCTCTTCTCTTGCTCGCGGCCTCGCTGCAGCCCCAGGCGTCCTAGATCGGTCACTTGGGTAATGGAGAGGTTGTCTGTCTCTTCTACGTGCTGTCGGCACACGTAGATGTCCTCGACGGAGCAGCCCAGTTTTAAGGCGAGGTCTTCGGGGCTGAGGGTGGCATCTAGGAAGATGACCGCCTTATGCGCTGCTGCAAGTTCACGGTGTCGCTCATCGGGCAGGGTCAGGGTTAGTCTGTCCCACTGAGCATTCATTGCACCAGGATGGCCTTGGAGCAGTCGAATCAGGTCAGGCAACCATTGTTTGATTACCCTCTCCTCGGCTACCTCTGCTAGGGTGCGATCGCGCTCGGTGAAGCTTTTGCGCACTTTAGCGGGTAGGTCGGCTAGTTCAACGCCGTACTGAGCGGTGGAATCAAGCCAGTCTAAATTTGGTCGCAGGGCTTGCTCAACCTCAGCTGCATCAATCGCGGGTGTGGGCAGCTTGGCCCGTAACTGCGCATCACCCAGTCCAAACTTGCCTTTCTTGGCCTGTAGCATCCCGTATAGGGCTAGCAGCAGTGGTTGTACCTGGGTGAGCAGGTTGAAATTGATGCGACTCAGCTCAGCGGTAACACGGTCGACATCCGCTAACCCCACAACCGTTTCTCTAACGCCGTTGAAAGTTTCTCCTGGCTCATCCCACAGGGCGAGCGTGTTGCTGTAGTCAAATTCGGTGGGGTCAGGTGAACTGTCTGGATGCAGCCTGAGCTTAGGAGATGAGAGGGCAAAGCGGCGCTGGTTGAGGTAGCCGAAGCCTGGCCCTGAGGAACTCTGGCAAGCTTCTTTGAGGGGGCAAGTGCCGCATACTAATGCGGCGGTATCTGCACCGGGAATATTTTTTCCTCTAAGGGCCGAGATCAGGCCATGGCGGTTGCAGTTAGCCGGGGTATCGGCTTTTTCTCCCTTGCTGACGCGCTTCCAGCGGGTGCCTCCGCCAGGAGTGGCTTCTCGAATCAGGCCGCCGTGCCTTGCTTCGAGATCAACCCAGCCGTTTTCTGCCTTGAGGGTGTCTACAGTGGGGTTGCGGTGCTGGGCGGAGTAGTAGAGAACCCGTTCGACCTTGAAATCTTGGGGGTTTACCAGGCCGCTATCAAAGCTTTTTCCGGTTCCGGTGACGCTTTGGTCTAAGACGTAGCGGTACCCTGCCTTGATTGCTGCCTGCCAAGCGTGTAGCCGTTGCCCTGCTGAGTATTCATGCCCTTGCCATGGGGTTAGATCGGACGGTGGGGTGCTGGGACGCTGGCGCTTGGGCTTGAACAGGTGGCTGATCTGCTGAACGCAGTGCAGCAATTTGCGTTCTTGCTGGCGGGCCTTTTGCTCGAATTGGGCAAAGCTGATGATTTCGATTTTGGTTAAATCTTGCAGCTCGTCAATGTCGGGGTCTGGCTTTTTGTCTACCTGGCCCCACCAGGCCACCTGGCAGGGGTAGCCGAGGTGCTGCAGAAGCTGGGCCGTTTTCCACCAGCGGCGCATGACGCTCTTGTTGAGGACATCGCCTGCATCAGGATAGAGAATGACTGATTTTGCACCCAGCTTCTCTAGGGTGTATTTGAGGGTTTCGGCACTGCTGGCAAACTGTCCCCCAGCTGCCCCTACTGTGATGACATGGAGCCGCTCTGATACCAGAAAGGGCTTGGGACCTGTTCCCTCGACTAGGGCAACAATGCCTGTCTGGGCATGGGCAGGTTGATAGACGGCCAGGGGCAATTCACCGTTAGGGAGATTAGGGGCGGGTCCATTAGGCCGCTTCTTTGTGACCGAGGAAAGCCAACGATAGCGCCCCCCGTCCCCTCCTTCGCGGCGGCGTAGCTGAAACCCGACGAGTAGCGCATCGACATCGTAGATGGGGCAGAGATAGCCTCCCTTAGAGACATTGAGGCTGTGGCCGTCGAGGCTTACTCCCGGCAGGGTGTGAGGCAGACTCTCCTCAAGCTTTTGCCACTGCTCGACGGAGCGTGCCCCAAACTTCTGAATCTGCTCAGAGGTAAAGCCACGGGCTAAGAGGTCCTCGCGGTCATCGGGTTGTAGAGATAACTGAGCGAGCAGCTGCCGGTAGAGGGGATCTCGCTTGGCCGCAGGGAGCGAGGCTGCCCGTTGTTGCTGCTCTGCCAGTTTGCGGGCTTCAACGATGCGTTGTCGCTCTTGCCGCTGCTGCTCCCGCTGCTCTGGGGTGCTGCTGTCACCCTTTTCCTTCCACTGGCCCCACAGCTCGTTTTTCGTGGTGCCCAGAAAGAGCCAGCCAGGAAGTACCCGTTCATCGCCCTTGCTGGTGTACGTCATGCAAAGGTGATGCAACTCTGCCTCTCTACACTTGCCTGAAGTGTCCTCACAGAGGGGGCAGGGGTTGCCTGATTTAGTTGGGGTGAACTTAGCCATTACCGTACCCCTCATGCTTTTGGGTAAGGCAGCGCTGAGCCACGTACAAGAACGGGGACTTTGATCTGGGATGGAGATGCGGATTTGTTTTCATAAAACGTGTCAGTAGGAGGCAGGCATCTTCTGTGAAGGGGAGTGCCTGTTTTGCTATGCGGTAACGATTCCCAGGTCGGTCTGTGACGAGAGAATGCGGGTTATAGCCGTTGAGTCTGACCGCTACAGCACTAGAACATCTGTTCCCGGTTGCACTGCTGATCCGGGAGAAGTAAGATAGGGTCAGAAATTTAAAACGAATCCCCTAACGTGACCCAGTAGGGCACGTGGGAGCAGGCGGGCGTTAGCAAATCACTTGGCGGTGGAAGGGCTAACGTTTTTGCCGTTTAAAGGGAACTCGTTTCAATTGAGCTTTCGCTTGGCATCACCTCCTGAAAATGTAGTTGCCATCAATTTAGGCTGAATCTACCGAATTTTACAAGACTGGCCCAGTTAGCACGATGGGACGAAGTCAAGTGTTGTGACGACTCAGGTTGCGCCGTCTAGCTCAAGTGTTCGCCCAGTGTAGAGGTGGCTGGGATTCGCGATAGCCATTAGCTTGCTAGCCTTTGCCAGATGCAGCGAATCTTTTCAGCCATTTGCCGCATGAAGGTGCGAAACTCTCTGCGTTCGCGGCTTTTAGTTTGGCAATCTGCCTTGGCTTCCGCCAGCAAGTTGTTGAAGCGCTGATCCGTTTGGGATTGAGCTACTTGAGCAGGAATCGCCTCAATTCGGTCTGACTGGTCAGATGCGCCGTTAGTCATTGAGATCGCGACCTCACTTACTGTTGGATTGCTCTACACTCTGTTCGGGCATGTCTGCCCACTCCTCAGGAAGAATTTTTGTGAATCGGCCCGTTACAAGCTGCCGCCACATTTCATCAGGACTGATACCTCGCTTCTGAGCTAGGTACGTAACCCTTTCCCTAATTTTCGCCTCCCTTTCTTGTAGTTTGGCGCATCCCAAGCTCTGAAACTGCTGGCCAGGGGTGCGGTTGTTGATTGCAGCATCAACTGCCAAAAGATCCGAATACCACTCCCCCAGCGCTGGAACTGTCAGCCGATCATCTTTTCTGGCCATATCCATAGGTCAACGCTTGCCCCCATTTTGGGGCATTTTATGGAGTTTTTGCCCTACTGCTAGCACAGAACAAAGTGTCTGTCTGCACTATATCTCTATTTTGTCCCAAATTTGCAACACTATAGGGTCAAATTTGGGGCAAAATTGTTATACCCTGGTACACAGGTGAAACGGCATGGGCACAAGCGCGGCACAGCTTCATCCGTGCCACCTGTGCCAAACCTGTTCCAATCAATTGCTGCTAACGTTTCAAAGGACTTTGCACAATGAAATCCCTACATAGCTTCTGCACTGAGCATGATCTGCCCAAAACCTCAGTGCGCCGGAAGGCTCAGGATCTGGGTTTTGACACCTCTAATGGTTTATCTACCGAAGCTCAAAAAGCTTTGCTGCAAGAATTCAGGCCCGATATCGCACCCCAAAAAATCGCAGAGGTAACGGCCTCTACCGTGACGGTAGAAGTAGGACAAAGCAGCACCCTAGCGATTCCCCAGCTTGGCGGGATGCAGATTGACCTAACGCAATTCCGTGATAGCAACGCTCTGGTCATTGATGACCCGCTAGCGGTTGCTCAGCAGTTCCTAGCCGTGGCTGACACGGTGATCGAGGCCCTCGACCAAGACGCAGCTGCACGGGAAACCCGTCTCCTGCAAACCAGACAGGCAAGAGAAGCGGTAACGGCCAAAGCACAGGAAATGCAGCTTGAGCAACGGCTTTACCGAGAACGTGCCCGTGCTGTAGATGCTGCCACCACGGCTGAAGCTCAATCCCTACAGCAAGCCTTGACCCATCTGCAATCGCTGGGAAAGCCTGTCGGCTAGCCCTGGTGCTGGCCATAGTTGCGATCGCGTTTTTCACCTTCGTTTTAGGAGAAAGCCGTGAACCAGATCATCAACCGTCTTCCCCACCAGTGGCAGCAACCTGCCCGTGAAGTTATCCGCTATGCCCTCCAGATTGAGCCGATTGAGTACATAGCAAATGCTTTTGTAGCGCCGATTCTGGGCTTTCTGCTGATTGCCTTTATCGTGCTCAATTGGAAGCTATTGGCAGGGCTGCTGATTACCTTTAGTGGCCTCAATCTGCTGATGGCAGTAGTCAGGGTGCTGCAAAAACTGCAGAGCCACAAATAACCCCGGAAATCAGTTTGGACGCCGCTTTCCGGGGCTTCATCCCCAGCCGAACGAACAACTTAAGGACTTACCCAATTATGGACTTCGATCAAACCGCTTTTGACCATGCCAAGAGCTTTATTCAGGACTTGAGTGGCAGACCTGACCTCCTCAAGGAGCTGAAAAAGGAAATTGAGGACGTGGCTCCCCCTGGCACTTTTCCCAAGAGGAGCAGAACCAAGAAAGCGCAGTAACCCGATTTGCCAACCAAATTCAGGGGCAGTTCTGAGCGAGGCTCAGGGCCTATCGCCAATTAAACCTTATGCACAACTTATTGACCTACTACCTGCCCCTGATTCTTGCAATCCGGGTTGGTAAGCGCGTTTTCAGACGGGCAAAAGAATGGCGCTACTGGGGCTACCTGGGCGCAATTATGGTCGCTGGCTTCATTGGCCGTGACCTCAGCATTGTCTTCACTGCCAGCCAGAGCCATGCCCGCCTGATAGAAGCCGTCACCAACGGCGTGATTTTCTCTTCCCTAGTTGGCTTTTCGGTTGCCTATTTCGCCACTACCCCACCTCCCACTGAGGCCGAGGTGCTGCGCAGGATCGCCAAGCGCAAGCTGGCTGAGGCCCTGGTTGATGGCAGCGAGAGCGACGAAAAGCTGATGACCTGGCACCGCATTTTGGAGAACACTACCGATGACTAGAAAGATTCCGCTCAAGCCCAAACACTTGGCTCTGGGCGGCGTGTTCTTGACTCTGGTTACTGCCCCCCGCATCGTGAGCTACACCCGTCACCAGTTCCAACAAGAACTGCAGCGGCAGGAAGCCGCCGTCACCCCAACCCGCAACATGCCCAGTCCTCAACCGAGCCAGATTGGCGCAGGTCGTATCAGCGAGGCGGTGCTCACTCGCGCCACTTACCTGATTAGCAAAGGTCGAGAAAGCGGCAACGTCCAGGGCTTTATCGAGGAGCGCTATCAAGCCGTCAACAATGCGCTCTGGGATCTCAAGCAGCAGGTAGGAGCCTTTGACGGGGATGCGGCTGCTTTTAGTCAGCTTACTAACCTCAGCGCTGAGCAGCAGGCGATTGAACTGGCTCAGTTCTGGCTGGAGTTCCCCCAGTACATGCACACCGCCCAAGGCATGAGCCTGAACGTTCAACCTGTTGCCGAAGGCGTTTCTACCAACCAACCGGAGGTGGACTATGCCAACGTCCAACCCTAGTGAGCATGAGAAAGCAGCCACTGGCGCTCTGTTTCTGTTGGGCAGTGCGATCTCATTTGGAGCCAACCCGTTTGTCGGTGCTTGTATCGGCACTGCCGCCTATGCTCGGATGCAACAGCGCAAGTTCGGCTTGTTGCAGTCGGTGGCTGCTGTTTGGCCGCTCGTGCGTGAACCGATTCAAGCGGCCCTAGAAGGGCTGACAGCAGGGGGTAAAGAGCACTCGGGGGAAGTGCTCAGCACTATCTTGAGCCAGACCCCGCTGCTGAAGCATTTTGAACTGCAACTCAAAGAGCGGCTTGCCCTTGATGGCGCATGGCTCGAAGCGTTAGTGACGCTCAACCCCAAAACCGAGCGGCTGCGCTCCTTCGGCGTACTGGGCGAACCTGGCGACGGGAAAAGCTGGTTGCTGCGCTATGCCCTGCTCAAGTTCATCAGGAGCTACCCCAAGGGCCGGGTCTACATCCATGACATTGACCTGGAGCTGACCAAAAAGAAATGGGGCGAAGCCGCCTGGTTTGGCTTGCCTGAGGGGCAGGTAGTTTTCTCTGACCCTCATGACTTCGAGCTGCTGGTCAAGCAAATCAGCAACGAACTGGATGACCCCACTGATGACACTCCCATCCTGCTGGTGATTGATGAGTTCAACAACTTGATGCCCAAGTTTTCAGAGAAAACCCAGCAGCGCTTGGGCCTTCAGCTGGAGCAAATCAAGAACCGAGGCGGCAAGCGCTTGATTCAGTTTGCGATCGCATCACAGGCGATTGATGTAGCGGGATTGGGCTTACGTCGTGCCTTCATCCGCTCCCTGGACTGGGTAGTGCTGCGTATGGCCAGTCAGGTGGGTGGGGTGTACGACAACTTGGGCCTGCGGGAAAGTCAGAAGAAAGAATTCAACGCCCTGGTGGATCAATTGGTTGACCTACCCGAGTCAATTGATGACTTCTGGCCCTGCATCACCTTCATTGGCAAGCAGCTGGCGTTAACGGGAGTGCCTGACCTGTCATGGATGCCGCCAGTGCTAACCATCATCAGCCCGGATGAGAAAGCCACTAGCTGGCTGCTGGAGCTATTTGAAGCTCAGCCAGAGCTGCTCTACCGCGTGCAGGCAGGCGAGATCTCCAGCCGCACCCAATTCGGCAACATCCTTGACCCGATGCTGCGAGCTGCGGGCGAGAAAATCCTCAAGCGCAATAGCTCCGATTCGAGATGGAAAGAGATTGCCGCTCGCTGGGATGACATCGTTGCCCAGAAATGGCCCCCCGAAAAACCGGAACGGGAAGCCGGAACGGATATCCCCGATCTCTGCATTGACCAGCCAGAGGTCAGTTCAGAAATCGGCACCTAAAACCAGTTCTGAACTGACCCCGATCCGTTCCGGCAGAACCGCTGTCTCCAAATGCCCTCAGATTCTTATCGGGCAAAGCTTTAAGGGCAGTTCTACCGATTGGGAACGGTTCTAGCCTCTAGAACTGCCCTTTTTGCCTCGTCTCCCCTCACCCTTAAAAACCGCAGAGGTGCCCCATGAAAGGAATTGGACAAGTTTTTACCAACGTGCTCGTAGCTGGCCTAGTGGTGCAGCTCGTGCTCGGCGGTGCCATCAATCTAACCCGCACTATCGACATCACCGTGCGAGTCGTCAGCCGCGTCATCATCGCCGCCCTCGTGCCCTCCCCCGATGAAGTACAAGCCCCAGAGGAGTCTCGCCGATGAGAAGTATTGCCGACACCCTGATGGCGCTCATGTTCTTCATGACGTGCCTCTACGTTTCCTATCGGATGTTCCCTGATGCAACCCAGGGCAAGATGAGCGAGGTAGACCAATGGTGGAAGAACCAGCAGCAACACCTGGAGGGACCCCAGCGCCTGGAGAAGCCCAGCCGGGTAGCGAACTCGAAACCCAACTAGAAGCCCTTAGAGCCGAGCTAGCTGCTACCCGCGCCCAGATTCGAGGCCTGCAAGGCGAAGCGGCGAAGCAAAGCGAACTGGAGAAATTGCAGGCCAGTCTGGAGCGAGCCAAGCGGCAACGCGAGCGCTTGCTCAACCCACCACCCCCCAAACCAAAGCCAGAACCTGAGTCACCTACCGAGGCCGAAGTCTTGAAGCAGCAACTCACGGCTGCTCGCAAGGAACTCAAGGCCCTCAAAGAGAACCCCGATAAAGAGCTGGCCGAGCTGCGCCAAAAGCTCACTCAGGCCAACCGAGAGCTGGAGTTAGCTAAATCAGTGCAAAGCTCTCAAGCCCTAAGCCAGGTCAAGGCCGTCAGCATTGAGCTGGCTGTCCTGAAGGCCAACTTGCAGGATGCGACCATTGCCCTCAAGCGCCAAACGGGTTGGGCCACAGTCGAAGCGATCGCCGCTGAAGTGGGAGCGGTGCAGCAGGAACTGAGCGGTATCCAAAGCCTGCTCACCTTCAGCCGCTTGCAGATGGCGCTGGTCGTGATGGGCATTTGCTGGATTGCGATCGCATCGGCAGAGGCCTTCCACTTCTCTCGGTTGGCGTGGCAGAAGGTAGCGACCCTGCCAGGAATGGGATTGTTGATGGGCAGCGGCAATGAAGGCTCTACGGCCCCA
>DATNQF010000153.1:0-8902 GCA_036702855.1 Trichocoleus sp. | reverse complement strand
GAGCAAATCCCGCCAGTAAAAGTCCATCGGCACGGCATAAGCCTTGTAGATGCCGATGATCTGCATCAGGTTTTCGGGCGTGTCGGGCAGCATCGAGCCGCCTGCCTCCAAGCGATGAATGACATCGGCATGGGGGTGGTTTGAAGGAGGAATGAGCGACTGGGGAGGAGAGACGAGGGTTGCGGTCATGGGGTTCTCCTTGAAATAACGGCGTCGTGGGTGGTTAGAGGGGGGATGGAGTGAGGGGAGTGGGTAGGGAAGGCTTGTGCCCAGAAGTCCCCAGAAGTCAGGCGTGGGAAACCAGGTTTGCGGAAAGGGGGCGTTGCGATTTGATGAATTTGGAGAACGCGCTAAAGAGGCAGCATGGCGAAGAAAAAACGAATTCGTGCGATCGCACTTTGTCTATTCCGGCATCAGGGGCGCATTCTGGTCAGTGAGGGCTTTGATGAGGTCAAGCGAGAAACCTTTTTTCGGTCCCTGGGCGGGGGAATAGACTTTTGCGAAACCAGTCGAGATGCCATTGTCCGGGAGATCCAGGAGGAGCTTGGAGCAGAAATTAGCGATGTCCACCTTGTCGGTATTTTGGAATCGATTTTTCTTTACCAAGGCGAACCGGGACACGAAATCGTCTTCGTTTACGATGCTCGCTTTGTTGATGCCTCCCTGTACGACCGGGAAAAGCTAACGGTACAGGAAGGCAAGCACCAGTTCACCGCTACCTGGAAATCTCTGGAGCAGATGACAGGGCCAGGGCAGCAGCTGGTGCCTGAGGGCCTTGCAGCATTGCTCTAAAATCAGCCCTGTTAAAGCTTTCTGCTAGGTTGGCGGGTGCCCCTGGGGAAACGGCAGCAATGAGTTCAGTTGCCGTGCCTTCACTCCACTTCACCAGCCAGTTGGGCTGAATTCCTAGGAAGAGAATCAGAGCCGCCAGCACAAAGGCAGGGAAGCGCTCAGAGAACTGCACCTTGGGGAAGTAGGCAATGTCGTTGTCCAAGCGACCAAAGCAGGTGCGGTTGAGCAAGATGACAAAGTACACCGCTGTTAAACCCGTGCCAATGACCCCCAGGATAGTCTGCACTGGATACACCGTATAGCTGCCCTGAAAGACCAGAAACTCGGTGACAAAGCCTACCAAACCAGGGATTCCAGCGCTGGCCATGCCACCTAGTACTAGCAGGGCACTCGTCATGGGCAAACCGCGAACGGGGTTCATTAACCCGTTCAACACATCTAGCTCGCGGGTGCCGACTTTGGTTTCAACCACGCCGACTAGTTGGAACAGAATCGCCAGGATAAGCCCGTGGGACACCATCTGAGACACAGCTCCGGTCAGAGCCAAATCGGTTAGGGCTGCACCGCCCAGTAGTACATAGCCCATATGGCCAATGGAGCTGTAGGCCACCATGCGCTTGATGTCCTTTTGTGCGATCGCAGTGACGGCCCCATACAGCACGCTGACAGCTGCCCACACCGCCAAATAAGGAGCTAGGGTTGCCCAAGCATCGGGAAACATCCCCAATCCAAAGCGGAAAATGCCGTAGGTACCCAGCTTTGCCAGGACGCCGCCCAGCATCATTGCCACTGGAGCTGAAGCTGCCACATAGGTATCGGGCAGCCAGGTGTGAAAAGGCACAAGGGGAATTTTGATGCCGAAGGCCAATAGCAGTAAGCCCAGCAGCACAACCTGAGCCGTCAACGACAGCCCTGCGCCCATCAGCGGCATGTAGGTAAAGTCACTGCTACCACTGAGCCAAACTGTGCCCAAGAAGCCAGCCAGCATCAGTGCTCCCGACAGGGCGGTGTAGAGCAGAAACTTGGTTGCCGCATAGACCTTGTTGCCACCACCCCAGATGGCGATTAGCAGGTACAGAGGCACCAGCTCAATCTCGTACAGCAGGAAGAACAGCAGTAGGTTCTGGGCCATAAAGGCCCCTGCCACACCGCCGCTAACTAGCAGCATTAGCGCAAAGAACAAACGAGGGCGCTCGATCTCAGGGTGGCTACTCCAAAGCGCAATGAAGGTGATGAGGCTGTTCAAGCCCACCATCAGCAGTGAGAGACCATCTAGGCTGAGTTCGTAGTTGAGGCCCAGCATCGGTAGCCAGGGCAGAAATTCGTGGAACTGGAAGCCATCTGCACCCAGGTCAAACTGGGTAAACAACCAGATTGTCCAGAGCAGGGTGGCACCTGCGAACGCAAGGGCTCCAGTACGAGCCTGTTGGCCCGTGATCTTGATAGGAGCCAGACCGAGCACCAATGCGCCCACCAGCGGTAGCCAGAAAAGGGTACTAAGCATGGGTTCTAACCGCAAAAAAGACTTCAGTAGGGTGGCTATTAGAGGGCAAAGATCGTCCGCATCATCAGGGGCAGGTAGTGCCAGCTCATGAAAATGGCCAACAACACAACCCCAGCAGAAATCGTCAGCACATAGAACGAAAGCCGCCCAGTGTTGCCGTACTTAAGGGTTTCTCCGCCAAAGATAGAGGCTAGGCCCACCAGATTCACCAAACCATCAACTAGGTAGCGATCGAGCCAATCGGTAATGCGTGAGAGCACATCTACGCCTAAAACAATCGTGTTGCGGTAGATCTTGGGCGTGTAAAAGTCGTAGGCCAGCAAGTTTTTCACCTGACTGTGAATCAAACCCGTAGGCTCCTTCACCAAACGACCGACGTAGAGTACCGTGCCCATCGCCGCACCCAGCAAGCTAGCCCAGGTAAGCAGAAGTGCCATATCTTTGTTCAGCACTGCCCAGGAGGGAAGCAGATCCAGGGCACCGAGAATCACGGGCAAGTGCAGGGTAAAGCCCGCACACAGGGTCATCGGAATTGTAATCAACCACAGAGGCTCAGGGGCGCGCACGGTCATCTGCTGACTGGGTCCGGCAAACATCAGACCAAACATCCGGGCCAGACTAAACGCAGCAACCCAGTTGACGACCAAGACCAGACCTACCAAAGCGCCTTGATTATTCGCCCATAGACCATCGGCTAGCTTGAGTAAAGCCCAGAAGCCCCCTAGAGGCGGCAGGGCAACCATGCCAGTGGCAGCTGCCAGAAACGACAGACCAGTGATGGGACGGCGCTTCCAAAGACCGCCCATCTGGGTTAAATCCTGAGTGATCACATTAGAAATAATGGAGCCAGAGGCCATCAAGAGGGCGGCCATTGCTACGGCATAAACCAATACCAGCAGCAGAGCCGCTTCTGTTTGATGGGCACCTACTGCAACAAACACAAGTCCCATGTAGGCGCTACTGAGATAGGAGAGAACCCGCTTGGCGTCAATTTGAGCGACCGAGATCAGGGTAGCGCCCAGGGCAGTGACAGCACCTACGGCAGCGGTAATCGAACAGGCGGTCGGAGACAGAGCTAACACAGGTTCCAGTTGCACCAAAATCCAGGCCCCTGTAGCCACCACTACTGAGTTCCGCAGAATGGTACTCGGCAGCGGTCCTTCCATTGCCTCATCCAGCCACAGATGCAGCGGAAACTGAGCACACTTACTCATCGGTCCAGCAACCAGACCCACTCCTATCAACGTTGCTAGAGTCGGATTGATTTGCGCTGTCGCAGCCCAAGCAGCCAGTTCACGGAAGTCCCAGGTGCCTGCTAGGGGATAGATAGCCAGCACACCCATCAGCAATACCAGGTCGCCTACCCGCTTGGTCAAAAAGGCGTCCCGTGCTCCCGTCACTACGAGTGACTGGTTGTACCAGAAACCTACTAGTAGGTAGGTACCCAGTGTCAGCACCTCTAGCAGCATGTAGGAGAAGAACAGCGAGTTGCACAGCACTAAGGCGCACATCCCAGCCTCAAATAGGGCCATCAGCGCAAAGAATCGACCCCAGCCCCAATCCATCTCCAAATAGCCCACTGCATAGACCTGGGCCAGCAGGTTTAGACCTGTAATGAGGACACAGGCACCCAAGGTAATTGCCGAAGCTTCAATGGGAATCGTTAGATCCAGATCGGCAACTTGCAGCCAGGGTGCGAAGAAGAACTGGGGGGAAGACTTACCCCAAAATGAAACAAACGCTAGTAGACTGTGCCCAAAGGCCAGCAGCGTCGTTACGATGTTGACGTACCCAGCAGGTCGGGGACCTGTGCGACGGATAAAAGCGGGTGACCAGGGAATCGTCAGCAGGGCACCCAACAGGGGATAGAGCGGTATGAGCCAACTCGTTTGAGCCAGGATAGGTGTCATGGGCGGCGTCTCTCAGCTCGAACAACACAGGAGAATCAAGGTCGGCCAAGGGGCCAGGGGAAAAGTGCGATCGCGGAAATCAGCTAGCCAATAACCGCATTTAGAATCATTAGGGAATTTACTTATGTCTAGCTCAATAGGAGCTGGAATAGAGTCAAATCTATCTTAGAAGGAGTATAGCGAGATTATGGCTATTGATCTAGGGTTTCGATTGACTAAATGCAATAAATTTTTTGGTTTAGATTAATAACCTTCAATAATGTTTCCATTGGGTCGCTGTTTTGCGCCATTCCACCTTAATTTGCACCAAAGGTGTTGCACTCATCGCAGTAGGCTGCACTCTTGCTAGACCTCTTTCGTCGCCAGATTTCTCGAAGTCTGCCCAAAGGCTTTTTTCTCAGGGTCGACGTTAGGCGACAAGCTTTGCACCCCAAAAAAACTGCCTGGAACGCAACTTCTGCATTCCAGGCAGCTTCTCAGTAGAACGGTTTTTGAGCGGATAAGCTTAGGGCAACTCTAGAGGGGCAGGGTAGAGATGCCTTGACCGCTGCTATAGGGGTCGAAAAATGAAGGGATAGCGAAATACGTTTTCAGGAGCCTGCAAGGACCGTAAAATCGCCCAAATTGGTAAGGCAATCTGCACCAAGAAAAGAAGACCTAGCAAAGGCCAACCAATCAAGACCAAGGTCAGCACCCCAAAAATAATGCCGTAGAGCCAAACATTGAAATGGAAGTTTAGAGCTTCCTTCGCATTATCCTTCACCACTGGGTCGTCGGAGAGGATCAAAATGGCTAGGGGAATCCCTGCTGAAAGAACCAAAGCGGTTAAAAAGATCGAGCCATGACTGAGAGCCGATAGCAGCTTGCGTTTGTCGTGGTCATGTGTGGATTGCATGTCAATCTCCTATGGCAGGAAAGGGGGACGGGCTATACCGAGAGCAGAGGATTGATAGCTTTACTGTACTGAGGCTGGCCTTTTTAGGGTTGGCCGTTTTCGGACTTAAGTTCAGCCGTGCGAACTGAAATAGTTTGGGCCTGGTTGCCTCGCTGAACTTTAACTCGCAGCGTCTGGCCGACCCGGCTGTTGTCCACCTTGCTTTGCAGTTGGTCAGCAGTTTTAATAGCTTCGCCATCAATTTCCAAAATGACATCCCCCCGACGGAGACCAGCCGCCGCAGCGGGTGTATCTGGCATGACGCGAACAACAATGACACCCTCAACTTCGGGCAAGGTCATTCCAGAGTTAATGTCCTCATTATTGCGTTTGGCAATTTCTGGGTTTAGGGTGGCAATTTGAACGCCTAGATAGGGGTGGGCGATTGACTCACCCCGCACTAGCCGATCCTTTAGTTCCTTGGCTTTGTTAATGGGAATGGCAAACCCAATTCCCATTGCATCGGCTCGAATGGCTGTGTTAATGCCAATCACTTCACCGTTTTGATTCACAAGCGGGCCGCCAGAGTTGCCAGGGTTAATCGCCGCGTCGGTCTGAATAAAATCCAGGCGCTTACCAGGAATCCCTACGGAAGCACTAGAGCGCTTCAAGGTGCTAATAATGCCCAGAGTCACAGTATTGTCTAGACCGAGGGGGTTGCCAACGGCAATGGCCCAATCGCCTACCTCTACGGTGTCGGAGTTGCCTAGACTTGCGATGGGAAGTGCCTCATCCCCAGATTCGATTTTCACGACTGCTAGGTCAGTGACCTCGTCTACGCCTTCAACAGTGCCCTCGAAGCTACGGCCATCCTTAAGCGTTACGACTACTCGATCAGCTCCGTTGATCACGTGGGCATTGGTGAGAATATCACCCGCTCCATCAATGATAAAGCCAGAGCCTTGGCCTCGCAGCCGCTCCTGTTGGGGAATACGCTGGAAACCCTCAGGCCCCATGAAACCCCGAAAGAAGGGATCGTCGTAGAACAAATCTGGAACGTTGCGAACAACTGTCTTTTCAGTGTCAATGCGAACGACTGCAGCTCCAACCTTACGCACTGCCAGTGCCACAAAGCTTTCATTTGCGACACTTTGATTAGCGATGGCTGCGGATCGGGCATCCGATGCGATCGCAGCCTCAGCGGCTGACTGAGCAACCGCAGGGGGAGAAAAGACAGTGGAAATTACCATCAAGCAGGCCATTACCCAAGTCAGCAAACGGCCTAATTGCCTCCAGACACGGTTTAACACCATGCAAGCCCCTTTACATCAAATCACAACAGATTTCAAATCACATTTAGATCAAAACAGTGACTCAAGCGATTGACAGTTCGCAAACCATTCCCAGTCAAATCTTGCTTTTTATAACCCGGTTAGAATCCTTCCTTTGAAGGGAGCAGACTCCCAAACTCTGGGAAAAGACTGTCAACTGTAGAGACATTGTGTCACGATTGAATTGGGGGTAGGAGGCGAAATCTCCAAGCGCATTATGGTGTGTTTCCCGTACACTCGCCTGTAAAATGCCGATTACCAATTGTGCAAGTTATGTCTCAGCCACTGCTGCATCCTGTTCTCACTGCACTTTCTAAAGTCCGAGAGACTAGAGTGAGCTATCGACTAGGCATAGGTGTTTTTGCCCTGACAATGGCTTTCATTGTAGGTTGCACAAATCCGGCTTCTCAGGCCAATTCCCAATCTTACGAAATTCAACTGGCTAACCACCTCAAGGCTTCTGGCGCTACCATGTACGGAGCCTATTGGTGTCCTCATTGCGCCGAACAGAAAGAACTCTTTGACGGAGCAGCTGCTCAGCTCCCCTATGTAGAGTGTGATGCCAGTGGTGAAAATCCTCAGCCTCAGCTGTGCAAGGAAAAAGGCATTCAAGGATATCCCACCTGGGAGATCAGCGGTCAGCTCTATCCCGGTACCCGTTCATTAGATGAATTAGCCCAGCTTTCTGACTTCCCGTCAAATCAGTCCCAGTCCCCCTAAGCCTGATTCCACTACCCCCTTGCTCATGTCAGTATCTAAACCTTCGTCAGCTTCCCCACAAAACCTTTTGTTTAGCCATACTCATCCGTCTTCCGAGGCTGATCCTTTCCCTTATGGCAGCCATACTCATGGCCCCCTAGACGAAGTTGACCCCGATCATCTTCATGGTGTTAGTGCGGTTCATCCCCACGTTCATGATCCGGAGTCATTGCGTCGCATCATCAATCGCCTCGCCCGCATTGAGGGCCACATTCGCGGCATCAAGACAATGGTGCAAGAGAGCAGGCCATGTCCCGATGTGTTGGTGCAGATAGCTGCTGTACGGGGGGCGCTTGACCGAGTTGCCCGAATCATTCTGGACGAGCACCTGAGTGAGTGTGTAAGTCGAGCGGCTGAGGAAGGCAATATTGATGATGAGATTCGGCAGCTCAAGGCCGCCCTCGACCGATTCTTGCCTTGACACAACCTTACGCACTTTCTAAATCGGATATTTCACAAGCCTCGTCGAAAGAACCGAACCTACCCGAGGGGATTCCTTTGATAGGCTAAGTTTGAGGTGCTTGGATGGATGCGCTGTAAGTTTCAGATGTATCAGGAGGAAATGGCATGGCTGCTACTGGCTACAAAGACTACTATGCATTGCTAGGGGTCGGTAGATCTGCCAGTGCTGATGAAATTAAACGGGCTTTCCGCAAACTTGCCCGCCAGTATCACCCTGACGTTAACCCTGGCGATAAAGCAGCGGAGGCCAAGTTTAAAGAAATTAGCGAGGCCTACGAAGTCCTATCTGACCCTGAGAAGCGACAAAAATACGACCAGTTTGGCCAATACTGGCAACAAGCTAGCCGCAGCGGGGGCTATACAGGAGCACCCGGTGATATGGGTGGGTTTGACTTCAGCTCCTATGGCAGCTTTGACGAATTTATTAATGAGCTGTTGGGCCGTTTTGGAACGGGCTTTGGAGGGCCTGGGGGAACCGCCGGGGCAGGACGATCCTATTCCTACCGCACCACGCCTGGTTCATCGGGGTTTGGCACTGGCTTTGGGGTAGACAATGGGGCTGGTGCTGCGACCTCTTTTGATCAAGAAGCCAGCCTTACTCTGAACTTAAGTGAAGCGTTTCAGGGGACTCAGAAACGCTTACGCATTGGCTCAGACGAGGTCGAAGTGAGAATTCCGGCTGGGGCTAAGCAAGGCAGTAAAATTCGACTGCGTGGCAAAGGCCAAATGAACCCTTACACTCAACAGCGAGGGGACATTTATCTAGTGGTGGATCTAAAACCCCACGACTTCTTCCAATTTGAGGGAGACAATCTAATCTGTGAAGTGCCAGTCGCTCCAGACGAAGCAGTTTTGGGGGGTAAGTTGGAGGTTCCAACACCTGACGGCACAGTTACAGTGAACCTACCGGCAGGCATAAAATCCGGTCAATCATTGCGGCTCCGGGGTAAGGGCTGGCCCAATCCTAAGGGAGGCCGAGGAGACCAGCTCGTACGGGTGATTATTACTCCCCCGAAAGCCCTCAGTACTCAGGAAAGACAGCTCTACGAACAGATTCAGACCCAGCGTACTGAAAATCCCCGTAGTCATCTCAACAGCGTTCGGTTGTAGCTCTTCTTGCCGTCCTCTTTATTGAAAAGAATAGCCCACGGAGAAGTAACAAAAGCCCGTTGTAGGCAATCACCTACAACGGGCTTTTGTTACTTCTTCATGGGCTATTTCTTTAAATAAAGAGGACGGCAAGAAGAGCTACAACCGGACGTTATTGAGA
>DATNQF010000132.1:0-29352 GCA_036702855.1 Trichocoleus sp. | reverse complement strand
TAATTCGACGGGGAGTGTAAGGCTTTGACATAGACACCTCACTAGGTAGGCGAACTGCCGGAACCTCTTCAAAGTAGAGAAATTCCAAGGGGCTTACATCCTGCAGTCAGGCTCACCCAGTTGGGTGAGGGCAAGTTCCTCCAGTTCGATACCGACTTGCAGGAAAGGCTCAGAAGCGGGGTCAGCCTATCGTCGTAAGTATCGAGTTCCAAGAAAGGCATTAAGTCTGTGTCATTGCGAACCTACCTGCGCATAGCCCAAGGGTATTTAAGAAAGCGCTCTGCACTCTGCGAGAAGCAAGCTACGCAATGACAATGCACAGCTTTAGTCTTGTCAAACCAGTACTGTGGAGCTTACCGAGAACTGTTCAATGACGTTCGTAGCTTCGAGTGCTTTAAGTATCCTCACCTCGGCCTGATTAGCGAACTGCTCCGCAAAAGCTTACCAGCTATTGCTCAGGTGATAGGGCTTAAGGACAGCCAAAACCTGCATCTTTTTCTGCATCATGCAGTATGGGAGTCAGAATCAAAAACTCAAAAATTCCTTCCATTGCTGGCTTCTGAAACACTTGCCTCAGTTGTTTCTGTGGCAATAGCGGTTCGTAGGGGTTGATACAGCAAGGAGTAAGGTGGTTGATTTCTCACCCGGCCATCGGCTTGTCTTTGTAACCCAACTCCTTAAGTTTTAGGAGGATTGATTGGGACTATCTATGGTTTGCAGCTTGACTCAATGCGTTCATCGCACTGACAACTTGCTGAATTGCGATCGACTGCTGTTTAGCCGTTAGAGAAATTTGCTGACTATTCACTGTAATCGTATTGACTGCGCCTACGATTTCTTCCACGGTTTTACGGCCTTCATCAGATACTACTACAGTAGCTTTCGTCGCTTTTTGAATACTGACTACCAGTTCACTAATCTGTTCGGCCGATTTGTGGCTTCTATCGGCTAGTTTTCGAATCTCAGCAGCCACAACAGCAAAACCCCTACCATTTTCGCCTGCCCGAACTGCTTCAACCGCTGCATTGAGTGCCAGCATATTCGTTTGATTAGCTAAATCACTGACTAAGTTAGAAATCGCATTGATTTGAGTCGTTTGATCCCTAAAGTGTAGGATTTGTTCTCCAATTTGTTCGACCTTCGCTTTTAAGCTAGAAGCAGTTCCAAAGGTGTTCTTTTGCTCACTATCATCAACCAACATGAGAACTTGACGCGCTCCAGTTGCAGCCGCCTCAGCTTGGTCAGCCGCTTGCTGAGAAGAGGTATTTAACTCATCCATTGTGGCGGTCGTCTGATTGACTGAAATAGCCTGTTGCTCCAAATTCCTTTCTAATTCTGTTGTTTTAGCCTCTAATTCTGTTGTTTTAGCCTCCAATTCTGTCGTCTTAGCGGCGACCTCCCGGATCATTGTGTTGAATGCCTGTGCTAGCCGACCCAACTCATCTTGACCGCTGTCATCAAGAACCACCTGAAAGTCTCCATTGGCAATTCGATTCGTTGCAGCAGTGATTTCTTCTAAAGGAGTCGCAATGTGCCGACGTAAAACCCAAAACACAATTGCTACAACAACCATGAGGGAGCCAAAGCCTAAAAACAACGTAAAGCGAGCCAGCGCGATCGCCTTTTCAGCCAAAATTGCTTTGGGTAAAACGGTGACAAAATACCAATCAGGTCCCTGTAGCGTAGTGACAGCTAAGTATTCGCTCTCGTTTGGATTATCGATGACAACTTGATCAGGTGCCTTATTTTTGACCGCTTCAAAAACACGTTTTAGCTGGGGGTCTCCTGATTCAAGAATATTAAAATCACCTTTTTTTTCCTGAATCTCATCCATCAACTGCGGATGAGCAATCAGGCGACCATCTTTTCGAAAAATTAGGTTATAACCGCCTTCAACGTGCTCCTCGATCGTTCGATTAAATAAATCATTCAGTAATACATCCTGCCCAAGAGTACCGATGATTCTGTCATTGGAGTAGATGGGCGTTACACAAGAAAGAATCCAGATTTTAGCAACCCCATCGATTTGAGCCCCCGACCAAACCGTTTCTCTAGCTGGATTGTGCTTCTGGTCACCGACCCACACATATTCTTCTTTAGATAAGTCAAAGCCAACGGGGGCATCCTGTGCCCACGTTGGATAATCAGGCCAGTAAATAACAGCAATATTCTCTGGCATGTTCAGGTAGAGATCCGGAAAGCGGTTATGCCAGGGTGGGCCGTAGGCATTGATTAAATCGTAGGACGTTACTACGCGACGGCGAATGTCATCATTGATTGAAACTGGCTTATCAATAAACACGCCTGCTTGCCGTTTGCCATCAAACAGGTTAGGGCGATTGCGGGTTGCCCCATCGGGAAAACGTACAAGTAACTGATCAAAGCGAGCGTTCAGATCTTCACTATCAGTGTTTTCCAAGCGTCGTAGCCATTCCTCCTTGAAGATGGCATGGTTATCTTCTGCCATTAAAAAGATACTTTGTTCCCGTTGACCTCGCTCTATCACATGACTCTTGAGTTGGTCTAATGTTTGCGACTTGAGGGTAGAAACAATCTGGAAGTAGCTAACGGCTGTTGAGCCAACAATAACAGTCGTAACACTGAGCGCAATTTGAATGAGTGTTCGACGAGCAAGTGATTTTTTCGTTCTGGCTTGAGAAGATAAAGACTTTTGATTCTGAGGTCTTTCCTTTGTAGGAGAATGAAAGTCAAACATTTATAGTTTTAAGTTGACAACTGTGTTTTAACCTAATTAAGCTGCCCACAAACTATCTCCCCTTAGTAAAGTCCTCATAATTTGAAATAATACTGAGAGTTGTGCTAACGCTAGTTAAGTAGCACGTAAGACTGTAAATTATTTTGTGAGCGTCGCATAATAGAGAGATGAGCTTGAAATAGATTCCCGTGTAATGCCCTGATTGTGCCTCTACTCATATCCGTAAGAATGGTAAGAGAAGGGGTAAACAAAATCACATCTGTGTTCGTTGCGATCGCCAATTCCTCGACCACCACCAGATGAATCGAGGCTATAGTGATCAAGTTAAGGCTGAATGCCTCAAAATGTATGTCAATGGCAATGGCTTTCGAGCCATCGAGCGGGTCAAAGGCGTCTACCATACAGCCGTCATTGGCTGGGTTAAACAGGTAGGTGCGCACTCACCAGATGCGAAATTAATCCTTTAAAACTGACAAATAATGTGTCACTGTACAAATAAAAAGCGGGTGAACGGACTCGAACCGTCGACATTTAGCTTGGGAAGCTAACGTTCTACCACTGAACTACACCCGCAGAGATGCTCTGCTAAAGTAGCTTGCCTAAAAGCTCACTCTTAAGCACGCACCCTTTTACAGCCCTCCTCATAATAGCGGTTATGGGTGTCCCTTTCCATACCTGACCAGCTCTTTTAGCAAGGGCTTCCCTAACCAAGGGAAATGAAGCTCCGTAGAGAGGTGAGCAAACTCATGTCACCCCTAGGATGTCAGTTCAAATGGTAGAGCCTGCCCTCTCGCTGAAGTGGCCAGTTGCCATTCTCAGCGTAGATCTTGCCGTGCAACATCGGTAGCTGAGCTTGCCGCAGTGCCTCTGACTTACTCAAATCTCCGTGAAGTTGTTGGTAAAACTCCACCATGAGCCCTGACATCAATTCGGCACTGATTTCCCTGAGGCTACCCAGTACAGATTAAGCACCAGATGCGATCGCACAATTCTCTCGTCGATTTGCTTTTAAGGAATGTCATTTTGCAGCTTTTCCTGCCTCTATAAGAAGACCATTGATGCAAAATGCTAACGCTGAAAAATCACTGAGCAAAGACAATGCAACGGTTTCGCCCTTCGTTTTTGGCCTGGTAGAGTGCTTGGTCAGCTTCAGAAATCAACTCTGCTTCCGTTTTCTCAATCCGCGAGAATAACGATATCCCAGCGCTGATGGTGATGGTCAGCTGGACTGCTCGATTCTCTTGGCCTTCTGATTCAAAGGGGGTTGAGGCAATGGCCTGTCGGATCCGCTCGGCCATAGAGAAAGCGTCATCCAATGACGATTCTGGTAAGAGGAGCGAAAATTCCTCGCCTCCGAAACGTGCCGGAAGATCAACTGATCGAGTATTTGTGCGTATTTTTTGAGCAATCCACTTCAGGACATCATCGCCAGTCTGGTGGCCGTATGTATCATTGACCCACTTGAAATTATCAATATCAAGCAGCACAAAGCTAAAAGCTTGACGAGTTCTTTGGAAGCGCTCTATTTCCCTTCGCAAAAGACGGTTTAATTCTCGTCGGTTATAGAGTCCAGTCAGCTCGTCATGAGCTGCAATTTGACTTAACCTGGCTTCTAACTCTGCCTTTTTACCTAAATAATTTCTGGTCAACAATGACGAAAAGATTAAAAGACCCAGGATTGTAATAATCAAGGAGAAAACGGTTAACAAGGAATTTCGATTGCTTTCTGTCGTTTTTTCACTCAAGAATTCCAATAGTTCTCTCTCGTGATCTGACATCTGAGAAAACAATGTTTGGATCGCTTTTATTTCTCTCTGTCTTTGAGTTGCAGTGAGCAAATCCTGCGCAGCGGCAAATCCTTGTTCTTTTCTTGTCGCGATTATTCGCTCTGACAAGCGAATCTCTTGAGAGATCATTGGCTCTAGAGCCCTTATGATCTCTTGCTGTCGAGTATTTCTGGCTAAAGTCTTAAGAGAGCTGATTTTTTTCTCAATTTGATTAATTGCAGAATAATAAGGCTCTAAAGCGTCTTCACTGCCTGTAGTGACATAATGATATTTCCCAATTTCAATATCTTTTAAGAGCGCGCGGGTTGTCTCAATCGTCTCAATTGTTTTGTAACTTTGCAGCACTCGTCGATCAATTTCGATTGATTTCCTAATATTTTCAAAAACAGTCGTCCCTAAAATAATCAGGGTTACTAGCACTGATACTAGGCCTGCAAAGAGCTTCCTTTGGATTCCCCACATACTGATTTCGCCTCAAGTAGCTCATTTTATTAGCGTCCCCAAAGGCCCTATAGTGATGCTTCTATCCCAAAGCTGTTATGGACGGATTAGTTCTTCAATGAAGAAAGACTGCTTCTAGGTCCAAGGTAGTGAAAATAACAGATTAGAACCTTCTCATATCCCTACCTAACCAATAAGCAGCCAGGAAACAGTCATGGCAAACACAGCGTATGCCTAGAGCATGAAGAAAAATCAAAGCGATACTCGAAAGACTATATCAGTTTCTGCGACTGCTTGGCTTAGTTAGTGATTTTCAGCAGCGGAATACGCAAGCCGCGCGATCGCACTCACTAACTGATCGGGATCTATCGGTTTTGAAAGGTGTTTCTGAAATCCGGCAGAGAGAGCCTGCTGCTGATCGAATTCACTCGCGTAAGCCGTTAATGCAATCGCAGGAATCCCCCCTCCCTGGTCTGATGGCAGTGCCCGAACTTGCCTTATCAGGGCATAGCCATCCTGTTCGGGCATTCCAATATCACTGAGCAAAAGATCAAAGGAAAATTGCCTGAGCTTTTGAAGAGCCTCTGTCACTGAGCTTGTAGCCGTGACGAAGGCTCCAGCTTGTTCCAGTGTGAACGTAATGACATCGCGAGTATCGAGGTCGTCATCGACCATGAGTAGTGTGAGGCCCTTTAGGGGCAATGCATCAGCCGGGGGAAGCGCATTAGTTGGTTCAGCCGATTCTGGGCCTACCCTAGAAGGCAACAGGGGAAAACAAACCGTGAGGGTCGCCCCCAAGCCTTCGCCAGGGCTCTCGGCCTGCACCGTACCCCCATGTAGTTCTACCAAGTGGCGAACAATGGCTAGTCCCAGACCCAGCCCACCAAAGGTCCGAGTCGTGGTGCTGTCAGCCTGCCGAAACGTGTCAAAAATGTAGGGCAAAAAGTCAGGATGAATGCCTTTTCCGGTGTCGCTGACTTTAATTTGCGCTTGAGTCTCCAGGTAATCCAAACGAATCTCGACCCGTCCGCCATTGGGCGTGAACTTAATGGCATTAAAGAGCAAATTCCATACGATTTGCTGAATGCGGGCGGCATCCCCCAGAACTGGATAATCACCAGGGGCCAGCTTTCGCTCGATCTGAATGGTCTTAGCCTCGGCAGCCAGTCGCACCGTTTCCAAGGCCGCCTCAATTGTAGATACCAGGCTGACGGAAACCATACTCAGACTAAGCTTGCCGCGTAAAATGCGCGACACATCGAGCAGATCTTCGATCAGTTGCACCTGCAATTTGGCATTGCGCTCGATGATTTCTACTGCCTGGGTCGTTTTTGCTGGCGTTAGGCGACCACTGCGCAGCAATCCTGCCCAACCCAAAATGGGGTTAAGAGGCGATCGCAACTCGTGGGACAACACCGCCAAAAATTCATCCTTTACTCGATTGGCCTGCTCGGCCTCGGCGCGGGCCTGACGCTCTGCTTCGTAGAGTTTTGCCCGTGAAATTGCCTGCGCACATTGACGGCTCAGAACCAAAATGAAGTTGCGGTCGTCCTGGCTGAATTGCTTGAAGTCGTTAAAGTTGAGCAGCATGCCCCCCACCGACCTGCCCTCGACTACTAACGGCAAAGACATCCAAGCATTAAAGCCATATTGGTTATAGATTGAGGCTAAATGAGGGTAGCGAGCGATACGAGTAGCCCGCGTTTCCAGCCAGACAGGTTGAGCTGTGCGCACAGCCTCTGCTAGCGGCACTGGAGAATTAATTGAGAAGCGTCGCCACTGTTCTACAAGTTGATCTGTATACCCAACTGCTTTGATAATCTCCAACTCGCGCTGGTCGGGTGTGACTAGCGCTACTAGAGCAGAAACGGCACCTAGCGCCGCCATGCTCTGTTCAACAATGACCTCGGCTACTTGTAGCGGCGTGAGTGATTCAGAGAGGGCTGCGGTAACGGTCTGAAGCCGAGCTGTGCGGCTGGCAGCTATTTCCGCCGCTTGCTGAGCTCTCTGCGTTTCTTGAAACAATCGGGCATTATCAATTGAAATTGCGGCCCGACGCGCCAAGTCTTCAGCTAGGGCCAGATCAACCGTGCGGTAACGGCGATTGGACTCGGCAAACACAAAGGAGATACTGCCTAAAATTCGGCCTCTCGCCTCAAGCGGCGAAATAATGCAGGATCGCAGGCCAACTCCACGCATAATTTCTAGATAGGCTGGATCTGAAATAGAAGCCACCAACATTTCATCGGTGATCTCGGGGACAATCTCGGATCGACCCGTCTGCATAACCCGGGAAATACCGTAGTTTTCATGCAGATACCGGGGAAAACGCTGCGAAATCTCCCAACCAAAAGCCACCTTCTCTGGGTCTCGGTGGGACACGGCCACTCGGCTGATACTATGGTCAGGGTTCAGCAGATCGACACTACACCAATCGGCAAAATAGGGAACGGCCAGATTAGCGACACTTTGCAGAGTCTGCTCGTACTCCAGGGAAGAGGCCAGCACCGAACTCACCTCAGCCAGAAAGGCCGATTGTTGATAGGCTTCCTCCAGCACGACACGGGCAGTTTGTTCCTGCGCCCGCTTTATCCTCTCTGCTTCGGCCTGTTGCCGCTCTGCTTCAACCCGCACCCGTTCGCTAATGTCACTGATAGCGGCAACCACCCCTGAGATTTGGCCCTGAGAATCTAGCAGGGGAGAGGCATTAATCGAGAGAATACTCTGCATTCCATCACTGTGAGTAATGGAGTGCTCACAGCCGTAAACCGCTTTTCCTGTTTTCATCACCTGCATAAAAGGCAAGTCATCTTCCGGCAAAGCTTGACCAGCTAGGGAGGTAATGGCCCAGGCGGGATCATTATAGGTTCGACTTGTCAGGTCGCTACCCGTCAACCTCAAAATCCGTTCTGCCGCTTTGTTAGCCATCAGAATTTGCCCAGTTGGGCTCAAGAGCAAAACGCCATCGGGAATCGTTTGAAAAATGCTAGCGAGCTGGGTCTCACTCTGGCATAGTGACATCTCTATCGGCATGCGCTCGGTCATCTCTGGTCGCATTCCCGCCCCATTGGAATGTTCCTCTGTGCGTCTTTCGGCTGAAGTCTCTAACAACGGGTCTAGGGGCTTTGGAATGTTCTGGTAGGCTGTATCGGATTGCTGAAGACTTTCTACGGCTGCGGTCTGCCGATTCAAGGGGGTGAAGCGATTGCTGTTCAGACAGACCTCCTTGAGCTAGATGGAGAACAGATGTACCCCATCAAATGATGGCCTCTAGATCTCTGTGGTCAACCTTATTAAATGTGATCCTCTGGTGCTAAAAAATCCGTCCGTAGAGAGGTGGAAGACAACCAGAGAATTTCTCTTAACAGTCTACCAGTTTGGAAAACGCTGGTGACCCGGAGGTGAACTCAAAGGGTGCTTAAAGAATTTTGCTGCCAGACTCAACAGCAGGATTCCCGCCTGACCTTATCAATTTAGCAATCCCTAGTCAGGTGATAGAGCCTGAGATGAGGGGTGCCCTGCTATGGGTAGAGGGGGATTGGCTCAGTTTTTGTCAGCTTGGTAGGGATTTTCCGGTGTCAGGGTGAGGAGTATAAACCATGAGCAGACTACCCAAACAAAAGTTAAAACTTAGGAGCTTGGGCCAAGGGCAAGGCAGTACACAGCGATTCTGGATCATCACACTGTGTTCCCTGCTGCTAGCACTTGTGCCGTTGCCGCTTTGGGGCCAAAGTCTCAACTTGCCACTGTTGAATCAGCAACTGCCGAATCAGGAAGCAGAATCAACCTCAGCTAACCGTACGCTTGCAGCGGGGCAGGTTCGGTTAGATGGGCGCAAGCTGTTTGCGATCGCAGCCCCTACCGTAGAGCAAGACTCCGAGAAATTTCAAACCACCCCCATCCGCGAACGGGTGGAGGGGATTGAAAGCACCCTCCATCGCATTGCCAACAGCAATTTCGATCCCCAAACACTGGAAGTCACCGCTGAAACCGATGACACCAGCAATCTTCCAGTGATTTCAATTAACGATCAGTATTTGATGACCGTGACCACCCTGGATGCTCAATTGCAAGTACAGGAACCGACCCGCTGGGCCAATCAGCTAACTCGCATTATTGAGCAAGCTCTCATCCAAGCCCGTCAAGAACGGCAGCCTCAGTTTTTAAGGCAACAAGGCTTTGTGGGATCGGGAATCGTCGTCGCTATGCTAGCCAGCAGTTCGGTAATCGCAAGCAGGCAGAAACGTCTGAAGTCTCGACACCAGCAGTTAAAAGAGCGCATCACACCCAACTCCGAAATTTTGGCAGAGTCTACGGACGAAGTGGACACAGCCATAGCCATCGAGCAGCGGGATCACAATCGGCAACGGCTACACCTAAACGACCTCAAAAGACGCCTTTGGCAGATGATACAGTTGGGCGTATGGGGCGGCGGGATCTTTTTGATTTTGGGTTTGTTTCCCTACACCCGTTGGCTACAGCCACTGTTGTTTTCTACTCCGCTCAAGCTGATTGGCATTGCGCTGGGAATCTATCTTTTGGTGCGCGTCAGTGACCTGATCATTGAACGTTTCATAGGTGCGTTTGCTCAGGAAAGCCTGCTTGATCCAGAAGTCTCGCAGCGGTTGTCTTTGCGGGTGTCTACGTTTTCTCGGGTGCTAAAAAGTGTTGCTCGGGCCTTTTGGCTGGTGGTCGGCCTGTTAGCGACTCTATCGGTGGTCGGTGTTGATCTGATACCGCTCTTAGCAGGGGCCGGGATTATTGGTTTAGCGATCTCCTTTGCTGCCCAAAGTCTGATTAAAGACGTGATCAATGGCATCTTGATTTTGTTTGAAGACCAGTACGCCGTAGGTGATGTGATCTTGATCGGCGAGGTTTCCGGGCTGGTCGAAAACATGAACCTGCGGATTACCCAACTTCGAGACAGTGAGGGTCAGCTCATCACCATCCCCAACGGCACCATTTCAGTTGTCCGCAACCTTTCCAAAGATTGGTCGCGGGTGGATCTCAACATTGAACTGGCCTACAGCACCGATCCCGATCATGCGCTCAACGTGATTCGGCAGCTGGCCCAAAACCTCTACCAGGATCCGGAATGGCAGGCCAAAATGCCGGAGCCACCCGAGGTGCTGGGCATTGAGCAGGTTACCCACATGGGCATGTTGATTCGGGTGTGGATTAAGACGCTACCGCTACAACAGTGGGTTGTTGCCCGTGAATTTCGCCGTCGCTTGGTCCAAGTGCTAGATCAAGAAGGCTTATCAATTGGGGTGCCGCAGCAGTCGCTCTGGTTTAGAAGCTCATTGGACCTGGATCTTGACCCCCAAGACGGGCGGCACGATGGGCCACTGGACGAACGAAAAGTGCGATCGCTCAACCTCTAGCAGCGATGATTTAATTACGGGCAGGAGGGGGCTGCCCTTGTTTCCTCCCTGCGCCGTAGCTGGCCCAAAACCTCTATTCGTAGGCTGGTCCTAGGATGGAGGCAACTCTCATTGCCAGTTCAATCGCATTGTCCGGGTCGTTGCAAAATTGCTCTGCTTCCTGCTGGGGAATACCCGCTTGAATTAGATATTCAACCGCTAAGTTAAAGAAGGTATCTTCAGCAAGTTGCCGCAGTTCGGAGTCTGCAGGCTGTTGATGGTAGATGAGCAATTCTTGCGATCGCAAAGCAAGCTCTTGATAGGTCACGCTGCTAGTCAGGAACTGGATACTGCTTAAATCCATGCTGCTCCTACGTTGAAAGACTGTCACCAAAAGGCTATGACTGAGAGACTATGGCCTTGCTTCTCTACAGACTAGCCCATAGACTAGCCCAGTTGTTTTAGCGCTTGTTCTGACAGATTTCTTTGACGAAGGAGTGACCCATGACCTCATCTTCTGAAAACTCATCTTCTGAAAAACCAGCTCCGGCGATTTCAGCAAAGATGGAGCTGGTAACTGTGCGCCCTGATATTGAGGTGATGACCCGCCAAAAACTACCCTATTTTGTGGGCATTTCAGAACAGACCGCAGGCTCACAAGGTCTCTCGATGAATTTGGTGATCATTCCTCCTCGAGGATCTGCGGCTCCCCACTTCCACAGGGACTACGAAACAGCCATTTACCTGCTCAAAGGCAGGGTCGAAACGCGCTACGGCAACGACCTGAGCAAATCCATCACCAACGAAGCTGGAGATTTCCTCTTCATTCCACCGGGCGTGCCGCACCAGGCCTTTAATCTAAGTGATACTGAACCGGCCCAGGCAATCGTTGCCAGGAATGACGCCAACGAGCAGGAAAACGTGGTGCCTTACACTCTGTGAGTTAGGGGCAGCAATTTCGTAGGGTGATGTCGAGCTTGCAAGACCCGATATTCATTCACTATTCATTCAACAGCCTAAGTTCGGGATGACTGTGCTGGTTCGGAAGATATGTGTACACGGTAGATCCTAGAGGGGAGACTTTCTGTCTAGCGGTTACCCTCCTTCGGGTCGACCAAGGGTGGTGATATAGATGACAGCCTCATCAACAGGGATGCCCAGCACTTCGTTGACCTGATCATCAAAAAAGCCACCTATGCCGCTCACGCCTAAGCCTAAGCGAATAGCGGCCAGGTTCAGACGCTGGCCCAAGTGCCCTGCATCCATATGGAGGTAGCGGTACACCCGATCGCCATATTTGTTAATGGCCGTTTTGAGGTCAGCCGTGTGGAATAGAACAGCGGCAGCATCGCGGCCCAGGTCTTGTCCCAGACAGAGGTAATGCAGCTCCCGACGAAAGTTCTTGAATCTAATCTGCCGCAACTCTTGGCTGTGGGGAGCGTAGTAGTAGCAGCCCTCATCTAGACCTTCAATCCCGGAGACAGCCACAAAGGTTTGCAGCAGGCTCAAGTCAAAATAATCAGGGTCAGCATCGAGTCCCTGACTGACGTAGTGGTGAGGCTGGTAGGTAAAGTCAAGCAGTGCCCGCAATTCGGCCAGGGTTAGTTCAGCCCCGCTGTAGCGACGGGTAGAGCGTCGCTTCAAAATGGTGGTTTCTAGATCTTGCAGATCTTCTCCCCAATAAATTGGGGCTGTGGTGGTCGAAACCTTGAGACAAAACGGAATGTTGTACTTATCCTCTAGGCAAGACTCTTTAGAGACATCGGTAGAGCGAGTCTCCCAGGTCAAATCGGTAGCTGTTGCAGGAATTTCCGTAGCCTGGTGAAAGTAGTCCAGCAGTTGACCATCCGGAATCGATGGGTAGTGGGTTTGGGTGGTTGTGGGCAACGCTGAGGACGCATGGGGCAAATTTTGCTCTACCTCCAGCAGATCAGCCAGTGCCAACACCGCAATCACACCTTCTTCCGCCGAATCCACATAGAGCAGATTGTTGAGCGATTGATCAGCAAAGCCACCGATTAAGTGGGGGCGGAAATCGGCTGCGGCCCCGGCCAGCTCTAAGTTACCAATGAGATGGCCGCTATCGAGAAAAATGCGGCGGTAAGCCCGATCCTGGTAGCGCCAAGCCGAGCGGTAGAAAACGGCGCTGATAACGACAGCTAGCTGAGTCGATTCTAAGGCTGGGTGCCAGAAGCAGGCCGCTTGCAAGTCCTGCCAAACATGGTCATCCCAGTAGCGCCAAAGGCTATGGGTGCGGGCCTGGTAGTTGTATAGCCCTGCTGGGAGATAAGAGTTGCCACGGGAGATCAGATAAAGCTCAGCCGGATAAAGACCGCCCGCTGAAGGAGATGCCCGCAGGTAAAAGGTGTCGCCGTTGGCAGTCGGCATTTTAGTGGTGAGGCCATAGCTGTTGATTAAGAAGTGAGACAGGCGACTCCACCAGGCGATATCAACGGCAGACTCTCCCGTATTGGGCTGCTCCTCTAGGTACGGCTTCAGGTCGATCTCACTGCCTACCCGATACGTTTTGAAGGGGAAAGGCTGCTGCGCAAAATCAATCCCTCGGGATTTAGAAGCCAGGGTTTCGGGACTGTATTTAGTGCGTTCGTGGTAGTGCTGAGCGATTGAAACCAGGGCGTCGGGCATACTCCTCAAGCCAGTGGAATTGGCAACAAATGGAATGGGGCTAATGGGTCTGTCTAACTATTGTTTACTCAGAATTGGAATGACTTGACCTAGATATGGAAAGTACAAAATCTAAAAATAAGATTAATGACTATTTATTGCGGAACGTAAACTCTTAAATTGGTGAATTGACTGGCTCTAAGCAGGAATACTTATCCAATTGGCACGGGATGCAGGCCTGCATCCGTATGCAGTTTAAGGGGAAAAAGAGGGCCTGTGGGCTATGCGTATGGTGTTAAGTGTCTATGCCGCGATTGAATCGAGAACAATTTCTTGCTGCTGTGCAATTGGGTCAACGCCACTTTCGGGGCATAGATCTTTCAGGTATTGACTTGTTTCAGGAGGACTTGCGGGAAATAGATTTAGGCCAATCGCTGCTCCAAAACGCCTATATGCCCTACGTTAAGTTAAGCCAAGCCAATCTAGAAAAAGCCATTTTGCGGCAGGCCCAATTGGGCGATGCTCAACTGTATAAAGCCATTCTCACTCAGGCCGACTTGACAAAGGCCGTGCTGATGCGGGCCAACCTATATGGGTGTAGCTTCTGTCGGGCCAGCTTGCAGGGGGCCAATCTAGAGGGTGCGGACCTGCGTGAAGCCGATCTGCGAGGGGCCAATCTGAGAGGCGCTTCGTTGGTGAAAGCCAATTTGGAGGGGGCGATTTTGACGCAGGCGGATTTGCGAGGCTGCAATTTATTTCGGGCAACGGGGGGTGTCCTGGTGGAGGTGCTGTGCGATCGCACCACAATCTACCCTGATGGCCATCGACATGGTTTCTAGAACAACTCATTTTCCAGCTCCCCTACCCTAACCGATTGAAGTATCAGGTATCCTAGGCGTATTCCCGAGCTTGCCTTTGGGAAGGTACTTCTGTGGGGTGAAACCCCTGGATTCTGGAGAAGACTACCCTAAAGGAATAGGGGTCTCTTCTGCAAATCCCATTACCCAGCTAAGGAACGCCTAATGAGTCAGTCGCGCTCTACTCTGTTTTCGCTAATGCCTCGCCCCCTGCTGATTCTGACGCTGATGTTTATGAGTGGCAGCGCAGTTCAGGCTGAGACATTAACGCTGCAGGGTCCGGAGCCTTTGTTCTCCCAAGCCATCACCTCTCAAGAACGGGCCGAGCTAGAGCAGATCCGCCAGGATGCCGACGTCGCCTTCAGCCGCGCCACCACTTTGTTTGTGGTGCTGCTGGGCACCCTTGTGCTGCTGATTGCCATTGGCATGATCATGCTTTGGCTGATGCGGCGATCGGTGATTCAAGAAGTTTCAACGGTCGTGCGCACTCAGTTAGAGGAGATGACCGACCTAGAAACCAAGATCCGCTCTGCCACTCGGGAGCTAGACGATATCTTGCGCGATGCTACGGAAATGGCAGAAGCCTTGGAAAACCGCACCGACCGTTTCCAGGAAGAAGCCTCCACCAAGAAACAAGTGTTGAGCCGCTTGGTAGATGATCTAGCCGAATTCAAAGCCCGGACGCTGAACGACTGGCAATCTACAGTGAGTGACCTCCAGGTGCGATTGCAGTCTGCCGAGGCGGATTTTGTCGGCTACATTTCAGGGTTGCGGCAAACTGCCGATGACCAAGTTTCCTTGCTCCGCAAAGAAGCCCAGGGTCAGAGGGACAGTGTTTTTCGCTCTTTGGAAGACAGTCAAGCCACCTTTGCCCGTGACCTAAACCGCCTCAGAAGTGATGCGGAGATCCAGCAGGATGCGGTAATCCAAAAGCTTCAGCACACCGAGTCAATTTTTGCCGATCAGGTCGGTAGCCTTTCGACCAGTGTGGAAGAGGAGCGAAATCGGGTTCTCGAAGCCCTCACCGCTCTGAAGAATCAGCTTACCCCTCACCTGGATCAGCTCAAAGCAGAAGCCGCCCATCAGATTGATCGGCATAAGGCTCAAATTGCAGAACAACTGGAAGCCCAGAAAAACCAGAGCCTAGAAACGGTCAAAGTTCAGCAGCAAGAGTTTACGCACCAGATTGCCGAACTCCAAGCCAGCGCCTACGGCCACAAAGATCTGGCTCTGCAAAATATTGAACGCTCTATTGGCGACTTCAACCGTCAGTTTTCAACCCTTAAGAACGAGATTGAAGCCCAGAAAGCGAAAGTCTTGCAAGACCTACAAATCTCCTCCGATGGCTTTATAGCGCAGTTCACGGGGTTGCGGGGAGATATTGAGCAGCGCAAGAACGGCCTATTGCAGGATCTCCAACAGGCAGCTGACGAGGCGCTGGGTCGCTTTGCAGCCCTGCGGACGGAGGTAGATGCTCGCCGTGACAGCACCTACGGTGACTTGCAGCGAGTGGGTCAGGACTTACAGGGCCAGCTCACTAGCATTCGCAACGAAGTCGATCATCAGAAATCAGACCTGTTCCGTGACCTGGAGGAGGCAGCCAATGCCTTTACTCAGCAGCTCAACGTGTTGCGCGATACCACGGGCGAACAGCGCGACCAGATTTTAGCGAGTCTGCAAAGCTTGGAGGCTGATTTCACCAATCAGTTGGCTCAGGTGCGAGACATGGTGTTTGGCAAGCGCGATCGCGTTCTCGACAAGCTGGATGTCTTTGACGCCCGCCTCAGCCAAGACCTAGAATCGCTGGAGTCAGAGACAGGGACTCGTCGTCAAGCAGTGCAGGACCGGGTAGAGGCACTGATGGCCGACCTCTCCAATCGTATTGACCAGCTCCAGGCTGATATCGAGGCGGGGCGAGAAACAACCTTGGGTGACTTGGCTCAGCTTCAGCGGTCTTACCAAATGCGGCTAGAGGCGATCCAGGCCGATGCCCAAGCGCAAAAAGACGAGATTATGCGGCGACTAGGCGAGGTTACACCCCAGTACTTGGCTGATTCCTTTATGGATGAGGCCCGTCGCCGCTTCCAAGATCTCACCGATAAGCTGGAGCGACTGCAAACTAACCGACCTCAGCTCTTCCTCACTGCCGATGAGCACATTCAAAAGGGCAATCAGCTTTTGGCAGACGGTCGCTATGACGAAGCTGTAACCGAGTTTGATCGGGCACTCGACATTCAGCCGATCAACGTAGAGGTCTGGCTGAACCGTGCCACAGCTCTGTCTGAGCAAGACAAACTAGAGGAAGCACTAGCCTCTTTGAACAACGCCCTGGAACTCGACAGCACTCACGTTACAGCTCTATTTCAAAAAGGGCTGCTGCTGCGAGAGCTGCGTCGTCCTGAGGAGGCTCTTGAGGTCTTCACACGCTTGAGTGAGCTACAACCAGAAGAGGCAAAGGTCTGGCTCAATCAGGGCATGGTGCTGAGCCGACTCAAGCGGCGAGAAGATGCGATCGCAGCCTTTGACAAAGCGCTCGAAATCAACCCGGACTACCACGAGGCTTGGGTGAACCGGGGTGTGTCCTACGGCATTCTGCAACAACACGAAGAGGCTTTTAAGTCGTTCGATCGGGCGGTTGAAATTCAAGCCAATGATGCGATCGCATGGCTCAACCGGGGACTCTCGCTGATTGAACTAGAGCGTTACGACGACGCACTAACCTCTTTTGACAAGGCCACCCGATTTAACCCCGACTCGGCCAAAGCCTGGGATAACCGAGGCTATGTGCTGGTGAAGCTAGGACGCGATGCCGATGCCATCAAGAGCTTCGATAAGGCCGTGGCGATTGATCCAGACTACACACGAGCTTATTACAACCGTGCCCTTTGCTACGCTTTGCAAAAGGAATTTGACGTGGCTCTAGAATCCCTTCAGCAAGCGATACGCCTTGATCCAGAGTACAAAGAGGAAGCCCGCACCGATCCCGCCTTTGACGAACTCTGGGAAGATAGCTGGTTCCGCGAACTGGTGGAGAAATAACCCTTCTCAACCATCTGATGGTTTGTCCAAGTTTTAAGGGTGGCCTCGACTCTGGCTGGTTGATAGAACAAACTCGCTCTCCTACCGTTAACCTTTCTTACCTACAGACTGCTAATAGCTGGGGTGGCTGCAGCAACAGTTCAACCAAAGCTTCCGGGGGCACAGGACGGCTGAAGTAAAATCCTTGGCCTTCGTGGCAGCCTTGATTTCGCAGGTAGTTGAGCTGTGCCTGGGTTTCAATGCCCTCCGCTGTAATACTGAGGCGAAGACTCTTAGCCAGGGAAATGATGGCATCAGTTACGGCGGCACTATCGGGATTAGACAGCGCATCCTGCACAAAAGATCGATCAATCTTCAGCATGTTCACAGGAAAGCGCTTTAAGTAGCTCAGAGAGGAATAGCCTGTACCAAAATCGTCCAATGCCAGCGCTAGCCCCAAGGCCCTGAGCTGCTTCAACGTCAGAACAGATCGCTCAATGTCGTCCATCAGAAAGCTCTCAGTCACTTCTAACTCCAAGGAGGTCGGCTCTAGTCCACTCTCCTGCAAGATCTGACTAACAACATTCACCAGATTCGGCTGTTCAAACTGTCGGGCTGAGAGATTCACAGACATGCGCAGGTTTGGTAAGCCGACCCTCTGCCAGAGTTGACATTGCTTGCAGGCTTGCCGCAAAACCCATTCTCCAATAGGCACAATCAATCCATTTGCTTCTGCAATTGGAATAAACTTGGCCGGAGATACCATTCCCCGAGTAGGGTGCTGCCACCGGACTAAGGCTTCAACCGCAGTCACTTGCCCCGTGCGCAAATCCACCAATGGCTGGTAATAAACCACCATTTCGTTGCGCTCCAGAGCGCCATACAGATCATTTTCTAAAGCCAGGCGCTCCTGCAACTGGGCGTTAAGTTCTGGAGAATAGAACTGATAGTGGCTGGAGCCCTTTTGCTTGGCTTGAGACAGTGCCATCTGAGCCTGTAACAGCAGTTGATCAACTTGCTGACTGTCATCGAGATCCATTATGGTCAGCCCGATACTAGCGGTGATATGAACAGACCTATCCGCCAGCACAAAAGGTTTGGCTAGAGTACTCAACAGCAGCTGAGACAGCTTGACTAAACTTTCTAAAGAAGGGATGTCGATTCGGGCGATCGCAAATTCATCCTTGCCTAGGTAAGCCAGAAAATCGGTTGCGCCAATGTTGTCTGTCAACCGCTGAGCTACTGTTCTCAATAGCAGGCCTAAAGTCTCTCGATCTAAAGTTTGGCTTATGCCAGTAAAGTCGTTGATGCTCAGTACAAGAGCCGCCACCATACGTTGACTATATTCTGGACGCAGTGCAGTGTCGCAGATGCGATCGCAAAACAGCCGACGGTTAGGCAATCCGGTCAGATTGTCATAGTTACTGATGTAATGCAGCAGCTCATCTAGCTGGTGTAGGGCTTGAGAGGTATCTGCCATCAGCGTACCCGCCTCATCAGTAAATTGCGTAGGCAAATCAGGCAACTTCCGTAAGTTGAGATAGTTACGTAAGGCCATTGAGGTCAGGGTGACCGGAGCGAGTAAGTGGTGTAGAGCATAGAGCGTAGCTGCCGTTCCGCCTAATGTTGCAACCAGCGCAATCCCCAAGACCCGCACCATGACTTCCCAAGAGTAGGTCGTCGAAATGACAAAGCTAAACAGAAGAGATAGCAGGGGGATGTGCGTCCCCAAAAAAGCTACTACCATAATTTTGGTGGTGTACCTTCTTCTCAATATGCTGAAGCGAGATAGATACGAGTAGAAGGAAAGTCTGGAGTGAGGTCGCATGTAGATCTTAGGTTGAACTTGATTACTAGACCACTGGCAACTTTCACTAGCAAATGCCGCACCCATTACTTAGAACAAGTGAACTTAAGCGAGCAAAGTTAACGACAGAAGAGACTGTTGCTTTCGCTAGGAGCAATATTGCCAGCACAGCGGCTAGGCTCCAGCGATTTGCTTCTCTTGCGTCTTAAGATAAAACCCAAAGATGGAGAACTTGGGGAGAAAAAGAAGAAGTTTTGATCTTTTAGGTCATTTAAGATGTGTGTCTCACATTGCAAGCATTAAGAAGCATTACCAATAAGGATAAAGGGTGCCCAGTAATAGGGATGACTGGTACCAAACACGGTAGCTTTAGCATCCGTTGGCAACACTGCAATCGTGGCAGTCCCTGTGCGATCGCTAGCGCCATTTTGCTCTGCACCAACCTCTAGCATTGTTAACTGTGCCTGCCGCAAGGCCTCTGCTTTGCTCATCCCGGTAGCAAGGTTACTGTAAAAATGCTGCATCAAAACGCTCGTACTTGCATCGTTGACCAACCACAGCGAAGCTATCACGGCACTAGCCCGGTTAGCTGCTAAAAAATATGAGCTAATACCTGCAACTTCAATGCCATCAGCACCTGGGCCACCCAATGCCGTTTGGCAGGCAGAAAGCACGACCAGATCAACATCGCGCAAGTCGGAACCAAGGCGATCAATTTGGGAGATGGTCAGCCGTTGACCATCCCCTAAGACTAGATACGACTGCTCCACCTGGCCCGGCACGAAAGCCCCATGAGTGGCAATGTGAACAATTTGTGATTCGCGAAGGTGCCGCTCAAGAGCAGTCAACGTAAAGTCTTGATTGAGGAATTCTAAACCTGGATAAATGCCGTTGGAGTCGTCGTTTTCATTTCTGACAATCGCATCCACTTCAGTCTCAACGTTGGGCAAGGGAGCTAGTCCATTAACAGAGTTGGAGAGCCCCAACGCTAAAACCGCAGTGTTGTCAGTCTCAGATGCGGAACGATCGTCCATATTTGTCAGGTCGGCTGAGAGAATTGTTGAGATACGATACCGCTCCACTAGATACTGATTACCGTCAAACAGCGCTGCCATCGGCACGTATCGCAGCATGCGATCTTGGGCAAACACAAGATGTTGGATCGGTTGGCCTGTAGCACTTAGCTCCTGTTCTATGGGCGCAATCAACCAGTCATAAAGCTGCTTGCCAACCGCTTGCAGTTCACCTAAGTCTGATCGAGGATCTTCCAGCAGTTCACGAAAGCGGAGGCTAGTAGCTCCTAGTTCGGCTTGGCTAAGGGGGATTTGCTTACTGCCTACCACTTCTCCCGCTGCTGTCCAGAGCAACCACAGCGTGTTCTCCTGGACAAAGGGGTAGACAAGCACGGTGCCTGGTTCTGCTTCGACGATCTCTCTGGCACTCTCGTTTAAGTAGCGTGGATCAAAGAAGAAATCATCTCTAGCGCGGTTATCCCGAATCGTAGTCACCAACGCTTCAATGCGCTGCTGATAGGCATCGGTTAAGGCACGACGCTGGGTTAATAACGCCTCTAGCTGCGGACAGCTTGCCCGCTCACAGGCCGTAACTTCTTGCCCAAAGGCAACGAGCGACCCATGTTCGTCCAAAATCTTCTGTTCAGCTTCATTAAGGGCAATACCCCCCCTTATGTCACTCGTTCGCGTGCTACGGGTGAAGTCGCGCAGTTCCTCAACCTTCAATAGTTCTAGAACCTGTTGGGCCTCTAAAATCCGCCCCTGCTGTAACAGGAGATCAACCAATGGGCGATATTCACTGGCATAGGTTTCAACAAACGATTGCTGCATCTCAGCAGGTAGTGCCTGATTAGTTGAGCGCAATGAGGCGATCACGTTGATTCCTGCCTTGTAATAAACAATGGCAAGCTCTGGCTGATTCTGCTGCACCAAAATTCTGCCAATCGACCGGAGCGCCCGCCATTCCCCCTCCAGATCACCAGACTTTCTAGCTACAGGAAGCGCCTGATTCAACAGATTCAACCCTTCCTGATATCGTCCAACAAAGCCATAGGAGTGGCCCAAATTGCCGATTGCATATGCCTCAGCTAGGGGGTCACCGAGCTGCTGAGCTAGCGGTAAAACCCTCTCAAACCAAGCAATTGCCTGATCGTACTCATTCAAACTTTGGTAAGACCAGCCCATGTTGATCATCGCCGACACCTGCCCTCTTAAAGCCTGGGCGGCTTCTGCGCGGCTCAACGCCTGCTGGTAAAGGGTGATTGCTTGTCGATCCTGGCCGGCTCCACTATAAGCACCTCCTAACGTGACGAGAGCTGAGATCTTTAGCTCATCTACTGTCGATGTCTCAGCAATATCAACTGCTGACTGAGCACTTGCGATCGCACGTTGTAATTGACCTAATGTGCTATAAACAGTGCTGAGTCGCACTAGAAAATAGGCTTTGCCTGCTCCCTGGGTAAGAGTGACTCCTTCTTCGCTATAGCGCAGCGCTTCCTCGTATTGCCCCAGCTGTAGACAGGCATATCCCAGGTGCCACAGTGTTAAGGCAGTCCCTGCACGATCACCAATTCGCCGATAGATTGCTAGAGCGGTTCGTCCTGATTGCAATGCCGCCTCAAATTCTCCCGCCTCAAACTGTTGGATGCCTCGCTGCAATAGCTGCTCTGCCTGACCAGATTGCAGTGCATCAAATCCTGCATTGGCAGACTTATTGTGTGCCTCGCTTAATGGTTGCGCTAAGACAGGCGGTACTCTCAAGCTGCTAATGCAGCCAATTGCAACCAACAGAATTGATACACTTCGAAATGTTTCTCGAAGCTGCGGTAGAGACAAGGCAGCAACAGTAATGCAATGCAGAAATTTGAATGGTGTTGCAGCAATGGACATAGACAATAAGCCTAGTAAGAGAGCCTGAGGAAAATTGACTCAGTTAAAAGTAGCTACTTCCTTACAAAGAGCCATTGGAAAAAGACGTCATTTGAGGCAGCCTTTGAAAGGCTTTCGTCGTCAGGAAAGTGTGCGCTGGAAAGCCCTCAAGAATTGTAGCTGCTTGTTCTTCCCTATATATCCAAGTGCAATCTAATGTTCGCCTGGAAGTAAGCCGCAAGCTAAGAGATTTGGATAGACTTTTTATCAGCCTTTAAGCATATACTGACGACCTACAATTCGACACATAAGCTTAAGATCACGAGGCGTCAAACAAAGTGCTGCATCTACCCAAACTGAAAGAATGTCTCGCATCTCTTCATAGTCCAGTCTTTGCACCCTTCGTCTTACTTGTGCAATTGCCATCAACCCACTATGGTAATTCCGGCACTGTTTAATTAAATTCTCAACCGCTGTTACCCCTTCTCCATCCTCAACTAATACATCTATCAAACCCATCGCATGCATTTCTTCAGCACTGTAAATTTTACCTTCACATAAAAGCTGATTAGTCAACTTGTGACCAACTCGGCGTTCTAAGAAGGAATATGCGCCCATGCCAGGAAATAAATTGAATTTTATTTCTGGAAATCCAAACGTTGCACTGCGTTCTGCTACAAGTGTATGGCATGCCAATGCAGCTTCAAATCCGCCACCCAAACAGTGCCCTTGAACTAATGCAATTGCCATTATTCCTGGCAGTGTATAAGTACGGTAAGCAGCCAGCATAGCAGCATGCCCATACTGCCAAAGACTATCGTAGTCCTGAGCCTTAATACACTGCTCAAAATACTCAAGGTCACCGCCAAGGTTATAAACCCCAGGCACTTTAGAGGAGGCAACAAGATATCTCACAGGACAACATATATTATCCTGATACAAACAGTCATTATTTTGCTTCAAAAGGTCGTGTAGCTCTTCAATTTCCTTAAGCAAAGATAGGGTGTAACACGGGCGTGGATGTGGATTCCACTGCATCCAGAGCGCCTGTAGGTCATCGTCATAATAGGTCTTCAGCTCCCTATTAAACCTATCAGTAAGAATAGGCTTGTGCTTGGGGTTCAATCGTGAGAATGTGTTGACCATATAAATCCTTGACAATCAAGTGATCAGAATAAATTGCTTTCTCAATAGCACTTTGTTTGCTGAGACTTTAGCAAGCTGTGTAATTACTAAAAGAAATCAGGTTTAATGTATCTTGTTAATCATCTATCATGCCATCGCTATCACAACCAATTCTTCTTTTGTACATGCTCATACGGAATGTCTAGTTTTTCGCTTAACTCTTGAGCCAGCCATTGCATTTCCAGTTCACTGAGCCCTTGGTCGATTAGCTCTTTACTTGCACCAAGATGAAGTTCGAGTTGAGCATCGATCTTGTACCGTCTATTATCATCATCACAAAAATGAGTTGGAACATAGACTAGCTTTTCTGGTGTAAGGGTTTGCCTAGAATGCTGCCAGTGCCAATGACCCAATCGGTAGTATTTGTGCCAGGAAACATGCTGGCTATAAAACTTGGCTTGTGTTTGCTTAAGAAGTAGAAGTTCATACATCTGAGCAATGAAGAAATAAGCCGTATAAAGCCCTACTATCCAGAATGGAACAGTCCATATAAACTGCCCCAATATATTAAGAAATTCCGCAAAGGTTGTCATAGATGATGCAGCCATTCTTTCCCAAAGAAACTTTGCTAGAAAACTGTTCCAGGAGATTGAAAAACTACCCAACAACATTAGAAGACAGCCCGCACCTACTCTATCGTTATCAGGAAAGGTGACCGATATATGATCGGGTAGCTGTTGTAGGACTACTTGACTGCCCTGCGGTTGTTGTCGGCGCGGTACTCCTGGTTGTTGCCGACGGCTTAGAGCTACGCGGGTAACCCAACGTTTCTGCTCAAGCTGCCACACCCAGTCCTTCTGGCCAGGCAGTTGCATGGCTTGGGGAATTGCTTGCAGGGCATCTAGGGCAACCTGAGTTGATAGAGGCCGCTGGTATGAGTGGGGCTGTGTCAACCACCCAAGCCAACTCGCTAGGATAGGGGGTACCTCTAATAAATGCAGTTGTAGTTGATGCTGTTCATCTAGCAAGTCTGCCGGATGTCTGCCTGTTAGCAGTTCAACGAGCGTTGCACCCAGACTATAGAGATCAGAGGCAGAAACAGCCCGACCGCCAAACTGCTCCATTGGCATGTACCCATAGCTGCCGACAACAGTTTGCGTGCCACTGCTCGCTAGGGTTTGAACGGCTCCAAAATCTACTAAGTAAACCGACCCGACTGAGTTTCCTGTGCGATCGCTCAACAAAATATTGCTCGGCTTAATGTCGCGGTGAATGATGGGCGGGTGCTGGCTGTGCAGATAGAGCAAAATCTGAAGCACAGCCTGAGCAATTTGCTGCACCTCTGCTGTACTAAAGCTGCGCCCCAACTGCATCCACTCCTGCAAGGAGGGTGCATCGATGTAGCTCTGGGCCAGAACAAACCCTCGGCAGTCGGGCAAATCCAAATCGAAGAAATCCACGTATTGGGGAATGGCTGGGTGCTTCACTGCCTTGAGCAGAGCGGCTTCACGTTCAAAGAGCTTGTGGTCCTGCCAATCAAACTGGGAACCAAAGCTGAGAACCTTGAGCACCAGTCGTTGCCGTGTCTCCTGATCTGTAACCAACAATGTGAGTCGTCCTAATCGCTGTCCCAATTGGCGTTCAATGTAATAGCGATTGAGGAGAGTTTGTCCAGGCATTAACATGGAAAGATGCTCCATCAGACGAAGGTCAGCCGCCTGTATAGGGGCTCCTTGTCAGATCTATTTCTCATGCTTAGAAGCTTATACAGTGCTGTGTTTTCTCATATGTAGCCTTGAACACATGTAGCCTTAAACACATGTAGTCTTAAACACAAAGAACTGATTCAGTGTGATTTCTGTGATGTCGTACCCAATCAAAATGACATCATCTGAATAAGTCGAGGTAGCCCAGATATACAAACGGCAACAGTCAAACTAATTGACCCTGAAGTGTCAGAAGGATACATCGGTCAGTAGTTTGATTGATTTAACCTACAGTGAAGAAAACAATCAACGGCTATGTCTGGATCAAGTTCAGGAACTGGAGATAATGGGTGTTTCGGGTGCTTAGGCTTTCTAGTCATCTTTACTTGTATCAGCGCATTCTTCGGAGGTGGAGTACTAATGCGTCTTGGTCAAGTGAGGCTGAGCTTGGGCGACCCAGTAGAAATTGATCAGGTTACAGGTCAAGCCGTTACAAACTACTTAAATAATTTAACAAGCAAGGCAGAAGTTGCAGACAAAGCTACTCAGCAGTTTCATACGCAGTTAAATCAGGGAAAGTGTCAGGAGGTTTATGAACAAGCCACTGAGATGTTCAAGAGCAATACAAGCAAATCTGATCTAATCAATTTGTGTTCAGTAATAAAAACCACGTATGGCTCTATAGAGACTGCCCAACAAACTGACTGGTGGGGAAGCTCCGCTGAGCAGGAAGGTGAGTATATCCTTGCTCGATACATTACAAGATTATCAAAATCAACCGCGCGGGAAACTTTTGTTTGGCTGGTAAAAGACGATAAAGCACAGCTTGTAAACTATGAGATGTATCCTCAACAATCCTCTTCTTCGAGTGCCACTTCATCTGATTCATCTTCTCGTTCTGCGGCTAATTTTTGAATTTAAAATAGTGGCAAACTTGCTAAGTTGAAATACCAAATTCTTTGGTCGTTCAAACCTCCAGAAAGATCCAGTCATTTTCAACCCGCGCGATCGCACCTCCGCTAAACGGATCGCTCTGGCTGCGGTTGGGTGCATCAATCAGTGCCACCAGCTTTTCGACGGCATCAAATGTAACCTGGGCTGATCCAGCAGTTTGCAAGACTCGTCGCATCACCCGCCGCTGAAGTGCTTGATGGGCTGTTTTGAGTAGGCCTCTCTGAATTCGCCAAGGTTGGTCGGAATTGGGAGGCATGACAGCCTGGTCGTAGAGATCAGAAGCTAGGTGATCGAGTAAATCTACTTCTGCGGCTAGAATTTCAGCGGTTTGGGCTAGGGTGCGATCGCAACTGGGATTGAAGTGAGTTTGCAGATAGGGCATTACGTCCAGACGCAGACGATTGCGAGCGTAGGTGCGATCGCTATTAGTACTGTCCTGCCAAATAGGAATCTGAAATTCCTCACAAAACCGCTCAGTTTCTGTGCGGGTTACTGCCAGCAAAGGCCGCACGAGTTGAATCTGTGGGGCAGTGGGGCTGTGCGATCTCATCCAGGTCAAAGCCCCTAATCCATCGGCTCCACTCCCACGAATCAAGTTATAGAGCAGCGTTTCGGCTCGATCCGTCGCGGTGTGGCCTGTCACCACATGAGAGTAGCCCTGCGACAGTGCGAATGACTCAAAGACTTGGTATCGCCACTGTCGCGCTGCAGCCTCGCTCCTGGGAATAGGATCTGCAATAGCACCCTCATAAGGCACCTGCCATTGCTCAGTTAACCTCTTCACAAAGTCAGCATTTTCGGCAGAGTCAGGCCGCCAGCGGTGGTCACAATGCACGACCAGCAGCGACCAGCCCCATTTATCGCGCAGATCAACCAGTAGTTTCAGCAAGCAAAGGGAGTCCTGCCCACCAGAAACGGCGACTAGCAGTTTCGCCCCCCTCGGCAGCATTCCAGAAGCAAACTTTTGAGTCTGGATCAACCGATGAATCCGGGCGTGTAGAGGGCTCCAGTCAGGCATGATAGGGGAAGTCGGTATGGAAGAAACCTAGCGTATTAAGAACACAGTGGGCCAGATTTCTAAGTGGTTTCCAGCTTTTCTTACGAATTTTACTGTGAACCCGCTGTATAGATGAAAGGCTGACCCGCTCTGCCGCTTACCCGAAGCTTAAATCAAGGGGGATTCCCCTTGCCGTCAACCTGGGATGACCTAGAATGCGGGGCATTCCTTCCCAGCAAAAGCCCAGTCAACGCGCTGCCAAACGCCCTGCCAAAAACGTCAAAGGAGTAGCTATGCCCGGCCCTGTGAAGCAGAAAAATGGTGTCTTTGCCGATCACGTTTTTACCCGTCCTGCCAATGGTGCAACCCTAACCAGCTCCATCTTGGTGGTGGGTGGCTCCACCGCTGCCTACTCCGCAACCTTGACGGCTCTGCGCATGAAGTTAGATGTGGTGCTGGTGCAACCGCTCATGGTGGTTGGCGGCCAGTTCACGGCCCAGGCGTTACCCGCTTCTGATGATGGCGATCTGCTGAGGGAAAAGGCAGGGCTTTATAACGTCGATGGCGAGGAGTTTGCTATTTCCAAAGCTCAGCGCCAGTTTCGAGAGCGGCAGCGAGACCTTCAGCCCGTTAGCGGTCGCAAAGACTTTAACCCTGGTGGTGGGTGGGTCAGTCCGTTTGCAGCTACGCCTGTGGTCGCAGCAACGGCAATGAACGATGCGATCGCACCCTACCTAGAAAATGACAAGCTCAAGCTCATTCCCTACAGCGAACCCGTCGAAGTGCTCTTTGAACAATCCACGGAGGCTCGGCGTAGGGTTACAGGCGTTCGATTCAAAAACAGCCAGACAGGCGCTATCTTTACCGTCACTGCCAAGGTCGTAATCGAAGCCACCGATCTAGGAGACGTGCTAGAGGTAGGCCAGATCGAATCGCGGGTAGGCCAGGAGGCCCGCAGGGAAACTGGCGAGGCGATTCTGCCTGAAGTGGCTCGTCCTCAGTGCCAGCAGTCCATCACCTTTGACGTACTGATCGAGCATACACCTCCTGGCAAAGGCGTCCCCATTGGGGCACCTCCTGGTTACGGCAAAGACTCCTGGCTCAACTTCCATGAATTTACCGGAAACTTCTGGGTCAAGGACAAACAAGGCGGTTGGACCAAGTGGGACTTCCTCAGCGACTTTGGCATCTTTCGCTATCGCCGCCTACAGCGCACTCACATCCACGAAAAGAAAGTGGGTCACGGCGATGTCGCGGTGATTAACTGGGGCACATCACAAGAACCCGACCGCCACTGCTGCGGCAACGATTACCGTAATGGTTACCTAGTGGGGGTGTCTCGCGAGGAGCGGCAAATGCATATTAAGCGGGCCAGAGACCGCGCCCAAGCCTATATCCACTACCTCCAGACCCACGGCGTTCCCGACCTCAAACCTCGCGGCGACCTGACCTGGACGCAGGACGGCATTGCTCTGGAACCCTATATTCGAGAGGCCCGTCGTGGTGTTGCACTGACCACAGTACGCCACGAGGATGTGGCAGAAAGCTTCTTCCCAACTCAAGCTAGAGCCCGGTGCTTTACCGATTCCGTCGGCATCGGCCAGTACCACTACATGGATCTGCACGGTAATGACCAACCGGGGCACGTTAGTCCGCGTGGCAAAGATGTGGTGGCACGGCCTTTCTCCCTACCACTGGGAGCCTTGGTGCCCGTCAACACCGATGGGCTGGTGCTCTCAGCTAAGAGTATCGGCACCACCCACATCACGAATGCTGCCTATCGGATGCACCCAATGGAATGGGCCATTGGAGAGGCCAGCGGATTCTTAGCGGTTTATGCGGCCTGGATGGGTCTAGAACCTCGGGTCGTTGCTACCGATGAAGTTCACATTCGTAAGATCCAGGGCTTCCTCACCCGCAACGGCATTCCCATTTTCTGGTTTGACGACGTGTCTCACGACGATCAGGACTTTGAGCCGATCCACGTTTTAGCTGCCGCAGGCGTCATCCGCAGCGAAAATCCCGAAGATCTACACTTCAAACCCACGGCAAACGTGAGTCGGGCAGTGGTTGCCACCGCTTTGATGAAAGCGCTGAAACTAGAGAAAAAAGTGCCCGCCCGACCCACCTTTCTCGATGTGCAACCTGGAAAACATTGGGCTTATGAACCCATTGAGACACTGGCAGCTCATGGCATTGTCTCTGGTGTGGGGGATGGATATTTTGCCCCTGATCGGCCTATCACGCGGGAGCAGCTTTCATTTCTAGTGAAGAAGGCAATGCCAGAAGTCTATGAAAAAGCCTTTGCCCGTACTCCAATCGACAAACAACTCCTCCAGCGCAAGGAACTCTCGCGGGTGCTCTACGAGGTGCTAAAGAAAAAGCTAGGAATTTGAGCCTAGAAGACGTGAGGAAACGAACAGAGCGACCTTTGGGAACAGGGTTGCTCTATTTGTTTGAGTTGCGATCGCACTCCGTTATTTGCCGATGGAGTAACCTCGATTCTTCCGTAGGGACAAGCGTTAGCAGAGGCGATTGCGATCGCCTCTGCTAACGTTAAGGAAACCTGTGTTGTCAAAGAATCTAAACTGGGTGCAAGGCGGTAATGCCTAAATATCAATGAGAACTAATCAGCCAATTTCGATTTTGCCTTCTCAATGGCCTCCAAAGTGGCCTTCACAACCGCAGGGTTGCCCCGTTTAAGGCCAACTGCTGCTAAATGATTCTTCAGTGGGAGTGCTTGAAAGTTAGACTGCAATCCGAGCAGTTCTTCCAACGTACTCACTGTATCCTTTGCCAACTGACTAGTAAAAGAAATAATTGAAGTCAGGCCAAATAGCTTTGAGCGATTGATCAAACAATAGGTTTGCTCTCGTGAAGGTTCAACCCGAATCACCTTTTCAAGCGCGACTCTAAGTGACTGAATTGGGACAGCATTGTCGAGATCAGAAATTACGGGATCTAGTAATATCGATGGTTGGTTCAGCAGCGAGACTTCTTCTAAAGAAATCTCCTGCAAAGCAGTGGCTAACCGTTCAGCTTGAGCAGATCCCACACAACCATCCAAGACAATC
>DATNQF010000107.1:0-97557 GCA_036702855.1 Trichocoleus sp. | reverse complement strand
AAATTCTCATTCCCCCCACTCCACTTTTAGAGTTGCCAGAAGGGGAACTCACAGCTGGGGAAAGGGTGTCTGTGACGCTGCGCGTGCCTTTTCATCCCAATCGCCTGTATTTGAAAATCTGGATCACTGACCCACAGACCCGCACCCTGGCCGACGAGCCTCGGCAGGTGACTCACTTAATCCCAGACGGTCATGGCAACCTGGAGGGCGCGCTGCAGCTGACCGTTCCCTTTGGTTGTCTAGAAGCTTGGTTTGAGGCAATTTCTGTCGATATGGTGACCCAGCAGGAGAGCTACAAGGCCATCACTAGCCGTTCGGTGATTCCAGAGGAGGTCGTTTCTCCTGGGCTGGATGAATTTGAGCTGTAGCCCTTGTATTAAGAGATTTGCAAGGTTTGTAAACAAATTGCAGTAAACTCTGTGATTCAGAGTAATCTAATCCCAACGCTGTGATTTTGACGTTGAGGTAGGAAAATCCTATGGCAGCTTCATTTTTACCTTCGATTCTGGTTCCCATGGTTGGTCTAGTGATCCCTGCGATCGCATTTTCTGCCTTCTTCTTGTACATCGAGAAGGATGCTCCCATGACCAACACAGGGGAATAACCCAAGCAGAATCTCTGGTTGGCAGGATTAATGGGCTTTATTTAGAGTGCATTAATCCTGCTTCTAAGTATTGAAAACTCAAGTGTTCAAAGCCTAGATCAAACTTGCCGTTGGCCGTGTTACACGTGCCTAGTTTTTGTTACAAGTGCCCCTCGTTTAGCAGAAACCGCTTAATCTTGGTCTCTGCTTTTTTGTTGTGTGGCTGGAAAGCGGGAATGAGCTGAAGAAACCCTCAGCGTTTGCGTTAACCCTTGCTGAAGCTCTGTTTCAACGCGCAAAAAAGCGGAAATAGAGGCTCTGGGAAATCTCTTTTAGAGAAAAGGTGAAGTAGGTTAAGGGGTTGATCGTCACGATGATGTTGCGGACGTTGCGTTTCGCGAGTGCGACTACAGCCCAAGCAATCCAGTCTGCTGACATCACGCCGATCGGGTTGAGATTGCTCTTGAACGGTCCCAAGATGATTTTGCGGACGACGCAGGGAGCCCCCGAACGACGCAAGGTAATCAAGTCTCCAATCAGCCGTTTGGAAATTTCGTAGAGAGGACTCAGAGCAGGATTGGCCTCAGCTTCTGAGGTATTTACCCAAACTTCTTTGTTGGCCCGTTCGGGAGACGTTTCTACCGTCGTAAAGAAAACTTCCATCAGTCGCCAAGCAGAAAGAGCATTGACTTCCAGAGAGTTTTTGATGGCGGTAGGCGTAGCTTCTCCGTGTACGTTTATCCCATGGTTAATGATGAGAATATCGACATCCTTAAGGGTGTCTTGTAGGCCAGATTCCTCGCCCAATGTCCATTTGATAACGGGGATATCCGGTTCAAAAGTGCCCTGGCCAGACGCGGTCAGCGCCAGAGGCTTAGCCTTCTGCTTAGCCAATTCGCGCAGGAGGGCTTGCCCCATCGTGCCTGAAGCCCCTGTAACGGCAACAGTCTTGCCTTCGAGAAAAACGGCAGTACCCATCAGCTTATTGATAACGCCTTGATGTTCAGCCTAATACGCGTTGGTATTTTGGCAGAAACCGGGTTTCTCACAGAAGATCTGTGGTTTAGAGTGTTGCTCCAAGAAACCCGGTTTCTGCGCAGGTGTGTTAAGCCTCGACTTTTACGCCTTTCCAAAAGGCGATGTATCCCTTGATGTTACTAGCAGCCGACTTGGGCTCAGGGTAGTACCAAGCTGCATCCTTATTGACCTGGCCGTCGACAACCACGCTGTAGTAGCTAGCTGTTCCCTTCCATCCACAAACGGTGTGGGTGTCGCTGGGCTGAAAGTATTCCTGCTTGACTGCATCAGGCGGAAAATACTGGTTACCCTCAACCACCTCACACTGATCGCTCTCAGCAATCACCGTCCCATTCCAAATTGCTTTCGGCATTGCCGATCTCCTTTAAGTAAACCTGTTGGACAGAACTTGTTGGACAAAACTGTTGCCTTTTATTAAGTAACAAATTCGGGCAGAGATTGGGAGCGCAGAGCAATGACGCGATGATGGGAATTAAGAGCAAGACTGTCCTCTCCTTTCCCTCTCCTGCCTTCTCCCCCATATGCCACTTGATAAGCCAATTGCGATATCCGGCCTACTCAACGCCTGATATTGGTAGCTTCCAAGCTAGCCTAAGGGATAGCTGCGGTAGGATTAATCGCAACCCCCCCTCTTTGCTACCTTTTTTGTGCCATGAACGCGCCTGACCCTTCTGTACTTCAATCGATCCGCGATCGCGATTCCCGCTTCATCCAGAGCCAGCGACGCTACGAGTCGGTGCAGTCTTTGCCCGAGATTTGGCCCATCGCGGCTCAACGCTTTGGTGATAGGGTGGCGATGGATGACCCCCATGGGACGCCTAAGGCAACCTTGACCTATCGGGAACTGTGCGATCGCATTCAAAGCTTTGCCAGTGGTCTACAAGCCTTGGGAGTTGAGCCGCGTGATCATGTAGCTCTGTTTGCCGACAACAGCCATCGCTGGTTCATTGCCGACCAGGGGATTATGACGGCTGGGGGTGTCGATGCCGTCCGCAGCGGGACAGCAGAAAAAGAAGAACTGCTCTACATCGCTGAAAACAGCGACAGCATAGCGCTGGTTGTCGAAGACCTGAAACTGCTTAATCGGTTGCGCGATCGGCTCGATGCCCTGCCACTCCGCTTTATTGTGCTGCTCTCCAATGAAGCACCTCCGGCAGAGGAATCCTTTAAGGTGGTTAACTTTGGTCAACTGATGGAGATAGGGGCTAACCGTCCCTTGACTGCTGTAAGCCAGAAGCAAAGTGACCTGGCTACTCTGATTTACACCTCAGGCACCACGGGCAAGCCCAAGGGCGTAATGCTGACTCACGCTAACCTGCTGCACCAGATCAACAATCTGGGGGCTGTGGTGCAGCCTCAAGCAGGCGACCGGGTGTTGGGCATTCTCCCCTCTTGGCATAGTTTTGAGCGCACGGTTGAGTACTACCTCTACTCCCAGGGCTGCTCCCAGACCTACACCAGCATTCGCCACGTCAAGAGCGATCTGCGCACAGTTAAACCTCACTACATGGTGGGAGTGCCCCGCCTGTGGGAATCCATCTACGAGGGGGCTCAAAAGCAGTTTCGTGAACAACCTGAGAAAAAGCAAAAGCTGATTAACACCTTCTTTAGTCTCAGCCACCGCTATGTGGAGAACCTCTGGCGCTATCAAGACATCAAGCTCGATGAGCCTAATCTTTCCTCCATGCAGAAGCTGGTCTCAGGGATCGTGGCACTGATTCATTGGCCTGCCCATAAGATAGGGGAAAAACTGGTTTACTCCAAGGTGCGCGAAGCTACCGGCGGCCAGGTCAAGCAGTTCATCAGCGGAGGCGGTTCGCTGGCTCGACATCTAGATGTTTTCTATGAAGTAATCAGTGTGCCACTGATTGTGGGCTACGGACTGACTGAAACCTCTCCGGTACTCTCGGCCCGACGGCCCTGGCATAATTTGCGGGGCGCATCCGGCCAGCCCATCGCTGACACTGACCTGAAAATCGTTGATCCAGAAACGGGCCGTGACTTGCCCCAAGGGCAGCGGGGTTTGGTACTGGCTCGGGGACCGCAGATCATGGCTGGGTATTACAAAAACCCAGAGGCAACCACCAAGGCAATTGATCCTGACGGCTGGTTCGATACGGGCGACTTGGGCTGGATCACCAAGGACTACAACATTGTTTTAACTGGACGGGCCAAAGATACGATTGTGCTGACCAACGGTGAAAACATTGAGCCTCAGCCCATCGAAGATGCCTGCCTTCGTAGCTCATACATCGACCAGATTATGTTGGTGGGTCAAGATCAGCGATCGCTCGGTGCCTTGATTGTCCCGAACCTAGACGCTCTGCAACAGTGGGCTGTGAGTCAATCCCTCTCGATTGACCTACCTGGAACCGAAGGAACGGTGCCCTCAGGTTGCACGGTGATCCCCTTGGAAGATGACCGTGTGCAGAAACTTTTCCGAGCCGAATTGAATCGAGAAGTTCAGGACCGCCCTGGTTATCGCCCCGATGATCGCATTGGGCCTTTTCAGCTGATTGGTGAACCCTTCTCGATTGAAAATGGCCTCTTGACCCAAACCCTAAAAGTTCGACGTAACGTGGTTACGGATCGGTATCGAGGTATGATTGACGCGATGTTTGCTTGAGCAATGTCTGCGTAAGAAGGTTACTCCTGAAAGTCATTGCTTAAAGTTTTGGCAAACCCTTTGTTTGTTTGGAAGCGGGGGTACTCATCCCTGCGATCCTGTTTAAGAGACGTGTAGACTTTTCCCCCAGTCAATAATCTATGGACGTGTCGCAATCCGAACTGCTGCTTAAGCGGGTAGTCAATATCAGAGCGATCGTTACCCCGCTCTGGAAAGAAGAAGCTCAAAAGCAGCTTCAGGCCCAGATCAACGAAATTGACAGTCGTCTTCAGCAGCTTGAAATGCAAGGACAACGCATGTTGTTTGAGTTGCAGAAGCAGGTTGAAGCACAGCCCAATAATCCTGCCCTGTCGCAGCAGTTTAATGATGTTCAAAACGGCCTAAACCAGGACAAGGGAAAGCTGCTTCAGCAAAAAAACCAGGCACTGCAACAACTTCAGCAGGTGCAAACCCTGGAGTTGGAAAACGAAGTTGATCAAGGTAAGGTAGAAAGCTTTTTCAGTGTGAATGTAGGCGACAACCTGGTGAAAAAACTGCAAGTAGAAATTCTGCTGCGGGATGGGGTGATCCAGGAAATCCGGGGCGAATTGTAGGCAGAAGCCGCGATCCCACTTCACTTAGCATTCACGAGAATTTGTTGGGTAGCCACTTTTAGGGAGACGCCAAGGGGATACAATGAGTCCTTGGCGTCTTCGCCGTTTTGTCGTTTTTTCAGGCTGTCTCGGAAGTCACCCCCATGATTCGTGAAGTATTCATGCCCGCCCTCAGTTCAACCATGACCGAAGGCAAGATTGTCTCCTGGGTCAAATCTCCCGGTGACAAGGTTGAAAGGGGTGAGACGGTGGTGATCGTCGAGTCCGATAAGGCCGATATGGATGTGGAGTCCTTCCACGAAGGGATTTTAGCGGCCATTGTGGTCGAAGCAGGGGGGGTCGCTCCGGTTGGACAAGCGATCGCACTTCTGGCCGAGACCGAAGCCGAAATTGAAGAAGCCAAGCAGCGGGCTGCTTCTGGTTCTGGGGCTGCTCCTGCTCCTGCTCAAGAAGCTGCACCAGCGGCTGCTCAGGCTGCCTATTCTCCTGGTCCTGCTGCCGCAGCGATGGCAGAAGCTCCGGCTGAAGCAGCCCGCAATGGCTCTGCCCCAGCTAACGGGGGTCGGGTGATTGTGTCTCCCCGCGCCCGCAAGCTCGCTAAGGAACTCAAGGTAGATGTAAACGGTTTGCAGGGGTCAGGGCCTCATGGCCGGATTGTGGCTGAGGATGTCGAGCGGGCAGCAGGCAGAACTCCTGCCCCCGCAGCTTCGGTTGCCACGCCTGTGCCTGCGCCCACGCCCGTACCTGCTGCTGCTCCGCGCCCTGCGGCAGCGGCACCTATGCCTGCCCCTGCTCCGGTAGTTCCCGGTCAGGTAACGCCGTTCAATACGCTGCAACAAGCCGTCGTGCGCAACATGGTGGCAAGTCTGGCAGTACCCACCTTCCGGGTTGGCTACACCATCACGACCGACAACCTAGATGCGCTCTACAAGCAAATCAAGTCTAAGGGTGTGACCATGACGGCCCTTCTGGCTAAAGCTGTGGCAGTCACCCTGAAGAAGCACCCCACAGTCAATGCGTCTTACACCGACCAAGGTATTCACTACAACGGCAGCATCAATGTGGCTGTGGCTGTGGCTATGGAAGGCGGTGGTTTGATTACTCCCGTGTTGCGGGGGGCAGACCAGCTTGATATCTACTCCCTGTCTCGCCTGTGGCAGGATTTGGTGACTCGCTCTCGCTCCAAGCAACTCCAGCCAGAGGAGTACAACTCTGGCACCTTCACGGTGTCTAACCTGGGCATGTTTGGCGTAGATCGCTTTGATGCTATTTTGCCGCCTGGCCAAGGCGCAATCCTGGCGGTTGGTGCTGCTAGACCTACCGTGGTGGCAACCGCTGACGGCATGATGGGCGTTAAGAAGCAAATGCAGGTTAACCTCACCAGCGACCATCGGATTATCTACGGTGCAGATGCAGCCGCTTTCCTGAAGGATTTGGCAAACCTGATTGAAAACGACCCTCAATCTTTGACGCTGTAATTTAACCCTGTAATTCAACGGCTGGTTGCTAGGGATTTTCCCTGCTTCAATGTTTGCCCCAGTTAAACCTGTTTCTTTTTAGAGAGACGCTTTGTAGAGACGTTGCTTAGCAGCGTCTCTACATTTTTTAAGGAAATGCTTTTTCCAGAGATGCCTCCACCAGACGGCGGTATTATCGGGGGCATTAGTGGCAAGGGGGGACGATGGCACAACAGCGCAAATCTCCGATTCGGCTGGAGTTAGATCTGGATGCAGATCAGCCGGGATTGCTGGAGGGTCTGGGAATCTGGCTAGAGCTGGGTCTGATTTCCCAGGAACAGGTGAAAGCGCTGTGTGAGTCGCAACTGGTTTGTGCTTTGCCGCTTGTGCCTGTAGTGCAAGCCGTTCAGCCAGAGGTGGCTCAAGCCGATCTAGATGGGGGTTCTTTGGTTACAGGGGCAGCAGAGTCTGCTTCAGGGGGATCCGCTCAGGATTTTCTACCGCCTGACTTCTCAGCTGATCCGCCTTCCCGGCCCCGCCGCCCTGCGGTCAGACCAGCAACGACCCGCCGCTCCCCTCGCCCTGCTAACCCCTGGCTTCAGCAACTCATGGGGGAACTTAGCGTTGTCTGGCTACTGGGACTTGGGGTGTTTCTGGTGGTGCTGTCGTCGGCCGTGCTGGCAGCAACCCAGTGGGCGCAGTTTAGCGCTGTGGGGCAATATCTAGTCTTGTTTGCATACACCTCTGCTTTCTGGGGAATTGGGCAGTGGAGTGCGACCAACGCTCGCTTGCAACTGACCTCAAAGACGCTGCAAATCATTTCTCTGCTGCTGGTGCCGTTGAATCTTTGGGCTATTGATGGTCTAGGGGTGGGCAATACGGGAACGGGCTGGCTGGTAGGTGCGATCGCACTCTTGCTGCTCTCGGCTATGGCTTGGTGGGTGCTGAATCGCTGGGCGACTCCCCTTGAGCGAGGGCTGAACTTTTTGGGGCTGACCTATCTACAGTTGGGCTGGGCAGGGTCGTGGATGCCCTTAGTGGCGGTTTATGGTGGCTCGGCAGGCAGCGCAGTAGTTACGCTTTACAGGCAGCGGCAGGGTCAACCACGAACCGGGGAAACTGCCCGTGTAAGTCGGCTTTCCCTCCTGCTGGTGCTGTTTGGACTGGGATTGCTGCTGCTGCGCGCCCTGTCTGTGCTCGAGGGGAACGACTGGGGTCAATTAGGGCTGGCCTTTGGCTTATACGGTGCCCCTCTGGTGTGGCTGGGGCAGCAGGCCGAGGCCGAACGGTTATTGTTGCCTGTTCCGCCTAATTCGGGCGAGGCGGCTCCGGCCACTTCCTCTCAAAATCGGCCCCTAGCCCGTTGGGGATTGTGGGGAGGCCGGGCTTTACTTTGGTGGGGTTGGCTGCTGGCCATTAGTGAGTGGCCAGCTCAAGCCTTGGGGATTGGTCTGTTAGGGTTGGGGTTGCGGCTCTGGCTACTGTGTCGGTTGGAGCGTCGCTGGGATTTACTGTGTACCCTTGCGATCGCACTTCAAGTCCCCTTTCTGCTCTGGGAAATGCTACCAGCAGGGTTGCGCACTGCTTTGGTCACGCCTTTGGCCCGCTGGACCGAGACGACTGATATGCTCGACAGTTTGTTGGGCGTTTCGCTGCTGCCCTATGTCGTGGGGCTGGTCGTTGTGGCCGACGTCTTCTACCGCAAGAATAATCGCAAGCTAGCTCAGTTCAGTGAGAGTAGTGCCCTGGTGCTGGGCAGCATCCTCACCACAATCAGTTTGGCTAGTGCCCCTCTCTTGGTCATTAACCTGATTGCTTCGACGGTCACAGCCTTGATTGCCACACTGCGCCGCCAACCTTTGCAACGGTCACGCGTCTATTTGGTTCATGCCTTGGCGCTGATGACGGTTGTCGTGACCATCGCTGACCGCTGGCCTGCTCTTTCAGCAACTGGGTGGACTTTGGTTGCTTTTGGGTTAATGGCCGTTGATCTTCTGCTGAGTGGGAACCGTCGTACCCTCTGGCAGGAAAGCGCTTGGGACTTGGGGCGCTTGCTGGCGGGGTTGGCTTACCTGTTGCTGCTGACGCAGTTGCTAGAGCGGGATTTCCAGAGCGGGCTGAGTTTACTGGGGCTGAGCATTCCCCTGGTGCTGCTGCTGGTGCGAGGGTATTCCACCAGCGTGCTGGCCCTGGGGTTAACGGCACCGCTGACGTTGGGACTACCCTGGACTCGGTTGGTGGGTCTGGGCATGGCGACAGCCTTGGCTGCGACGAACAGCTACTTTATTCGCGAGGAGGCTGTGGCTATGCTGACCTTGGGCTTTGGCCTGGGGAGTGTAGTTAGCCTGCTGCATGACGGGGTACCTACCTTGGTGCCCAATAACACCTACTGGTATCTGGTGGGTGCGATCGCAACGCTCCTGCTTTGGCTGGTGTGGCGGTGGCTTCCGGTACAGGCTCAGGCCCAGGAGAGCGGAAACAGTTTGAGAGGAATCTATGGGGCAGCGTGCGATCGCTGGGGTTTTATTCTCACTGGCGTGATCCTGTTAGGGCTGACCTTGGAATCGGGACTGCTCTATGCCGATCTGCGCCCGCCTTATGGGGCTTATGTGGGGGCGCTGGTGATGCTGGCTGGGGCAATTGTCAGCCGCTTTTGGCGGCAGCCCCAGCCTCTAGCGGTTTACAGCCTAGGTTGGACGGTAGAACTGCTGGTGATTGAAGGGCTGCGTTGGCAGGATGGAACAGTGCTGACGCTGGCCGCAGCTAACTTGGGGTTGGGTGTGTTGACCCTGGGCTTAGCGCTGGGGTTGCGTGGGGTTCAAACCCGCCGTGATAACTTCTTGTCCCTACCCGATCTGATTTCTCCCCTACGGCACCTGGCTCTGATCTATGCGTTGCTTGCAGTGGGGCTGCGAGCCAGCGATTTTACGGCTTGGACGGGCTGGATTATTCTGGGAGCCTCCTTGATTGCGCTGGAGGTAGGGCGACAGGCGCGGCGTCCCTGGCTGCGCTGGTTGGCACTGGCGGGAGTTTCGCTAGGGTGGTACGAACTGGTGCTCTACCAACTTTCCCGTGCCAGTGGCGGGTACCCATCTGATGGTTTAGTGGTGCTGGCTGCGGTTGCCCTGCTAATTATGCTGGCCTACCGCTTGTCAGCCAGCTTGTTGGATAGACGCTTGGCGCTGCCCGAGGCAGAACTGCTAGTGGCTGCCCATACTCATTGGGGCATTGGCAGTTTGCTAATGCTACTGTCGGCGGGGGCTGCTCTGGTTAGCGGGGGGCTGGGTCTGCCTTGGCTAGCATTGGCTGTGGGGCTAGCGTTTGTTGGCTATGCGCTTTGGCAAGGCAGATCGCCTGGCTCACTGGAGACCCAATCGCTCTGGATTTACTTAGGCTTAGCGGAGTTGGTTGGCTGGGTGGCTTATTTACGGCTAGCCTTTCCAGCCCTCAGGGGATTGGATGATTGGTGGGGCGCGGTGGCTTGTGGTGTGGCTGTAGCGCTTTATTGGTTGCCTTGGTCACAATGGGGTTGGCCGCAGCAGCCCTGGCGAAGAATGGCGGTGGGTGTGCCGCTGACCATTCTGCTGATCACAGGTGGGTTGGATCATGTACCTTCTTTGTGGATTGCCGCAGGCTTTTACGGCTGGCTGGCCTGGTCATCTCGCCGGTTGCGGCTGTCTTACTTGTCGGCAGGGCTGATTGTATGGGCGGTGTGGGTGTGGCTGGAAACTCAAGCGATCTACGACAGCGTGGCTTTTGTTGCCCCAGTTGGGTTGGCCCTACTCTATGGGGCAGAGGTTGATCCGGCGTTCCGGGAGCCTGCAAATCGGGAGGCGCGGCATTGGTTTCGGGTGGTTGGTTCGGGCTTAATTTTAGGGGTGGCGCTTTTTTCAGAGCGATGGACGGGACTGCCCGTCGGCATTGTTAGTTTAGCTGCGATCGCACTTGGCCTTGTCGCTCGTACGCGAGCCTATCTCTATGTGGGCACTGTAGTCTTTGGGCTTAATGCGGTTAACCAGCTCATTGTGCTCAATGCCGACTACCCCTTTATCAAATGGGTAATCGGCATTGTGGTTGGAATCGGGTTGATTTGGGTGGCCGCCGACTTCGAGCGGCGACGCGACCAGTGGCTAAGCTTGGCTCAGGGGTGGGTTCAAGAACTCAACCGTTGGGCCTGAAGCAGGCTTTTATTTGAGAACCCTTATTTTGAGAAATTATGCAGAAGCGGCCTGGTCAATCTGGTCGTCGTCACTGCCTGCGATCGCAGGGTTGAGAGACAGCATGACGCGGGAAATGCCGGTAGAGAGGACGCTAGCACCCACGGCAGTACCCAGCAGCCAAGGCGCGTTTGTGGGCCAGCCAAACCAGACAATAGCACCCAGTGCCAGGGTCACAAGGCCATTGCCCAATGCCCAAGTCCAGTTTTGTTGGGGACGTAGCCGGAAGGCCAGAATCAATTCAAAGACGCCCTCAGTTAGCAGGAAGCTGCCCAGTAGCAGGGTCAGGGTGATGACTCCCGAGAAGGGTTGAGCCAGCAGCATGACACCGCCACTGACGTAGAGCACGCTCAGCAGCACTTTCCAGAGAAAGCCACCTTGCGCACGGCTTTGAAATGCGTAGATTGTTTTGGAGAAACCGACTGAGAGCAGAATAAAGGCAATCCAGGTTTCAGCGACAAAGGTTGTGAAGACAGGCAGAAAAATGCCCAATAGACCGAAGAAGGTCAGGATAACTCCGGTCCAAAGAGAGCGCTTGTTATCGCTTTGAGGGGTTGAGGGAGTGTTTGCAGTCATAAGTAGTCCGGTGTTTGCAGTTCCACCCGTAGGCTAAGCAATTTCTACGGTTGCCCGAATTGCCCTTAAGGTAGAGCCAAACTCCCTACCAGGCAGGAATTTCCCGACCTCTGTTTTGAAATTGAAAGAGCCGCTGTTGAAAGCCCTGCCAATGGAGACCTAGCTCAGCAGGGTTAACCTCAAACCGTTGTGCGGGCTGGTCATCTAATGCGATCGCAATCAACGCCCGCTCAACTGCAATCCCCTCATCGCCATACACGGCGTTTACTGCCGCGCAGTAAGCAGCCACTTGCAGGCAATAGTCCGTGATCCACTCAATCTGCTTGGGCTTGCGGGCCGTCTTCCAATCGCACAGGCACAGCTGACCCTGGTGCACCACCAGCGCATCTGGAAAGCCGACAAACCCATGCTTGTGCCAGACTGCCCCTTCTACCAGCAGCACCTCATCAATATCTTGTAGAACCGTTTCAATGGATGACCAGTAGCCCGAAAGCCTCTCTGGTAGCTCTGCTGTTTTTCCCTTCAAATAAGCAGCAATGTGCTTGTGCAAGCCCGTTCCTACCGAAGAGGCCTGTCCTGAAATCTGCTTGGCTGTTTCTATGCCGACTCGTTGACGCCAGCGGTAAAGCGCCTCCCGGTCGGCTTGAGGTTTAGTAGCTGCTAAGATGGTGGTCACGCCAGGGTAGCGGTGTCCAGCAATTTCATAATGCCAGCGTCGGTTAACCTGCACGCGTTTGGCTTGATAATGCGCTAATTTCATGACGTAGCACTGCAGCTTCTATCAAAAGGTAGAGTCATCTCCCGAAAGATTCACCTTAGAGTGGCCAATAGGCTTAATTTCTGTCCTTTCTATCGGGTTACCTTTCCGAACCCATTCTCGTCGGGATCGCTCTACTAAACCTGATACCTAGGCCCAGCAAACAATCATGGTATCCCTTCGACGAGTGGTTACTGCGCTTAACAGTAACCTTTACAAACCTTCTATAGTCGCGTCAACTGGGGATAGATCATGGGCTCTTCTCAGCGGGGCAGCAACGCCGTATCTCAAGCTAGGGCTCTAACTGAGCTGCTTCAACGTAGCGGCGAGATCGGAAGCCTAATTCAAACCTATCCCTGGTCTACAACGCCGCTAGGGCCGCTAGAGGGCTGGCCGCAGGGTCTACAGACGGCCCTAGGCATTTGCTTAACTGCGCGGTTGCCCATGTTGATTGGCTGGGGGGCTGACTTACGTTTGTTTTGTAACCAAGCTTGCTGGTCACTGCTAAACCTCGACGAGTCCTCAGTCCACGCTTTGGGTCAGCCCCTTCGAGAGAGCGGTCTTGACTGCTGGGCAATGCTGGCTTCGCTGCTCCAGGCAGAAATTGTTCAGGAGCGGGTTGGATCGGAGGGTGAGGCTATCCCACATCTCTGGCTGACGCAAGATGAGGGGTGCGATCGCTGTTTTTCGGCTTCATGCAGCCCCATCCTGGATGCCTCTGGAGAGGTGGGCGGGGTTCTAGCAATTCTCATAGAAGCTCCACCCTCTACCATTGAGGCACATCCACTCCCTGGCGAGTTTTCTCTACAGCCAGCAGAACTCGTGTCATCCAATCGGGATGCAGGTGCGACCGAGCAAGGACAGGGTGCTCCTGAGTCAGATTCCCAAAAGAAATCGGGAGAAGCAACCCTACGCGAAACTGAGGAACGCCTGAGACAGGCTCGTGATTCGGCCCATCTGTTTGCCTGGCATGTCGAGCAAGAGCGGAAACGGGTGCAACGTGAACTGGCAACTGAGCGGGGCCGGTTTGAAACGGTGTTGCAACAGTTGCCCGTAGGCGTTCTAATTGCCGATGCAGCCTCTGGCAAGCTCGTTCTAGCGAATGAGCAGGTGCAACTCATCCTGGGTCACACCTTTCCCCTGGCTTCACCCTCAGAGAGTAGTCCGCCTCGGATTAACTTCACAGGCCGACACCCCGACGGTAGACCTTATCAGGAGGCCGAGTGGCCGCTGGCGCGATCGCTTCGGCAAGGCGAAGTGATCGTCCGTGAGGAAATCCAGATTGAGCGGCACGACCAGAGCCGCATTACGATTGAGGTCAATGCCGCCCCCATTCGGGATGAGCAGGGAGAAATTGTGGCAGCGGTTGCCATTTTCCAAGACATCACTGAGCGAAAACGAGTTGAGTCAGCCCTAAAACGGCAAAAAGAAGAACTGCGTTTAATTACTGATGCTGTGCCTGCTCTGATTGCCTACGTGGATAAGGAGCGTCGCTATCGCTTTGTCAATCAAGCATTTACGACCTGGTTTGGTAGCCCTCCCGATACCGCGCAGGGTGAACGGGTAGAGGACTATGTCGGCCCTCAAGCTTACGAAAACATGCGGTCCAATATCGCAGCTGCTCTTGCTGGCGAAACGGTCTCTGCCGAACTTTGGATACCGCCTTGTGAAGAAGGTCGGGGGCGCTATGTCCGGCGACAATATATCCCGGCCCGCCGTAGTAATGGCGAGATTCGAGGCTTTTATTCCCTGGTCAATGACATTACCGATTTGAAGCTCGCGCAGGAAGCACTTCTACGCAGCGAGAAGCGCTATCGCTCCTTAGTCTCGATATTGACCTCCGTTGTCTGGACGGTGGATCCGGAGGGACAGTTTATCGCGCCTCAGCCCGCTTGGGAGGCATACACAGGACAGCCTTGGTCGGAGCATCGGGGTTGGGGTTGGCTGGCTGCCGTCCACCCTGAAGATCGCGAGGCGCTGATGCTCAACTGGACGACAGCCCGCGACCAGCAGCAATGGTACGTCGGGGAGGGGCGCATTTGGCATGCCCCTAGTCAGACCTACCGCTTCTTTGAGGCTCGGGCGGTGCCACTTTTGAACGAGGACGGTTCTGTGCAGGAGTGGGTGGGCACCATTACCGATGTCCACGATCGCAAGCAGGTTGAGTATGCTCTGCGGCGCAGCGAGGCGGCTGCTCGGTCGCGGGCCGAAGAACTAGAAACCCTGATGGAAGCTGTTCCGGCTGCGATCTGGATTGCCCACGATCCTCGCTGTCACGAAATTAGCCTTAACCAGACGGCCTATGAGTGGATGCAGGCAGTTCCTGGCTTGCCCATCCGGGCCACCTCGGTGCAGGGGCGTTACACGCTTAATCCCCCTGAGCAGGGTTCCCTTCAAGGATCTGCGTCAGAGGTTGCTAACTCACATGAATGGCCCATTCAAACCACCTGTCGTACCCATGAAGACCAAGCGGGAGAACTGGAGATTCGGCTGACTGATAATAGTCTGGCTTATCTCTATGGCAAGACGGTGCTTTTGCGGGATGAGCAGGGACAGGCTAGAGGGGCAATTGGGGCTTATGTAGACATTACTGAGCGGAAAACGGCTGAAAAGGCTTTGCAGAAACGCAACCAAACCCTCTCCTTGCTTTCTGACGTGGCTAGTCATTTGCTGTTAACCGAGCAACCTAAAGCCTTTATCGATGACTTATTTGAACAGTTGGCTGGTCACTTGGGATTGGAGATGTACTTTAACTATCTCTATAGCCCGGCTCAGCAGCAATTGTATCTCCATGCTCATCGGGGCATTCCTCAGGCGGTAGCAGATAATCTGTACTGGCTCAGGCTAGGGCAAACCGTATCAGGCACGGTCGCCCTTACCCAAGAACGGCTGGTGGTGGAAGACACTCAACGCAGTAATAATCCGAATACGGCACAGATCCGGGCGTTGGGAGTAAGTGCCTATGCTTGCTATCCGCTGTTGTCACGGGGGCAGTTCATTGGCACGCTGTCTTTTGGCACCCGCACCCGTACTCATTTTGCCGATGACGAACTCGCCCTGATGCAGACTGTATGCGATCAGGTGGCAGCAGCGTTGGAGCGATCGCAACTGCTCTCCGTGTTGCAGCAGCGGGCCGAGGAATTGGCTCAGGCTAACCACATCAAGGATGAGTTTCTAGCAGTGCTGTCCCACGAACTGCGCTCTCCTCTCAATCCCATTTTGGGCTGGGCGTCTTTGCTGCGGCGCAAGCTCACAGATCCCGCTCAGATTAAGGCGGTTGAAACTATCGAGCGCAACGTCAAACTTCAGGTTCAGCTGATTGATGACTTGCTCGACATCTCCCGCATTCTCAGAGGCAAGCTAAATCTGACGCTGGAAGCGGTCTCTTTGGAGGAGACCGTGAACGCCGCCATTGAAACGGTGCATCTGGCTGCGGATGCCAAATCTATCCCAATTGAAAGGGACTTTGAACCAGGACTTAGCTCTGTGGTCGGCGATGCAGGTCGTTTGCAGCAAGTGGTGTGGAACTTGCTGTCTAATGCGATTAAGTTCACCCCGCCAGGAGGGCGCGTTAGCATCCGGTTGAGGCAGCTCGATCAGGTGGATCCTGCGCTCAAGCTGCCCCATACAGCCTCGGTTGCTCCCCACCGAGCCTATGTTCAGATCATCGTTACCGATACTGGAAAAGGCATCAGCCCTAGCTTTTTACCCCATGTTTTTGAGTCCTTCCGTCAAGAAGACGGCTCTACCACACGCCAATTTGGGGGGCTAGGGCTGGGCCTAGCCATTGTGCGCTATATCCTTGAAATGCACGGTGGCACCATTCAAGCAGACAGCCTTGGCGAAGGCCAAGGCGCGACCTTTACAGCAACGCTGCCCATTTTTGATCAGTGCATTCCTTCCCATGCACCGCAGCCCCAACTTCCCACTCGGTCTACCCAAGATCAGCCGCTGAGAAATCTCTATCTGCTCATAGTTGAGGATGACCCCGACAGCCGTGCCTTTCTCACCCTGCTGCTGGAGCAGGCCGGGGCTGAAGTGTGTGCGATCGCATCTGCCTCTGAAGCGCTGGTGACCTGTGCTCAAAACCCACCCGATCTACTGATCAGCGACATTGGGATGCCGGGAATGGACGGGTATCAACTGATGCAGCAGCTACGGCAGCATCCACCTAACCGGGGAGGGCGAGTGCCTGCGATCGCACTGACTGCCTACGCTTCTGAAACCGATGCCCGCCGTGCGCTAGAAGCTGGGTTCCATCAACACTTGCCCAAACCCATCAATCCCGAAATTTTGATCAATGCCATCCTAGATTTAATTCAACAAACGCGGCTTAGCAGACGCCGTCAGAGGGCTCGCTGAGGGGCAGAATGACTTCAAAGGTTGTACCCTTGCCCACCTCACTGGAGACATGAATCTTGCCCAAATGCATATCAACACAGGTTTTTACAATCGAAAGGCCCAAGCCTGTGCCTGAAATCGCCCCCACATTTCGCCCCCGACGAAAGGCTGTAAACAACGAGGGCAGATCATCTGCCGGAATCCCAATGCCCTGATCTCGCACCCGAAAAATACCGACTCCCTCGCGGCATTCCACCTCAAAATCGACCCAGCCGCCTTCGGGAGAATACTTGACAGCATTTGAGAGCAGGTTCATAAAGATATGCTGCATCAGTTTTTGATCCATGCAAACATAACGACAATCACCTAAGTTGGTAAACACAATGTCGTAGCGGTCCCCAGAAATCACTTGGATTTCCTCGACCAACCGGCGACAAAACTCATCAAGATCTAAAGCGGTTGGTTCATACTTGACTGCGCCCGACTCAGCCCTACTAATAAGCAGCACATCATCCAACAGATCTTGCATACGCCGGACTGCTGTCCGAATCTGCTGGAAGTATCGCTGTCGTTTTTCCTCTGTGGCTTTGGTGGCATAAGCCTGCAAGAGATCAATGGAAGAAAGAATAATCGCCAAAGGCGTGCGAATATCATGGGAAATCATAGAGATAAAGCTGCTCTTTAACTCATTTAATTCCCTTTCCTTTGTCAGTGCTTGCTGGGTCTCTGCCTCCGCTTGTTGCCGCTCCGTAATATCTCGAAACACCATTACAGCACCCCGTAGTAGCCCATTCTTGCTAACAATGGGGGCACAACTATCATCAATTGGAACAATAAGCCCGTCCCGATTTTGGAGGCCAATATTGTCAGCGAGACCTTGAACAATGCCTTCCTGTAACGTCATCTCAAAGGGGCTTTGAACCAGTTCTCCTGTGCTAATATCAACAATCTGAAAAATATCATCGATGTGCAAGCCTCTAGCTTCTTTTTCGGGCCAACCGGTTAAAACTTCGGCCACAGGATTCAAAAAAGTTACCTGCTTCCTGCCATCAACTGTGATTACCGCATCGCCGATGCTCGATAGTGTTACCGACAGTAAGTCTCGCTGCTGGTTCTTTTCATCTTCCGCCCGGACTCGTCTTTGAATTTCCCGCCGAATTAACCTGTAGGTGGTGACTAAAACGCCTAAGACAGTCACCGTTCCTAGCAAACTAGTAATTGATGCAATTTTGTGGCTGACCTTGGCTCTGGCGAGGCGTTTTTCCAACAACTGCTCTTCCTCTTGCCGCATCTGGTTGAGGAGATTGCGGATCTCAAGGCGAACACTATTTCGCTCCTCTAGATTGAGCAATTGGGCAATGGCTGGCGGATTTTGACTCAGACTCATCGCAACCATTTTCTCTAAACCTGCTAACTCGCCCTCAAGAACTGGTTCAAGCTGGCGGAGGTTCTGCTGCTGTCGCTCGTTATCAACGGTTAGCGATCGCAACTTCTGGAGTCGTGGAGTTATCGTGTTAGCAGCCATCTCACGGGGCACTAAGGGTTGATCCTCTGCCGTAATCACAGCTTCCTGAGTGGCTAACTGCAAATCGCTGAGATGGGCATCCACGGATTCAATCGTAGACATCACCTCTAGCGTATGAGCAACCCATTGATCGCGCTCAGCAGCCCGACCATCACTCCAGTAGGAAGCCGCTTCAATAACTAGAACGCTTAAAACAGCGATCCCAAATCTTGCCGTCAGCTTCTTGAAAAAATCGGTTTCCTTCTCTTCGTCATCTGGTTCTTTAGTTGTCAACTGAGTGACTGCCCGTCGACGCTGCAGCTCAATCGAAGTTTGCCGCCCTAATGCCTGAAGAGACTGAAGCTGAAGTGAGGTAAGCTGCCGGGGCTCATGGTCAATCACACAAAGGGTTCCTAAGGCATATCCTTCTGGTGTTCTGAGCGGAACCCCTGCATAGAAGCGAATCTTGGGGTCATCAGTGACTAATGGATTGGTCGCAAAGCGGGGATCAGATTGAGTATCTGGGACGATAAAAATATCGGTCTGCTGAATGGCATGGTTACACAGCGAAATTTCCCTAGGGGTTTCCGAAACCCCTAAGCCCATCCGAGCCTTAAACCACTGACGCTTATTGTCAACTAAGCTAATTAGGGCAATTGGAGTTTGGCAAATCTCCTTAGCCATACTAGCCAGCCGATCAAATCCTGGTTCGGGCGGCGTGTCTAGAATGTTGTGTTCTAGCAGTACCTGAAGTCTTTCTGCTTCATAGTTGGAATTAAGTGTACTCATTGGCTAATTAGCCCTTCCAGGTTTTCAAGAAATTTTCGAATTCCTGCCCTGGAATGGGTCGGCTGAATAGATAACCTTGCAGTTCATCACACTGAAGTTGTCGCAAACAGTCCATTTCTGCTTCAACTTCCATACCTTCCGCTAGAGTTTTGAGCCCCAATCCATGAGCCATCTGAATAATGTTTTTGACAATTTCCCGGTTTTGTAAATCGCTTTGGATGTCTGAGATAAAAGCTCTATCAATCTTCAAAGTGTCAAGGGGGATTTTCTTCAGATAACTCAAGGAAGAGTAGCCTGTCCCAAAATCATCAAGCGCCACCCGAATCCCCTGATCTTTGAAAGACTTTAAGGTGGGAATCGCCGTGCTTAAATCCTCCATGACGCAACTTTCAGTAATCTCTAATTCCAAACTTTCAGGCGAAATTCCAGTTTCTTCAAGCAACTGCTTCATCGCCTCTCCCAAATTGGGCTGGTTAAACTGGCGAGGTGAAAGGTTAACAGCAATTCTAAAGTCGGAATATCCCTGAACCTGCCAGGCCTGAGCCTGTCTACAAGCCGTTCTTGTGACCCACTCGCCAATGGGCACGATCAGTCCTGTTTCCTCAGCTTGAGAAATGAACCGGGCTGGAGGTAGAAGTCCTTTTTGGGGATGGAGGCAGCGTAGTAAGGCCTCTGAGCCAATAATTTTGCGGGTGTGGGTGTTGACTTGCGGCTGATAAAACACCTGAAAGTTGCCGTTTTCCCAGGCAGTTCTCAACTCATTTTCCATCAACAACTGCTCAAGCAAACGAGCCCTAATTTCATCTGTATAAAACCGATAAGAATTAATCTCTCTCTGGAAAATGGCATTTGCTGAGATTTCAGCATTTTTAACGAGAGTTTCAATCTGGATGCCGTTCTGTGGATATCGGCTAATGCCGATAGAAACCGAAAGATAAATTCGCTGCCCAGCAATTTCAAACGGCTGAGTCAGAAAATTCAAGATATTTTGGGCCGTTTGGGCTACTTCCTCTCGGCTTTCGTGCCCCGCCAAAATACTGATAAATTGATTTTCCTTAACACGAGCAATCGTATCGTTAGACCCTAAATTACTTTTTAATCGCTCAGCCAATAGCTGTAGTAAGCGATCAAACAAAGAAGGTTCTAGAGTCGCAATAAGCCGTTCAAAATGATGGAGCTGAATACATAGAATCGCGGCTATTTCTTGGCTAGAGTTGGAGGTCGCCAAGACTTGCCGAAACTGATCCCGTAGCAGAAATTGATTGGCCAGTCCGGTGGTTTTGTCGTAGCAAAAGGCTCGATTTAAGCCAACTTCTAACTGCTTGATCTCAAGATGATGTTTCTCGGCAATTGCAGCTTGTTTGGCTAATTGACTGTCAACTGCTTCTATTAATTCGGAGGCTGTAAAGGGTTTAGTCAGGTAGTCATCCGATCCGGAAACCATACCCTGCCGATAGTCTGCTTTGGAAGCTCTAGCAGTAAGAAAAATCAAGGGAATGGTCGAAGTCTCAGGATGATTTCGGATGGCTTTGACTACCTCATAGCCATCCATTTCTGGCATCATGACATCGCAGAGGATTAAATCAGGCAAAAGTTTTTTTGCCATTTGCAGGCCAAGGGCTCCGTTGGCAGCCTCCAATACCTCAAATCCCTCAAGCTCAAGAATATCAGCAATATTGGCCCTGATGGCGGCTTCGTCTTCAATCACTAAGACTTTAGTCATACTTGAAGGAATCGACTAATTGGGTTGATTGATCTTGCAGTTATTTGAGAGGGTAAATAGACAATGGCCTAGCTTTGTTTGCTAACAACTTCCTTTGCTAACAATTCTAAGAAATTAAAATGGCTTAGAGCCTGGTTAGAAAATAGGTCTTATCCTTTCCATCACATCTGTCACAGCCATTAACGCAGTGAGGAAATTTACCTTCAGGTATACCACCAATGAACGCCTATTGCCATCCTTGAGAAACCCCTCCCAACGTCCATAGAAACTCCTAATGGCTGAGTCAGCTTCCTGTAGAAAGGGCGACTGGCTTAGGACGTTAGCAATTAAGCCAGTAAAGTTTTCTTTTACTGTTGGTCAGGCAGCTCTGTTTGGTTTCTTAGGATTGTCGGATTAGCTGTCCTCTATCGAAAGATAGATTAGTTGTTAGCCTTTGTAGCAGTTTATCGAGCGATCGCACTTCGCCCACCCACTGGACTTTAGGAGCCTAAGCAGTTAGGCTCAGGTGGACTCAAACCCCGCAGAGCTAGGAGTTATCCAATCAATAGCCTGAGTTAACAAGCGCTCTGAAGGTCGCCACAAATAGTGTTCTAAATCAATCCTACCTTGCGAATTGAACACGATGCCTTCATCTTCTAGCATCGCCTGTTGCAGGTAGTCTGAGCCGTTTCGCAAAGGGGATCGAGAGACTTCTCCCTTAGCATTAATCACTCGGTGCCAGGGGATATCGTCCTGCGCGGGGGCTACCCGGTAGAGGGCATAGCCCACTAGCCGGGGTTTGCCGATCAGTCCGGCTAGTTCTGCGACTTGGCCGTAGGTAGCTACCCGACCCAGAGGGATTTGGCGAACTACAGTGTAGATGCGCTCATAGGTGGATCTGGTTTGCATTAGTTCAGATGAGGAGAGTGGAGAAGCACTAGAGTGTGGGCTGCGACTGGCACCAGTTCACCCGATTGGTAGACTGGGCCGTGCTCACAAAATCCCTGGACTTCCTCAGTATTAAGAACCTGCTGCCACTTCGACTGCGTTGGCAAGGGGGGGATGATGAATTTCTCAAGGGTGGCCTGCGCGTTGAAGCATAGCAAGAAGCTGTCGTCTACGATGCGTTCTCCCCGAGGGTTAGGGTTGGGAATTTCGGCACCATTGAGAAAAATAGTAATGGCCTTAGCTGCTTCGTCGTGCCACTGCCCATCAGTAATTGGGCTGCCGTCGGGGTTAAACCAGCCAATATCGCTGATGCCCGAACCATGAATCTCCTGCCCCTGGAACCAGTGGCGTCGGTAAAAGACGGGATGCTGCCGTCGAAACTGAATGAGCTTTTGGGTAAAGGTCAGTAAGGCTTGTTGATCTGCGGTTAGCGCCCAGTTAAACCAAGAGAGTTCGTTGTCTTGGCAATAGGTGTTGTTGTTGCCCTGCTGAGTGCGGGCCAATTCATCGCCACCCAGAATCATCGGCACACCTTGGGAGAGCATTAGGGTTGCCAGAAAATTGCGCTGTTGTTGCGATCGCAATCCCAAAATTTTAGGATCGTCTGTCTCCCCTTCCACGCCGCAGTTCCAAGAGCGGTTGTAGCTCTCGCCATCACGGTTGTCTTCTCCATTGGCGAGGTTGTGCTTCTTGTCGTAACTCACCAAGTCGCGCAGGGTAAAGCCGTCGTGGCAGGTGATGAAGTTAATACTGGCGTGGGGCCGCCTGCCGTTGGCTTGGTAGAGGTCAGAACTGCCTGTAAAGCGATAGGCAAACTCACCGAGCCGACAGTCGTGGTTGCGCCAAAAGTCGCGCATAGAGTCGCGGTATTTGCCGTTCCACTCAGACCACAGCAATGGGAAGTTGCCCACCTGGTAGCCGCCCTCGCCCAAATCCCAAGGCTCGGCAATGAGCTTGGTAGTCGAGAGCACAGGATCTTGATGAATGATGTCGAAAAAGGCTGCTAGGGTATCGACCTCATATAACTCCCGTGCTAGAGCCGAAGCCAGGTCAAAGCGGAAGCCATCGACGTGCATTTCCAGTACCCAGTAGCGCAAGCTATCCATAATCAGCTTCAGCACTTGGGGGTGACTCACGTTGAGTGAATTGCCACAGCCCGTAAAGTCCATGTAATAGCGGGGCAGGTCGTCTACTAGCCGATAGTAGGCAGCATTATCTATCCCTCGGAACGAGAGGGTTGGCCCTAGGTGGTTGCCTTCTCCGGTGTGGTTATAGACCACATCCAAAATCACCTCAATTCCAGCAGCATGGAGCGCTTTCACCATCTGCTTAAATTCTTGGACTTGGCCTCCGGTTTCGCCAGCGGCACTATAGCCGGAGTAGGGGGCAAAATAGCCCAGGGAGTCGTAGCCCCAGTAGTTGCGCAGCCCAACGCCGGCAAGATGTCCCGGAAAAGCATTGAAATGGTGAACGGGCAGCAGTTCTACTGCTGTGATACCCAATGCCTTTAAATGCTCGATGGCGGCGGGGTGACCCATTCCGGCGTAGGTGCCACGCAGCGGTTCAGGAATGCCGGGGTGAGTACGGGTAAAGCCCTTGACGTGCACCTCGTAAATGATGCTTTTGTGCCAGGGGATGTCGAGGGGCGTATCGCCTTCCCAATCAAAGCTTGGATCAATGACTACGCATTTGGGAATGCAAGCCGCATCATTACGGCCAGAAAACAGCAGGTCTGCTTCACCTATTGTGGGGGCATCGAGGGGATAGCCAAAAATTTCTCTGCCGTGAACTACATCCCCTGCGATCGCTTTGGCGTAGGGGTCAATCAGTAACTTGTTGGAGTTAAACCGATGCCCATCTTTGGGGGCAAAGGGGCCGTGCATTCGATAGCCATAGCGCTGTCCTGGTCGAACATCTGGTAGGTAGCCATGCCAAACGTAATTTTCCACCTCTGGTAGGAAAACGTGGGTTTCGTGACCTTCGGCATCAAACAGGCAAAGCTCTACCGCCGTCGCATTTTCAGAGAACACGGCAAAGTTGGTCCCGTGTCCGTCCCAGGTAGCACCGAGAGGATGGGGTTTACCTGGCCAAACGGCAAAGTCCATCGAGAATGCTCCTTATTCAAAGGGCTGGGGCGCTGATTAAGATTTCTACACAGGAACTACACAAAGCTTATCAATTTATTAAAAAAAGGCAACTGTCAAGCTTATTAGTAGCTGACAATCTAAAACCGTGTGAGTTGAAGTGACCAAACTTGCGATCGCATCCCCTTACCCTTGCCGTGCTTATGGGTAGCCAATACCCAGCTATGGATAGCCAATGGTGTACCCACCATCGCTGACAATTTCCTGACCATAGATGTTTTGGGCATCATCGGAGGCTAGAAAGACTGCTAACTTGGCAATGTCTTCTGGTACGCCAAAGCGTCCAGGCATGAGGCGGTTTGTGACCTGCTTGCCGACCGACTGAAGCTGCTCTGGGGTCAACCCCACCGCCCCCCATAAGGGAGTTTCAATGGGACCGGGAGCAATGCAATTAACCCGGATCTTCTGGGGAGCTAGTTCAGCCGCTAGGGTCTGGGCTAAGGACTTGAGGGCGGCTTTGCTGGCGTTGTAGACAGACAGGCCAGGGAAACCCACCTGGGTCAAAAAGGTGGTGATGAACAGCACCGCACCGCCTTCATTGATGTAGGGCAGAAATGCTCGCACAGTTTGTGCTGCGCCCATAAAATTTACGTTGAACTGGTCGTTCATGACTGCTTCTGTGCAGTCAGCAAAGGGGATCACTTTGGCAATCCCCGCATTGGGAACGACAATGTCTACCTTGCCAAACTGTTTCGAAGCCGTGTCCGCCAGCCGTTGAATATCTTCTCCTTTGGTCACGTCGCCCTCTACTGCTAACACGGCATCTGGAGAGGCTTCAGCAATTTTGTGTAGTTGTTCTTTATTTCGCGAGAAGATGACGACTTTTGCCCCTTCTGCCAGGTAATGCTCAACAATAGATTGCCCAATGCCACTACTAGCCCCTGTTACAACGGCGACTTTGTTCAATAGCTTCTGTGTCATTAGGGTTACCCTTTTGGTTTTAGGTGTTTACCGGGTTATCTAGGTGTTTTAGGCAACACAAGTTTCTTCAGCATCAGCTTTTCCGCTTCTACTAAAGGCTTGCAATCCCTGAAACTACGATGGATCTTCCCGCCTAGTCAATCTAGAAGAATTTACATCAACTGCCAACAATCGCTAGTTGACAGTCGCAGTGTTTGGCTTGCGGAGTCTTTAAACCCTTACCAATCCAAGGATGTATGAGTTTGCTTGGTGCTGTGCCTTGGAGGACAGACTAAAGCTTGGGATTATTGGCTGAATGAGTAGAGCTAACGAGCCTATAAGCAGGTTTTGGAGAGAACAGTAGCACTGTGCCTATCCCTAAAGCGACGATTGCGATCGCAGTCAATGAAACTACTCGTCCCAAAACTGCCCCTACTGCGGAAAACAGGATTGCTCCAGATAGGAACATGACGGTGCGAAAAAAACCAATTTTCCAAGTGAACTTTGGCTCATTGTGGGCTAAGACTGCACCACAATGAATGCAAGTAAAAAGTGGGGTCGCTCCGACCAGAATGTCTTTGGGTTGCGAAGCAGGAGGCACGATAGGAAGCAAGCGAAAGCTTAGAGACTTACCACACTGGGGACAGTCAAACCGTTTCATAGAGCTTTTGACCCTCTAAAACCAAGAAGCAGTGAAACACATTCTGATAAGCGACTACAGAGCAAATCTGGCAACCCAACACCTGTTAACAGCTAAGATGAATTACTAAACTTCTTCAAAACACGCTGGAGGGGCTAGTTAAAGCCTAAATGAGGTATTAAAGCTAGGGCGTCAAAGCTTGACAAATTTTCCGTAAAACTTAACCGAAGCTTGTTCAAGTTCACCTTTACAACAGTGATTATAGAGAGACATTATTAAACAATGTCATCGGCAGAAATCCGGATCTTTTTTTAGTGATGTAAATCACTTTTTTTAAGGGTTGCAATCACTTCAGTTGCTTTGTTAAATCACTCAAGCGCAACCGTTTTGCCCCCTAAGATAGGGGTAGTCGTGACTCCTGCAAACAGCAATGACTAACCCCTGCAACAAACCTTTAAAGCAAAACCCATTCGTTACCTACCGGGATCCTCACACCGGGAGGTGGTGCGTGGTAAAGTCTATTGCCTAAACTCTCTGCCCACCGATATGGGTGAGGCAACTCAGCTCAAAGCCGTTCGGGACGGGACAGGGAGATGGCGGTGGGTGCCTCGGCGTGACACCCATCGAGATAGGCTGCACAATGACGGTAACGTTTGAACTGTCAACGCCGCTATGCGATCGCTTTATCCTCCCATTGCCCCCCACACGACAGGGTTTCTTCAGGTTTCCGATCTCCACGCCCTCTATTACGAAGTTTCTGGTAACCCCGAAGGAAAACCTATTGTCTTTCTCCATGGCGGTCCTGGCGGTGGCACCATGCCCCTCTACCGCCAATTTTTTGATCCTCAGCGCTGGCGCATTGTGCTGTTTGATCAGCGTGGGTGCGGTCAAAGTAAGCCCCATGCGGAGTTGCAGGACAATACGACTTGGGACTTGGTAGAGGATATCGAGCGGCTGCGATTGCACCTTGGTATTGAGCGCTGGACAGTGTTTGGCGGCAGTTGGGGCAGTACCTTGGCCTTGGCCTACAGCCAGACCTATCCCGAGCGTTGCATGGGGCTAATTTTGCGTGGCATCTTTACCCTGCGCCAAAAAGAAATCCACTGGTTTTACCAAGAAGGGGCTAGCTACCTCTTTCCTGATGCTTGGGAGCATTATCTAAAACCCATTTCCCCAGAGGAGCGAACCGACTTGGTGAGGGCTTACTACCAGCGGCTCACCAGCCCAGATCCAGAAACTCGGATGACGGCTGCCCGAGCCTGGTCTATTTGGGAGGCCAGCACCAGTAAGTTAATCCAAGATCCTGGCCTAATCGAGAAGTTTGGCGGCGATGAGTTTGCCGTTGCCTTTGCCCGCATCGAGTGCCACTACTTTATTAACAAAGGCTTTTTAGAACCCGAAGATCAACTGTTCAAAAACATAGACCGCATCCGCCATATTCCGGGTGTGATTGTTCAGGGCCGCTACGACGTGGTGTGCCCCGCTACCACCGCATGGGAACTGCATCGCCTCTGGCCCGAAGCCGACTTTGTCCTGGTGCCCGACGCAGGTCACTCTGCCACAGAACCCGGCATTGTTAGCGCCCTGGTTGAAGCCACTGATCGCTTTGCTGAGCTATAGGGAATTTGGAGGCAATGGGCTGCTGGAAAGTGGCTTTGTCTTACTCAATTCCCCTGTCGCCTCTTCAAAAGCGATTAAGGGGAGCCTCTCAAAATCTCAAATAATGCATTAAATGCGCCATCCAGTCGGGCGGTACGTGAAGCCGCTGCTGAAAGGCGGCTGCATTAGAAAAGAGGCCTCGCCAATCTCGCTCATAGACAATTGCACGGGCCGTTTGTGGGTCGATTTTAGGCACCTGGCACAGTTGTTCGACGGTGGCCCGATTCACATTCACTGTTCTTGGTGCTGAAACCGCGCCTGGATCGTAGTAGCGAAAGTCGAGGACGGGAGCCAAAGCGTTCAGCGTTGCTTCGGGTACGCCTAAGGCCGCAGCAATGTCTTCTAGACAATGAAACGGGACTCCCGACTGACTTAACGCCACCAGCAATCGCGCTTGATGAATAGATAATCCCGGCAACCGCAGCCAGTCATCTACCGTCGCCCGGTTCACGTCTAGCCGAAAGCCCAACTGGGCCGCTAGTCCCACTTCTTCATAAGAGGTGAAGCGGCAATGTGGATCGGCCTGGAGCCGCTGCCGCAGGGGGTGCAGTTGCGACCGCAACCTATAAAACAATCCCGGCTGTTGGCCTGAAGATGGTGTCATACGGCCTTAACCCATCTGATCTAGCAAGGTGCGCCGCTTCTGCTCAAACTCGTATTCCGAGATCAGGCCTTCCTGACGCAATTGCTCTAGCTCACGCAGTGCCGTTGCGATCGCACTAACCTGCGCTGCCGTCCCTAAACTAGGAACTGGTTGCCCTCCCCCAAACCGGGCTCCAAATCCCTCATCATCCTGGCTCAGGTACCAGACCCCCTCCAACGCACAGGCCAATCGCGGGATTTGCGTCCACCCTAGCAGCAAGTAGAGGACTCCCCACCCAGGCTGGCCCAAATAAAACTTATGCAGCCCTGATAACGGCAACGGCCCCGGTACCAAGGCACCCATGAAGGCTAAAGCAGCCGCAATGCGACGATTTCGCAGCCCACTTCCCATAGACCCCATCCTTGAAAGCCATCACGCCTTAATGGGTCAGTATAATGTGTGCTTCAGCCAAGCAACTACCCTGCCTCAGCAACTCCACGTTCCCACACCCCTTTTATAAACAAAATCTTGGTTAGCGCAGGCTTTTGTAAGCAAAACTCACCTTTCTGTAAGCAAAGCGTGATTTAAATAAGGGCTCGCTTGCCTAGCGTTAGTATTTTAAGAAAGCTAAAAGATAGTATCAAGACTTGCATGGCCTTTGTAAGTCCTGCAGTCTCGGTCGTAGTATCTCATTACTGCAAAACTAAGGCATGGGATACGGTATAGAGAGCAGTCCTGTTCTCCCCGCGAACCAGCTTCCCGTGGTGCGTTTATCCTTGTCAAGTTATCTCTTGTAACGTTATCTTCTTAACTTCCTGGATGGCTCATTCCCCCTTTGACCCAGACTGGCTCAAGCACTTTACGGATCCCTACGCGGTACTCGGAGTCTCCCTTGCTGCCGATGAACGCCGCATTCTTAAGCGGTATCGGCAGATTGCTAAGGTGCTGCACCCTGATGTCCATGCTAGTACCAATCCCGCGATGGGCGAATTTGCAAACCAAACCTTGGCTCGCCTTGTCAACCCCGCCTACCAGCGTCTCAAAGCCGAAAAAACTCGCAGCGAAACCCTGGCAACTCTGCGCTTCAAAGTACGGCGGCTCAGCCGAGAAAATACCCTAACTGCCAAAAGCGAGTCAGCTCAGCAACTACTCCAGGTGCCCGAGCCAGAAATCGAAATTTTCTACGAGCAAGCCCTCTTAAAACTGGGTGAGCAGCAGTATGACTCTCCTGAAGGCTTTGATGCTCTAACGCGGCAAATCATCGAACTCAATCTTGTCTACCTGAAGCGCAAAATGGGCGAGCCCATCATTCGCGAGAAGCGAACTGGGTTAGTCACTACTAGCACTACTAGCCGCGTTCAGACTGGTGTAGATTCCTCGGCTGACCCCTCTGCCAAATCTTCTAAACCGTCAGTGAACTATGCTGAACGTCACAGTATTAGAGCCCAGGACTACATGAAGAATGGCAATTACAACGCTGCTATTCAGGAACTGAAAGATGCCCTCAAAATCGAGGCTCACAACAGCTCATATCATTGCTTAATCGGGCAAGCCTATCTGCTTAACCAGCTTCCTGGCATGGCTAAGGTTCACTTTAAGCAATCCCTCAAGCTTGATCCCAACAACGTTGTCGCCCTAAAGTATGCTCGTCAACTACAGATAGACTTAAAGCCGGATGTTGGCCCGCGACAAACACCGTTAGGTGCCGAGGCATCTGCTCAGGCCTCCCCCAAACGCCGAGGTTTGTTTGGCGGGATCTTTTCCAGGTCATAATCTCCTTTAGCTGATAACCCCATCCGCTGAAACCCCCATTGCAAGTAGGGTTTTCTCGCCTTTGCCAAACCCCGCCTGAATTCATACGCTAATAGGTAATGCCGTTAACGTTGTCCAAACAGGCGTTTCTGAACCCAAGGCATTGCCGAGCTACGCTCATACCCCAATAACTGACTCAAAACCTGATAGAAAAATGGGATTCTTTGATTCTGAACTGGTGCAACAGGAAGCGATGAAGCTGTTTCAGGACTATCAATCCCTGATGCAGTTGGGCGGAAGCTATGGAAAGTTTGACCGAGAGGGTAAAAAGCTTTTCATTGAGCAAATGGAATCCATGATGGACCGCTACCGCATTTTTATGAAGCGGTTTGAGCTTTCGGAAGACTTTCAAGCCCAGATGACTGTAGAACAGCTCAAAACTCAGCTTAGCCAGTTTGGCATGACGCCCGACCGTATGTTTGACCAAATGAATCAAACTCTGGAACGGATGAAATCTGAGATTGAGCGCTAATTAATCTTTGATAAATCAACGCTCAATCGATCAAGGGTATTCAATTAGGGGCACTGAAAGGCCGTTGATTAAGGCCGCACAAATTCAGAAGGGCGCTTAAAGTCCTCAGCAGGTTGGTTAGCAAGTGCCTGTTGCATAAAGTCGCGCCAAACGGGAGCAACATAGCCTCCTCCTGTGGCACCAACGCCAAGCGGGCTATAGTTATCATTGCCCACCCAAATAGCGGTTGCTAACTGGGGAACATATCCGACAAACCAAATGTCCCGCTGGGAATCTGTTGTTCCAGTTTTTCCGGCAGTTGGGCGGCCTAGCTGCGCAGCGGTGCCTGTGCCTCGGGCTACGACTCCTTGCAGCACGTCGTTTAAGGCGGCGGTTGCCCAAGGGTCTAGCACCAGTTGGGGCCGGGGGGTGTTATCGAGAATGATGTTGCCACTGCTGTCTGTCACCTGCACGATGAACGTAGAGGGAGCGTACCAACCATTGCTGGCAAATGTGGCATAGGCTCCAGCCATTTCCATCGGAGTCAAGTCCACTGCCCCTAGCGGAAGGGAAACCACTGACTCCATAGGGCTTTTGATGCCTAGCGTTCGGCAAAGTTCAATGATCTGATTGATGCCGACAGCCTGCCCTAGACGAATGGCTGGAATGTTGCGGGAAAGCTCCAAAGCTCGACGAATGGGAATGCTTCCCATGAAGCTACCGTCGTAGTTCTTAGGGCTGTAATATCCGTAGCCATCGGGGTAGCTAACTGGGTTGTCGGATATTAGGCTATCTGGGGTGTATCGGCCTGTAGCGAAGGCTGCGTAATATACAAAGGGCTTGAAGGCCGAACCCGGTTGACGATGGGCTTGGATGGCGCGATTGAACTGGCTGGCGCTGTAGTCTACGCCACCGACCATTGCTTTGACAAAGTGAGTGCGGGGGTCAACTGCAACCAAAGCCATCTGGTCGGCATACAGACCTCGCTGGCGCAGCACAGCATGATTGCGCTTGACCGTGTCTTCTGCAATGCGCTGCATGTTCAAATCTACGGTGGTTTGAACCCGCATTCCTCCCTTCAGGACAGATTCCTTACCAAACTTCTCCCTGAGTTCTTCGACGGCTGCCTCGGTGACGTAGGGGGCAATGCTGCTTCGGAAAGACTTAATCTCACCAATCTTGAGGGGTTGGTCTCGCGCGGCAGCCTCTTCTTGAGCCGTAATCCAGCCCAATTGCCGCATTCGGCTGAGCACGGTGGCCTGCCGTTGCTTAGCTAACTTGTAGTTGACGAAGGGGCTATAGTCTTCTGGAGCCTGAATTAAACCGCCCATCATGGCGGCCTCACCCAAATTTAGATCTTTGGCTGATTTGTTGAAGTAGCTCTGGGCAGCGGTCTCTACACCGTAGTTGTTGTGGCCCCAGTAAACCTGGTTAAGGTACATCTCCAGAATTTCATCCTTGGAGAAGATTTGCTCTAGCCGTAGCGCCAAAACGGCCTCAGCAACTTTACGACTGACGGCCCGCTCTGGTGTAAGGAAAAGGTTTTTCACCAACTGCATGGTGACGGTTGACCCCCCTTCCACCGTTTGTCCGGCGACAAAATTGGCTAGCACAGCTCGCCCGATGCTGCTGGGGTTGATACCGTTGTGGGAGTAGAAGTAACTATCTTCAATCGCTAGGACAGCCCGCTTCAGGTTGGGAGAAATATCGTTGAGATCGACGACCTCACGGTTAGCTTCGTCATGCAGGCTGTAAAGCAGGGTGCCCTTGATGTCGTAGATGTAGCTGGTTTCGCTGGGGACGTAGTTGCGCAGAACCCTTACGTCCGGCAGGTTGCGAAAGCTGATAGCCAACCCAACTAAACCCCCGGCGACCACGGAGCTGACAATCATGGTGCTACCGAGGAGGGTAGCTACCGTGACTTGACCCACGTCCTGAATGTACTTCAGGAACTTGGGAGAGCGTCGGATGGGTTGGGGTTGCGATCGCGAATGCCGAATTGTTGTTGACACTGTGGCTATCTAACTGCGCTTACTAAAGGGACACAGGTCTTGTCTTTCTACAGTCCTGTTGTAGCTTCTCCGGAAGAGCTACAACAGAGCATACCAATTTCTTTAGAAATCAGCATTGTAACTTGTGCCCCTTTAGGAACTCCTCAAAATGGGTCCTTTTATCCAACTGTAAGCACAAAGGATTGGCTAAACTTCAGTCGGCGTGGTCTTGCCTGTTGCGTCAGAACAGCTAGCCACCTTAGAGCATCGTGACGACGTTCGACACAACCTCCATCAGATGGGTACTCAATCGGCTTTGCATTAAAAATTCGCTGTAATCTGCCAAATTATCCAACCCAACTGCCCCTAAAAGAACTTCTGTCGATACCCATAGGCTGCCGTGGAGGAGAAGCTTTTTCCAGCGGACCTTGGGTTTCATTTCGGGATTAGGATTCATGGGGCTGCGGTTGTGAACGTTTCGTTTACAAAACGTAACAGCCTTCCTGTAACCAGCTCAATGCGGTTTGTGTGGCTTATGGGTAGGGATATCCGACATTTCCGCAACCGCAAAGTGTTTTGTCGAATATTCGTTCTGTTTAACTGCGCTATTGAATGAGTTTTTCCAACGCCGTTTGAAGATCTTGGGTTAGCCGCTCTACAGCTTGTTTCGCTGCTCGATGGCCTTGGCAGTAATCCGACCAGCGATCGCAAATATCGAGCGGCTGCCCGACGGTAAGTGTCACATCGCGCCAGCCCAGCTGAGGTCGACGAGGGACTTTAGTTCCCTTCAGCCGCTCGACCAGGTCGAACAAAATCAGCGTGGTTTCGGCAAAGCGCTCGAAGCTAGGCTTGTCTCTTACATAGTGGTCTGTCACTGCGACAAAGCTTTCCACCAGCCTCATGTGGCGGGTGGTTAGGCTGGCAACCTCGGCGATCCAATCAGCTAGCCCCCGCTCTACAGGTGAAAGGGCAGCAATAGAGTCTATGTCTTCTCGGTAGGTATAAGCCCAACCTGCTTCCTCCAGCCGACGGCAACGGGTCGCAACGCCGCCATTGCTAGGTAAGCCAAAAAACTCCTCACCTACGCTTAAGGATGCGTGGAGTAACTTTTCGAGTCTTGGACCAATGTTAGGGTCTTCGTCGCCCACTGTGGCGGCTAGCGGTGACGTTAAATCCCGATGGAAAAAGCGTTGATAAAACTGCTCCATCTGCGAAAGCAGATGGTTGCCCAGTCGAATTAAGCGGTTGTAGTAGTCGTCGGTTGTCGCCTGCTCCGGCTCTACGAAGGTTGAAGCGGGCAGTCCCACATCAGCCTCCAATTGGCCCATGAGTCTATTGAGCGCAGCCCAGTTGGGGTGAGGGTAGTGATATTGGATTCCAATAGGCAATAGCAGGACACGCTCTGAGCGCCCTGCCTTTTGCAGATCTTCGACGCACCAAAAGGCCAGTTGAGCGGTACCCGGTTCTAAGGCACTGAGGCTCTCACTGTGGCCGTTAGTGGCTCCTTCTGGGGCAATGCCTACAGGCATCTCCCCGGTCAGCAGTTTCTCTCGAACGGCTTTAATAGCTTTTAAGTCTAGCCTGCGGCCTCGATGTACCGGAATGCCTCCAAGTCGGGAGAAAAGCCAGCCCAGCCAGCGTCCAGCCCAGAGCGGCATACCCCGGTCATACATGAAGTAGCTGTGGATTGGGTATTTAAGGGCAATACTTTTCTGCTTTGCTGTACGGGGTAAAGCGCGGGAGAAGAGATAAGCCATGCCCAAGGGGTCGTCTACCTCCCCATGGCGAAAGGCCAGCAGAAGCCGAATTTTGCCCTGCTGAAACTGAGAATAGCTCTCGGCCAGGATGTCTACCTGCTGACAATGAACTTTGCGAATGCCTGCGGGTAGCCAACTTCGCACTCGCACCTTCAGCAGCAGCGGCAGCGCGGTGTGAACCAGCCGCACAAACCAAGGATTGTAGTTAGGTGGAATAAACTCCAGACGGGGTTGAACGCAATGCCGTGTGACCAAAAGAAGCTCAACTCAGACGAGGGTGCTGTCTTTTATTCTGCTCTCTTTTGCAGGCTTGAAGGGCTTGATACTTTCAAAATCACGGCAACCAATGGCTTCTTCCGAGAGTGCCAGAGTGGGATTAATAGGACACTTCAAGAAATGGCTGTTGGTAAAGTAGCGGCAGTCCGCACAGGGGATTTGGTGCATTTGTTTGGCCCTAGAAATCCCCTCTCGGGCTGCAGCAACAATGTTCCAAACCACCAGAACTACCACAGTCCAAGCTGTGATGAAGCAGAGCGGAACGAGAATGGGCTGGACAAGTTGATTTAGCCTGACAATTGTCAGAGCAATAAATTGAAGCAATGGGTCCATTGGCTCACACGAGGTGGCAGACAACTTCCCAAGGCTACTGCATTTGACTCGGTGCCTTCTTCTCTCCCCTGGGGGAGGGAAACATTTGTTTGGACTGAATGAGTGCTTACTAACCTGCCTTTTGGCTACTGCGTAAGAAGCTATTTTTTCTGAAGATTTTACTAGTGCATTCTCAGTGAATTATTTTTTGGTTAGACAATTTCGGATTTCGTTTGCACCTTGGCCAAGCTCAAGGGAAGAAGCACCCAGCTAACAAGAAGAGCTTGGTTGGTTCAGCTAATTAAACGGGCAAAAGCGATCGTTGGCAGGTTGGACACACCGCGTGAATGGTGAGTTGACAGTCGAGCAGATGGTAGCCTGACTTCTCTGCCGTTCTTGCCCCAACTTTTAGGACAGAGTCGTTTTTAAACTCAATTGTTTTGTTACAACGAACGCAAATTAGATGGTGGTGGTGGTGGGGTGAAGGCTGGTTGAGTTCATAGCGCTTGTGTCCCTCCGCTAGCTCTAACTCCCGTAAAATGCCCATACGAGCCATGAGTTTGAGGTTGCGATAAATGGTAGACAGGCTGACCTCTTCACCCTGATCTTTAAGCACCTCGCGCAAATCTTCTGCGCTGAGGTGCTCTCCTTCTGGTAAGTCTTTGAAAGTTGTCAGAATGATTTCCCGTTGGGGAGTCATTCGCCAGCCGCGTTCGTTCAATTCGGCTTTAAGGGCTGAAGTGGTATAGGCGGTCATGCCGTCTACCTCTCAATAAGGGTTCACTTATTGAGAATGTTAGTAGATAAACCTTGCTATTTGCAAGAGGGTAGCTCTTATTGAGAATCGTCATCAGTAAGTAGCGAAGAAGCGCTAGGGCGTTGGTTGCGTTGCGATCGCTAATTGGATACCCTGCAACCGTCGCAGGATATCCATAACGGCAACGACCTGACCGTGGGGGACTTGAGCATCTGCGCGAATAACGACCACACCCGTTTCTCCTGTCGGAACTAAGGTTCGCATAACCGTTAGAAGTTGGTCAGGAGCTACAGGTTGATCGCCCAGAAAAATCTCGCCTTGGGCACTGATGGTTAAGGTAATGCTTGTTTGGGTTTGAGCCTCGCCAGTAATCGCTTTGGGCAGATTGACGGGCAACCCTTCTGCTTGGGTGAAGTGCAGACTGGCAAAAATGAAAAAGGTCAGAACTGCAAAGACAACATCAATCATGGGGATGATGTTGATCTGAGTTGGGGAATTGGGTTCGTCGGGTAGCCGCATGGAAAGAAGGTCAGCCAGTTTTTCCCATGCTATAGCCCCAGGGCTTGAATCCAACTCCAAATTTTGGTGTGAAATTTGGTTTCAGATATTGGTTTTAGATATGGGTTTTAATGGCTGAGTTTTAATAGCCAGTGCGCTTAATACAGTTATTTGCGATCGCATCTTCTAGGATTTCTAGAATTCGCTTGTCGTCAGCCGCTAATTTTCCTGAGGCACAGACTTGGCGAATAGAATTCTCTGCCTCAGGCGACAACTCACCTACTGCAAGAGCTTGGCGAACAATGGATTCGAGAGAAACTTGAGAGGCTGTCTTGTTTGCTGACTTTAGCATTTTCGTATCCAGTTAATTCACTAACTAATCCTGTCTTCAGGGCTAGGTGTCTACCTTCCGGAAAGTGAAGACACTTCTTGAAGTGGCATAAGACACTAAAAGTCAAAGTCCTTGATTGAACCAGTTCACTGTATTAGAACTACAAGCATTGCAGGAGCACAGAGTCCTGTACTCCTGCAATATTATCTGTAGCTAGATTTGGGGAAGACAGCGAAACTTGTTTCTCCTTGGCTCTCTGCTCTGCTCACTCCTCTTTGAAAGCATCAGCGGCAGCCAGTGCGATCGCAGCCGGATAGATCCGATGCTCCTGCACCTGAATGCGGGCTTGTAAGCGTTCCGGCGTGTCGTCTGGCAGGATGGGGACGGCAGCTTGCATGATGATGGGGCCGCTGTCTACTTCGAGTTCAACGTAGTGAACGGTGCAGCCGGAAAATTTAACACCTGCGGTGAGAGCTTGTTCTACCGCACGAATGCCGGGAAAGCTGGGAAGCAAACTGGGGTGAATGTTTAAGATGCGGTGGGGAAAGGCGCTAATCAGCTCCTCTGTGACACGACGCATCCATCCGGCCATGATCACCCACTCCACTTGATGGGTCTTCAGGACTTGAATGATTTGAGCTTCTAGGGCTTCGCGGGAGGAAAAGTCGCGGTGGTTGAGTAAGACGGATGGAATGCCCCACCGCTCGGCCCGCTGGGCTACTCCAGCCGAGGGGTTGTTGTAGATTAGGACCTCAACTTTGGCCTGAAGCTGTCCATCTTGGATGGCTTGGGCAATGGCCTCCAGGTTGCTGCCATTACCTGAGGCTAAAACCCCTAGCTTCAGCGGGCGAGAGAACTGGGGCAACGGGTCGGGGAGGTCAGGAGAGATCATCCAGGCAGCGGCCTCGGTGGCAGCAGCATTGAGGGTTGAAGACATAGGCCGGGTTCAGTTAATCGGCCTTGATCCTATAACGCTAGGGTGCTAACCCAACGGAATTTTTATGCCTTTTCTGAACCCGATGTCTGAGTTGCCGTGATTTGCCAGCTTAAGAAAATGACAGGCACCAGTCCGGCCAGAATAATTGCCAAAGCCGGCCCCGATGCCTCGACCAGCCGCTCATCGGCAGCATACTGATACACCCGCACGGCCAGGGTATCGAAGTTGAAGGGACGAATCACCATGGTAGCCGGCAGTTCTTTCATCACGTCCACAAACACCAGCATCAGCGCTGTTAGCAAACTGCTGCCCATGAGAGGGGCATGAACCTTGGCCAATGTATTCATTGGCCCGTAGCCTAGACTGCGTGAGGCGTCATCCAGGGTAGGGCGAATTTTCGCCAGCCCCGACTCAACCGTGCCAAAGGCAACCGCTAAAAAACGCACTAGGTAAGCAAAGACCAGAGCCACGATGGTGCCACTGAGCAGCAGCCCAGTAGAGATGCCAAAACTAGCTTGCATCCAGTCATCAAGAGCATTGTCAAATTGAGCCAGCGGCACCAGAATGCCCACGGCAATCACGGCGCCTGGCACTGCATAACCCAAAGAAGCCAGCCGCACGCCTAACCGTAGCGGAGAGGTGTTGTTTAGCCGCACCCCATAGGCCATCACGAGGGAGAGCCCCATGGCGAGGAGGGCGGTTAGCCCTGCCAAAATGAGGCTATGGCTTCCCAACTGCCAAAAGCTGCTGTCTAAGGTTTCGTCCAGGTTGCGGACAGTCATTGAGAGCAGCAACCCTAGTGGAACCAACAGGCCCAACGTCACGGGTAGTAGACAGGCCAGGAATGCTAGCCCTGCTCGCCATCCACTTAGTTTGTAGCTTGACTGACGTGCCTTGCATCCTTGGGTTTGGTAGTAGCGGGCCTGACGACGAGACCAACGCTCTAGCAGGATGAGGGCAAAGATGAACATGAGAAGAACGGCGGCCAACTGCACAGCAGCAACCCGATCCCCCATGCCAAACCAGGTGCGGTAAATTCCAGTTGTAAAGGTGGGGACGCTGAAATACTCGACAGTGCCAAAGTCATTCAACGTTTCCATGAGGGCCAGCGCTGTTCCAGCGGCAATGGCAGGTCTTGCCAAGGGTAGGGCTACCGTCCAGAAACTACGCCAAGGGCCACAGCCTAAGGAACGGCTAGCTTCTAACGTCGCTGTAGATTGCTCTAGAAAGGCTACCCGCGTCAGCATGTAGACATAGGGGTAGAGGGTGAGACTAAAGAGCAGTACGGCTCCCCAGACCGAGCGAATATTGGGAAACCAGTAGTCGGTGGCGCGTTGCCAGTCAAAGACGGTGCGCAGACCTGTTTGGACCGGGCCAAAGTAGTCTAGAACGTCAGTGTAAGTGTAGGCCAACAGGTACGCTGGAGCCGCAAGCGGCAGCAGCAAGGCCCATTCAAAATAGCGACTGCCGGGAAAGCGGCACATTGTCACTAGCCAGGCTGTGGTAATGCCGATTAACAGGACCCCAATGCCGACGCCAACCATCAGCGCGAGGGAATGTTGGATGTACTGAGGCAGAACGGTTGTCGCCAGGTGGTTCCAGATGTCGCTGGAGTTGGTAAAGACACTGCTGAGCACAACCAAAATGGGGGATACCATCAGGAGTGCGATCGCACTCACGGCTATTACCCAACCATTCCCGTAGTTGCGAGTCTTACGACGAGTTCTACTAAAACTGCTCTGCCAATCCAACATCCGTTTTAAGCAAGCCACACTGCAAACTTAACCTTACCGTACGGGCAAGACGTCGTGATTGCTTAGCGCCTGGGCGAGTCATTGAGGCCGACTGAACTAAGGAGTAGTCACGATCCGTGCCAGTTCATCAAACCCCTCCTCGACAGCGGGTGGAGCCCCAGTCAGTTGACGGTGCATACGGTAAAGAATCTCCTCAGGAACTTGGCGCGATCGCTGCTGGTTGCGCTTTAGGCAAATGGCGAGGGGAACGTCAAACCAACAAGCTGTGAGATGGGTAAAGCCAAGTTCGCGGGCAAGTGCGATCGCACCCCGGCGATAGCGTCTTCGGACATTGGTTGCGTCGTAGACAACACCCTGTAATCTGTCTTGCTGAATGGCCTTAATCCCGTCTTGCCATTCTGCTATGACTGTTCGCCAAATCTGTCTCCAATCCCCTTGAATTGCTTCGTCGCTGTAGAGCCGCTCTCGAATGCTATCTGTTGCCACTAACAAATAGGCCGGGTGCTGATTGACAAAATTCCTAGCCCAAGTAGACTTGCCGCTGCCTGGCAGCCCAATTAACAGAATTAGTGGAACTGTTGTCATGACAAACTAATTGGGACGAAGCATTGCAGGTAGCATCTTTGTCCAAGTCCAAAGAGCTGTGCGATCGCAATGCTTCGTCCCAATTTCAATCAGACCTCTTCCCCGTAAAAGGGAGTCTACCTAGATCACCATACCGTCAGGAATAACCGCGCCTTTCAGCACGACTACGATGCCGCTACGGATGTAAAAGCCGAGGTCTTCCCGTTCAGCTTCTTGAATATTTTCCTTGTTGACGATTTTGACGTTCCGGCCAACACGGGCATTCTTATCGATAATGGCTCGACGAACGACCGTACCCTCGCCAATACCCATCGGAATCTTGCCCCGAGTTAGGTGCTGGTTACTTTCAGAAAGTGGCTCGTAATAGTCCAGACCCATCAACAACGAATCTTCGATGATGCAGTCGGAATGAACTCGCTGCCGCAAGCCGATTACTGAGTGGTGAATGCGGCAATTCTTCAGAATGCAACCTTCTGCCACAATAGACTCGGTGATATGGGCATCCAACAACTTGGAGGGAGGTAAGTAACGAGAACGGGTGTAGATCGGCGCGTTCTCATGGTAGAAGCTGAAAGCGGGCTGGGGCTGCATAGTGAGCGCCAGGTTGGACTCGTAGAACGCTTCAATCGTTCCGATGTCTTCCCAGTACCCATCAAACAGATAGGCTTGAATGTTGTAATCCCGTGACGATGACGGAATAATTTCTTTACCGAAATCGGTTTGATCAACGTTCTTCTTTAGCAGGTCAATCAGCACCTGCTTTTTGAAGATGTAGATACCCATTGAAGCAATGAAGGGTTTTTCCTTAGCCTGTTCGGGGGTAAGGCCAAGGGTTGTGGTATCAACCTTCATGGTTTCTAGAGCATCGCCCTTGGGCTTCTCGTAGAAGTCTACAACTCGCCCAGTGCCATCAATCTTCATTAGGCCAAAGTCAGAGGCCGTCTTGTAACCGATGGGAACAACAGACAACGTAACGTCAGCATTTGTGCTGCGATGACGCTCTACAAACAGGCAGTAATCCATCCGATAGAGGTGATCCCCGGAAAGGATTAGATACTCATCAACGTCAAACGATTCAAACATCCACATGTACTGGCGCACCGCGTCTGCGGTCCCTTGGAACCAGCTTGGGCTCTCAGGGGTTTGTTGGGCAGCCAGAACTTCTACAAATCCATCAGTGAAATGCGAGAAGTTATAAGTCTTGCTGATGTGGCGGTTTAGGGAAGCCGAATTGAACTGGGTGAGAACGTAAATCTTGTTGATATCAGAATTGATGCAGTTACTGACAGGAATATCGATTAAACGATATTTGCCCGCCAGGGACACTGCTGGCTTGGCGCGATACTTCGTTAGAGGATATAGTCGGGTGCCAGCACCACCGCCTAAAATGATGGCTAATACTCGTTTCACGAAAAACCTCGGAACTGCCTCAAAACTACCCTTGTTGTCCACCTTTAGTGTGTGGCTCGAGGTGCCGCTTGGCAAGGGGGTTCGAAAATTTATGTCTTTCGATGTAATACAGACAACTTTGAGGCGTATTCACCCCTTAGGTTTCCTAAATAGTTGTTATGAAAGTTGACATTCTCGGCAAAAAGGAGAACGGAAACGATTGGGTAAAGTCCGCTATTCTACCTCAACTTCTATTAGTAATTTAACCAACAGAGGAGAGAACTCGGATTGACTCCGATAGGCAATGACCATTGACGTTTAAGTCAGAATTAAGCAGTTCATATGTACTTTAACGTGCGCGGCTACTTACCTTGTCTGCTCCACCAAAACTTACTCATATCGTTGGTCTACTGAGGACCACCGCTGCACGCGATACTGGCTATTTTGCTCTACGAGTAAAGCTAGGGGTTGACTGGGCTTAGGCTGCGTAAGGGCGACTAGAACTTGAGATTGCAAGAGATCGTTATAAAGGATCTGCCCGTCTGGGTTAAGAATCAGAGTCTTGGGGCCTTTGCGATCGCATGGCACTCCAAGTTTCGAGAGGGTCTGTAAGGCAGGTTCATTCAAGGTGAGTAAAAAGTCACTGCGCCCATCCCCGGTAACGCTCAAACGGTGTAAGCGGCTTTGAGCCAGCAGCGAAGTGAGTACTGACTCTTCCGGTGCAGCATAAGGCGAAACGATCTGCTTAAGGGCATCTCTTAGAACTTGCTGACCTGAAGTGGATTGGCTGCCGCTGGGGTCGAGCCAGACCAGACTGTTTTGCGAAAAAGCTAGGGCAGGCCGTTGACCCGGATCGGGAACAGCTAGCCCAGTTGCCAAGATTTTAAGCTGACCATTTTGCACTTGAACTGCACGGGGTCGCAGACTGAGAGGACGTGCCTCGGTTGGGGTGATCCAGACTAGCAGCGTTAGGGTGGGTTGGAGGGCTGATTGAACCTGCTGCCACAGCGCTTTATTCTCGCCCCAAGCGGTAGGCTCTGCTGGGCTAGCCCAATTGTCGGCTTGCTGCCAGGCTACCGCTTGAATTTCATACCAGGTGTCTTCCGATGCAAGGGAGATAGATTGAGTCGCATCTGGCCGCTGCCACTGCGATAGATCTGGGTTGGGCAGAGACCGGGCTGTCCCTAGAATTGCGGCTACTGGTGGACCCGAAGCTGCACTAACTGTCACCGTAGGTTGAGTAGGAGTTGACGTAGGGGCTTTTGACCTTTGAGCCGTTTGGGTAGGAGGCTGAGTTAGGGCTTGAAACCGCTTTCGGACGGCAGGAGAGGCTTTTTGCTGGGTCAACCAGTCCGAAGCTGTTTGCGGCGTTTGCTGCGCCTTGAGGATCAGCCCACCCCACACCAAAACTGCCGGATTCGGGGGTTTTGTGCGGATGGCGGCGTTAACCCGGTTCCAAAAGCGGCCTTGATCTTGAGAGAGCCCCTGCATCAGCGCTTCCTGCGCACTGGGCGAGACTTCTAACTGCTTCAAGGCTGCTTCCCAACGGCCATCAATTAGCAGGGCCAGAATTTGCTGACTGGGCGAGGACCACTGCCGATCAGCCTGGATCTGAGTGCGTTCGGCGTGGCTAGCCACCAACCGCAACTGCGCTTCTGCCGACGGCGTCCAGTCTTTTTTGAGCTTCGTTTTGAGACTTTGCAGTTGCTGGGCAGCCTGTGACCATAGGCCGCTGCGGGCTAGAACTAACGCATCGTAATAGGCCGAACCAGGATCGACGATATCGACCGGAGTTGCTGCCAAGGAAATGGGCAAAAGCTGAACGCCTGCTCGTTTGGCTTGAAGTCGATAGCCACTGAGGGCAGGTTCTAGTCCTAGGGTTCTATCTACCAGTAGGTCAGTTGGCCCAGTATCATCTAGATTAAGCCACTGAGGCGGTTGGTTTGCTGGGCTGCTCCAGGAAATCAGCGGCTCTAAGCTGGGAGTTTCGAGGTTGACGTATACCAGCTGCCCATAGCGCAGGGTCGGGCCACTGCGCTGCCACTGGCCTTGTAGCGTTAACCAATACCCTTTGGGCGTTGAGGAGCGGAGTGAAACGATTGTTGTCAGGGGTAGGGATCGCCGGGGTGGAACAGCTTTATCGGAAGCTCCTCTAAGCGAATCGCGAATGACCTCGGGTGCTAGCGGCGAAACTGGCAGCGTGCTTAGAGGCTGTAGGGTAACCGTAAGCTGTTTGGGAAGCTGTTGGTAAAGCCGCAGCTCTAAAATTTTTGCAGCATCGGTCTGTTTAGAGACTTCCTGAATGGGCACTAACCAGTATTTGGTGTCTGTAGACTGCGGTGGGGTAAAGACCAAAGGCTTTCCCAACGCACGGCCTTGGTTGGTGACTTCGGTGCTTAGCGCTTCTAAGGTGATGGGCTTGGCTTCATTTGGTTGGGCAGTTTCCCCTAAAAATTGAGCTTGAAGCCAGGGAGGTAGCGCCTCTGGGTTAAGCATGAGTTGAGTTCCCCAGCGAAGGCTGAGGATCAAAAGACTGGCTGCACTCCACAGAATTAGGGCTACTAGCGCCAGACTGAACCAATGCAGCCACCGTTTAGGGAGAATTGGTTGGTTGGTTGGTTGCGATCGCACCTTTCCTCCAGCCAAACTTCTCAACTTTCCTGAACGAGCCAGTTGCTTGGGGGGGCGACGGGCTAATCGTCCCGGTAAAGGTTTGCCCCGTCCGCTAGTAGGTAATCCCATGTGTGCCCAGTGTCATCCGACACCCGCAACTTTATCTCAGGACAGCAGAATCTGTTCATACTTTTCTCCGGCCCGCTGCCAGGTAAATTGCTCTTCAATCAGACGGCGAGCATTTTGGGCTAAGGTGACTCGCAGGGCGGCATCCTCAAACAGTTGACTAATGGCATTGACATAGTCCTCCAAGGTATTCGCCCGTAGAGCCCGCAGGGGACGCTCCACGTCCAGCCCTTCTAGCCCGCGATCGCTGGCGACGACGGGTACCCCTGCTGCCATGGCCTCTAGCGTCTTGTTTTTAATGCCGTAGCCAATTCGCATTGGCACTACACAGACTGTAGCTCGGTGCAGGTATTCCACCACAGAGGGAACCCGCCCGGTCACCGCGACCCCTGGCAAATCGGCTAGGGCTTGCACTGCCGCTGTTGGCTTGGCCCCAACTAGGGTCAGGCGGGATTGAGGATAGCGCTTTTGCAGAGCAGGCAGAAGGGTTTTGGCTAGGAACTGGGCCGTATCAACATTAGCGATATAGTCCATTGCACCGACAAAGACTAACTCCTGACCGCCTGGATCTTGGCTCCGGTAGGGAAAGCTGGCCAAATCAACCCCATTGGCAACCACATGCAGGGGCGCTTGGCGGGCCAGCGGTGCAAAGAAACGACGGTCTTCTTCGGTCGTTAGCACGAGGTCGGTGAACTTGCGGGCAAAGCGGCGTTCATAGCGGCGCATCAGCGGCAGGCTTAGGGTGTCTCGTAGGGGCTTTTCGGCAGTGCCCGTTTGCAGCTGATTGAGCAAGGTGCCGTACAGCGAGCTGTGGATGTCGATCACCACTTTGCGGAGGTGTTGGCGATGGTGGCGCTGCACAAAGACTTCGTTGACGCTGTGCTCACAGGTTACGACCTCACCTTTGCCAGAAGTCACCCACTGATCGACCCAGGCTTGGAGGTCGGGGCTAGCAATGTAGTTGACGCTGGGGGGACGGGCCGTTGCCGCAAATCGGGCAAAGCGGCCCAGCTTGCCCCGCAGACCGGGCCGCAAGTGCTCACCCGAAGGCCGAGGAAAGACTTTTAGATGGTCAACGCACTGTCTCAAGGCGTCTACATCGGTATCGGGCACCTCTTCGGAGCGCTGAGTCACCAGAGTGACGGTGTGATTCTGACTCAGGTGCTTAAGCAGGTTAAAGGTGCGCACTGGTGTTCCCCCCAGGGTTGGGGGATAGGGAAACGTGGCGGATATCATTAGAATGTTCAACTCAGACTTCCTCGCTTAACCCTTCAATGAAACCTTCGACGAGGCGGGCCTTTTCGGGCAGGGCTGCCTCCTGCTGTCCTCGCGTGCGGGCCTGAAAACAAATCAGATCGAGTGGGGTAATCACGAGGTCAACCCAGGTTCCTTTTCCCGTAACCAGATGGGCTGTTGCCACCGGGAGTTCCTTTAAGAGCCAGCGCGCCAACCGATAGCAGGTTTCTTGGGGGGTGAGCGATCGCATGAGTGCCACCCCATACAACTCATGTAGGTAACGGTTTGAGCAGCCGTAGCGGTACCACTGTCGGCGCAGTTCCTTTAGGGTGCTGCGGTGATGGTGCTGGATCACGGCCTCTGGTGCAAAGGCCAACTGCCAGCCGCCCTCTCGCTGCATCCGCCAGCAAATATCGGCATCCCCGCCGCTGGTTAGGTAGGGGCGAAACAAGCCTATCTGTTTAAAGAGATCGGCTCGGATGGCTAGGTTGGCCGTTTGCCCATAGGGACAGAAGGGATGAGCCAGGGTACTTTTTTGCGAGAGGGTGGCTTTGCGGTCAGCATAGCGTTCAATCCAGTTGCCTCCTGGAAAGGCCTCTACTTCTCCAGCCACCAGCCCTACTTCAGGCTGGGCAAAGGGCTGTACCAGCTTTTCTAGCCAAGTCGTACTGGGGTAGCAGTCGGCATCGGTAAAGGCCAAAATTTCTCCCGTTGCGGCTCGGATTCCAGCATTGCGGGCTGCGTAGGAACTCTGGACGGCAGTGTGGTTAAGGGTGCGAATTTGGGGATGGGCTTGGGCAGCGGCCTGGAGGAGGTGGGGGGTGCGATCGCAACTGCCGTTATCTACCAGCAAATACTCGACCTGATTGGCCGGATAGGTCTGGGCCAAGAGTCGTTGGATCAATTCCGGCAGGTCTCGCTCGCCGTTGTAAATCGGCACAATCACCGATACCGTTCTCTGCATCACAGTATCCTGCGATAAGGCTATCCTCAGACAGGTATAGAATTTCCTGTCTCCAACCATGATGCTACGGCAACGGCGGATGATTCGGCTCTTAATGGGTTTGGGTTTGGGCTTATTACTAGGACTGATGGCGGCTGCCTTTGCAACCCAGATCCACTCTGACCAATCTTCTATGGCTCCTGGTTCTGCTGCCTCGACTGTTCACCCTTTGGGTGAAAAAGGGGTTGAGCCCGTTAAGGAGCCACCTCGCTACGAGGTGACCCAGCTCTCGCACAGCCTTATCCACACGGTTACAGTGTCTGACCCTCAACAGTATCCAGTCCAGATTGCTGTCGGTGAGGGGTTAACGCGAGTGGATGCACTGGCTCAGCAGCAGGGTGCGCTGGCTGCTCTGAATGCCGGATTTTTTGACCCCAATAATGGCCTGACCACCTCTTACGTAACGGTGGAGGGTGAGCTTGTCGCCGACCCTCAACAGAATCAACGCCTGGTGGGAAACCCTGACTTAACTGCGTATCTAGACCAAATCCTCAACCGCTCTGAGTTTCGCCGCTATGACTGTGGTGGGACGGTGCAGTACGACATTGCCTTGCATCAGGCTGCCCCACCGACGGGTTGTAGCTTAGTGAGCGCTGTGGGAGCTGGTCCTCAATTGCTTCCTCAAGATACTTCCTATGAGGAGGCCTTTATTGACTATGGGGCAGAGGGGGTTATTAATCGGGATGCCTTGGGAAGTCAGAGTCGAAATGCCCGTTCTGCAATCGGCATTAAACCAGATGGCAGCTTGGTTTTGGTGATGGCAGCTCAACGGCCCGGGATTTCTCCTTCGGGCTTAACCTTTGCTGAGTTGACCGAGTTTTTGCAGAGTGTGGGTGTCGAGAAGGCGCTTAATTTGGATGGCGGCAGTTCTTCAACCCTGTTTTTTCAAGGCACAACGCACTATGGCCGCTTGGATCGTGAGGGCAACTGGGTACGCCGCCCAGTGAAATCCATTGTCTTTATAGGTCCGGGTTAACTTCGCTGTTTCACTTCAGAGTAAGTATGGAGATTCACGATAAAGGTTGACCCCTTGCCAACCTCGCTTTCGACTTCAATGTGTCCGCCATGAAGGTCCAAACACTTTCTCACTAAGGTAAGACCTAGTCCGGTGCCAGGGATATTTCCAACATTTTTGGCGCGATGAAAGGGCTCAAAAAGATGGTTTTGGGTTTCTTGGGGAATGCCAATGCCCTCATCTTTAACCTTAAAAATCACCTCTTCAAAATTGCAGGTAATCTCCAAAATGATGGTGCCACCCTGGGGCGAATATTTCACTGCATTAGACAGAAGATTGGAGAGAATGTGCCAGAGAAGTTTGCTGTCTAAACACATTCCCCGACAGTCACCGTGGTGCAGAAAGAGAATGTGATGCTTGGCCCCTGAGTTAAGCTGGGTTTCCTGGACTAAGTCCTGACAAAAGGCTTCTAAGTCGAGGGTTGTGGGGTTAAATCCTAAACTGCTTTGCTCGGTTTTAATGATTTCAAGGGTGTCATGGAGCAACCGATTCATGGTTTTGACTGAGGTTTGAATCAGTTCTAGGTACTCCTGCTTGCGCTCGGCATTCAAGCGCTCACCGTATGTTTCTAACAGCTGGCTGGAGGAAAGAATGGAGGTTAGGGGGTTACGAAACTCGTGGACAATCATTGACCAGAAGCGAGACTTTAACTCACTGAGCTCTTTTTCTTTTTCAAGCGCTACTCGAATTGCAGCTTCGGCCAGGCGTCGCCGCAGAGCAACCTCAATGGTGACATGCAGGTCTCGCTCATCAAAAGGTTTAACAATATAGCCAAAGGGTTCAGTGGTTTTAGCCCGTTGCAAGGTGTCTTCGTCAGCAAAAGCGGTGAGATAAATCACGGGAATATCAAAGTCAACCCGAATTTGCTCCGCTGCAGTAATGCCGTCCATTTGTCCTTTGAGCTGAATGTCCATCAGCACTAGGTCAGGCTGCAATTCTGCTACCTTAGCTAGGGCTTCTTCCCCAGAGGCAACCGAAGCAACAATCGTATAGTTGAGCTTCTTGAGGCGCTTTTCAATGTCTCTGGCAACAACTCGCTCATCTTCAACGACTAGAATTTTTTCCCCAGCCATATTATTTGTCCCTTGCGGAGTCTCCTATTTCCTTAAAGGTGACTGTGAACTGGGTGCCTTTATGCTTAGCCAACTCTAGAGACCCCTCTAATTGCTCAGTGAAGATGCACACCAGTTCCAAGCCCAAGGACTCTGTATTTCGAAAGTCTAAATTGTCTGGAAAGCCAATTCCATTATCCCCGACAGTTAGCACAAAACAACTGTCGGGGGTTCTATTAACCGTTACCCAAACTTTATTCTCCTGGTTAGAAGCCGTTGGAAAGGCATGTTTCAATGCGTTAGAAACTAGCTCGTTAATAATTAGTCCACAGGGAATAGCAGTGTCAATATTTAAGTGGATAGAATCGGCATCAACCGTAAGACCGACTTTCTGGGATCGAGCAACATAGGAGGAGAGTAAGTTACTCACTAGATCCTGGATATACTCACTCATACTAATCCGCAAAAGATCTCTTGACTGATAGAGTTTTTCGTGTATGAGTGCCATTGAGCGAATACGGTTTTGGCTATCGTTGAACAAGGCCATCACCTTGTCATCACGAATAAAATCGGACTGTAGCCGCAACACACTAGAGATAATTTGCAGGTTGTTTTTGACTCGGTGATGAATCTCCTTAAGCAAAGCTTCTTTTTCTCGGAGGGAAACTTTGAGTTGTTCTTCTGCTCGGGTTCGCTCGGTTAGTTCGTTCTGAACTTGTTGATAGAGTTCGGACTGTTGAATTGCGATCGCAATGTGGGTTGCAAGCTGTTTTAGTAAGCTCACCTCAAGGGAGCGCCAGTGCTTGGGCTCAGAGCAATGATAAGCGCACAGTAAACCCCACAAATGGTTGCCCTGTAAGATGGGTACCACTAGACTGGCCCGGACGTCATAAATTGCCAAAATGTCGATATGGCACTGAGTCAATCCAGCGGCATAGATGTCATCAACGACCAAAACGCGGCCTTCGGCGTAGGCATGGGCATAGCTTTGGCCAAAGCAGGTGTCCTTGACCGTGCTGTTTAGCGCAGGCACCCATCCTGGCGCGACCGACTCTACGACCACTGTGCCACTCATGTCAGGGTTGAACTGGTAGATAATGACGCGCTCAGTCTGGAGAAACTGGCGCACTTCATCAACCGCCGTTTGCAGAATCTCCTTGATTTGTAGCGACTCTCGAATGTGCAGAGCCATTGAGGCCAGTAGGCGGCTTGACTCTAGCTGCTCCTGCAATGCTGCTACCGTGAACGCGCTTTCCTCTACCTCATTGTTAAGTGGAGTCGGAACTACTGTTGGGGGGTGGCTTTTAGCAAAAGTTTGAATTGAGTTAGCCAGTTCAGCTTCGGCCTGACGCATCAGGTCTAAATCCAGTGTGGTAAGAAAGTGGGTGAAGTCCACCAAGCCCACAAGATTGCCAACAGTATCGACCACGGCACTGTAATGGGTTTGCTGCTGCTGCATTTCCCAGTAGGCGACCAAGGCTTTCTCTTCGATTGAGAATTGAGGCGGGTTAACTCGCATGACCCTGTCAGCCTCAATTTCAGCCAGCTCTAGATCCAGTCGCTGCAGTTGAATGACATCTTGAGCCAGTAGCATGCCCACAGGCTGTGTCCGCGATTCTGTGGCGACAGTAAGCACCACGCAGTTGCTTTGTTGTGCTGTCATCAGGTGGGCTAGATCGAGCACTGAGGCTGTGGCGGGAGCCTGAAGAACAGGGGTAGCCATTACCTCAGCCAGAGATAAAGACTTCAACAGCTCATCGAATTGCAGCGCTATGCGTATTGTTTGGAGGCTAATGACCCCGGTCAGCTGGTTTTGCTGATCAATGACAGGCAGATGGGAAAGCTGGTGCTGCCTCAGCAGACTCAGAGCCGTAAAGATATCAGTGGTATCGGTCGGCGTGAGGGTGAGGGTGAGGGTGAGGGGAGTCATTAGCTCGCTCACGGGCCTAGAGGAGTGTCCTAGTCCCTCGTTGATCGCAGCGAGTGCCTGTTGCTCTGTGAAATAGCCCAGTAAGTGCAATCCTTCGACCACCCAGACTGCACTTGCCCGTGACTGGTTGCGCAAGGCGATATCTAGAGGCAGGGTCAGACTAGGAGCAGCGCAGCTACTTTGAGCTTTGGCCAGAATTGCGATCGCATCTGTTAGGGAAGTGGTTGGTTCAACGGTTAGTGGACGGTGATCAATTGCAGATTTCAGGTTAAACAAAGACGCTGAAGGATCAGACTGTTTCATTGCGGTTGAACCGAGCCTTTCCGTATTGTGCCCCGGATTTCTTCAGCTTGCTGGATCCTGATTAAAACGTTTTATGACTAATCTTGATAAAAGTCTCTGGATAAAAGCCCCTCCCGGGGATTAACTCTCCTGCTAGGTCTGTGGCTGCGGTTTAGTAGGAAGCTAACGCAGTTGTCTTTAGTCTCGATAAAGCCATTCCTGATAGGATGCATGGGCTGCGTCTGAGGGAAGCTAAACCCATGCAATCCACTGCTGAATATTTCTGCGCTTTTTGTGGTGAGCCGAATTTGACCTTTATTGATATCTCTGGGGGTATGTCTCAGGCTTACACCGAAGACTGCCAAGTTTGCTGTCGTCCCAATCGGCTGTATATCTCCATTGATGAAGACACGCTAGACATTGAGATTACAACCGACTACGAAGAGTAGTGGTTTGACAAGCCTACAAGAAGGCATTAAGTCTGCGTCATTGCGAGCCTGCGAAGCAATCCCTTTTATTCGCGCTACTAGGGGTGGCTTAAACCCTTCAGGTATTTCTGGACGAGCAAATCAATCCCAGTAATGGCCGTGCCAACCACTACGCAAAAGGCTCCTAAGTCCAACGCTTTTCGGGCTTCTTCTGGGGACGCAATACCCCCTTCACAGATAATGGGCACCTCCAAGGTTTCCACCATCTGAGACAGCAACTGGAAGCCCGGTGGGGTAAGGTGCTGGGTTTCGCCTGTGTAGCCGTAGAGCGTTGTTCCGACGTAATCGGCTCCGGCTTGGGCGGCTGCGATCGCATTTTCCAGCGTATCGACATCTGCCATCACGGGCTTGCCCAGCTCCTCATGAATGCGTTTAATCAACTGCGTCAGCGTTTCGTCTCCGGGTCTGCGGCGCGCCGTTGCATCTACAGCAATAATGTCTGCTCCAGCGACAGCGACCGCCTGAGCATGGTGAAACTGGGGGGTGATGTAAACCTCATAGTTGGGAATCACCTGTTTCCACAGACCAATCACAGGAACCGTAACTTGCAGCCTGACCGCCTCAATATGGGCAGGTGTGTCAATTCGAACGCCTACCGCTCCCTGATTGACTGCTGCTTTTGCCATGGCCGCAATCACCACCGGGTTGTGAAGCGGCGAATCGACTGGCGCTTGACACGATACAATCAGGCCCCCTTGCAACGAATCCATTGATCACTCTCCAACTCTGAAATACTGGGTTTTGGTCGCTTTTGTAGACTGGGTAAAGCCGTTCCAGCGTACTAGAAAAGCAAAGCGTAACCCATTCTGTCAGGGAGCTTTAGCGTTTCTCAACAACCCAACAAATTAAACTAGACACGCCAAGAGTCGGTTTCCTATTTCCCGGAGGGAAACCAAGCCTTCCAAGCGGTCCATTGCTGAATGAGATCGGCCAGCATAGTGTAGCCTGCCGCGCCTGGATGAGCGCCATCGCCGGACGTGACTTCTAGAGTCCAAATGGGAGACTGAATCAGCTTTTTGTAGGTGTCTAGGTACGGTACACCCAGGTCTTGGCAGACTTCGGCAAAGAGCTGAGAGAGGGTTTCAATCCGCGTGTTGTGGGCTTGGTCGCCAACGGGAGGTGGACCAATCATTAAGACCGGATATTGAGCTTGCGCCACCTCCAATATTCTCCGGGTGCAGGCAATTGAGTCACTTGGGTTGACCCGCGATTGGCCGTTTTCGTAGGTCGTGTCATTGGCTCCAAAGGAGAAGACTAACCGCCCTTCGCAGGTTTCTGGCAAGCGACAGGTGGCTTCTTGCTGCCAGCGTTGCTCAATTTGTAGGCTCGTCTCTCGCCGCACGCCCAGGTTGTAGCTCGTCAGGATATGACCCTGCTTAGCAGCCTGCTGACAGATCCGGCCCACCCAGCCCAGGTACTCAGGATCCCCGGTGCCATTGACGAAGGAATCCCCAATAAAGCAGATGCGGATATCTAAAGGTGAAGCCGTTGTCGAGTTAAGTGCCACGGTGTCTAACTGAAATAGCGCTGACAGGTCTGGGTTTCGCAGAGGGGATATTGAGGGGTGTAGGTGCGATCGCGTTTTCCAAAGAGCTGATAGCGGTTGTCTCGCACATAGCTATAGATTTGATCACCTGCCTGTTTGATGCCTGGCAACGCCCGATAAGCGTTGACAAAGACGGCTCCCAACGGCAGAATGCGGCCAATTTCTTCAGCCGCATCGCTGCCTTGCCAGCGGTAAATCGGTTGCTCTGCATCAATTAAGATCATGCCCTTCTCGCAATCTTCTGTAGTAATGCCGTACTGAGCTAACGCCGCTTCATCTTGCATCGGGGCGTAGCGAAAGCGTTGGCCTTGATCAAGTCCCTCTAGCAAGCTGACCAGCGTAACGCAGAGATTGCAGTTGCCGTCATAGATGACGTGATACATGGGAATCGCTAGCGTGTGGGGTTATCTCCCTCATTTTGAACCACTTTTACAGCCGTTTCCGCATGAGCGCACCCTGGTTACAAATTTTGCTAGCCCCCTTTCTGAGAAACCCAATAGATTCACAAGTTGGGAGCTAAGAGGGCGCGGACCGTTGGACGGCTAAGTGCTTAGGCATGGGTTAGGGATTGCGCTGTGCAGCCCAGGCTTCCAACCGCGCAATTCGAGTTTGGGTGAGGCGGCTAACGCACTGCTGATATTGGGTCGGAACGTCATCGCGGTAGTTTGCTTCAAAGTCGCAGTGGAGATTGCGGTAGGCTTCCCACTGTTTTTGGGCAGGGCTGTCAGTCAGCTTCATCTGGGTCAGCAGAGCTTGCAAACGAGTCTCTGCTGCTTGCTGAGAAATCTCAGGGTTGCCCCACTGCTGCAAGTCACCTGTACGGTCATTGGCTGCCTGGGCCATGCAGGTACCGTGGATCTGGGAGTAGATTGAACCTCCGTTGAAGGGAGTGCTTTCTGCCTCGCATTGAAGATCGCGAAAGGCTCGCCAATGCTCTTCTGCGATCGCAAGCTGTACTCGATCCGACAGGTCTAAAGTTTGCTTCAGATCATCGTAGACCAATGCTTCGTGGTACTCCGCCGTTCTTAGCCATAGACCTGTGCAGCGGTTTCTACCTTGCTGGGTTTCCTCTGGGCAGTGGGGAGCCACAACCCCTGGCAGGGAGGGTGCTTGGGCTTCATCAGCCGCCCAGATTGGAACTGCTCCGCCCATACTAATTAGGAGAAACCCTCCTAAAGCCGCAAATTCCCTAGCATTTACCTTCATCGGTAGCTCACTTAACTAAGTTTCCTGCCAGTCTAAAGGCAGAGCAATTTCATCAAACATCACTCTTACATTACGTTTTGTAATCCAGAAAGGGTGGAATACCCACACAATGAAGGGGGTAGTTTTATCTGCTAATCGAAGGGGGAACTTCATCATGCTCAAGAAAGTTGTCCTGGGGTTAATGACTAGTCTGCTGCTGGTCGCTGGCTGTAGCCAAGGTGACCGTCAGCAGGGACGTTCGGGAGGGGGGCGGCCAGAGCAAGACGGTAAAGTAGTGGTCGATGTTGCGGTGGCTCAACCCGGTGAGGATGCCAATGCTCGTACCTATACAGGCAGTACGGCTCCGGTACGGCAGGTGTCGTTGCGATCGCAAACCGAGGGTCAACTGGTCAGCCTGGCTGTGGATGTGGGCGATCCGGTGTCCGCTGGTCAAACCCTGGCTCAAGTTGATGCGGCGCTGCTACAAGCTTCTGTGGGGCAAGCCAATGCAGAGCTGGCAGCTCGACAGTTTGAAGTAACCCAAGCCGAAGCTCAGGTCGCCGATGCCCGAACCTTGGTGGAGCAGGCGCGCGCCCAGTACCAGCAGGCCGAGGCCGATGCGGGTCGATTGCAAACACTGGCTGCGCAAGGGGCAATTTCAGCGCAAGAAGCACAGCGGAGTCAGACAACGCAGCGAACAGCACTCCAGGCATTAAGATCGGCAGAAGAACAAGTACGGACACGTCAGCAGGCCGTAGCCACTGCAGCCCAACGGGTAGAAGCTCAGCGTGCCTTGGTCGAGCAAGGTCAATCGCGGTTGTCCAACAGTACCCTGACTGCGCCCTTGACAGGGGTCGTGCTGCAACGGCTAGCTGAACCTGGGGATTTTCTGCAAGCAGGTCAACCTGTGCTAGAACTCGGCAATTTCTCTGAGGTGGAAGTACAGATTCAGATTTCTGATCGCGATCGCGCCCTTTTTTCCCTGGGTCAGCCAGTACAGGTCAAACTCGATGCCTTTCCCCAGGAAGTGCTTACAGGCCGAATTACGCGCATTTCCCCGGTTGCAGATTCAGCTTCACGGCTGATTCCAATTGAAATTACCATGCCCAATCCAGAAGGCAAGATCGGCAGCGGTTTACTGGCACGGGTGACTGTCTCATCCAGCCCCAATGCACCTATTTTGGTGCCCGAAAGCGCCTTGGAAACAGGAGAAGCTTCAGAGAATACGGTCTTTGTTGTGGCAACAGCATCCGAGCAGCCGACCGTAGAACCCCGCACAGTCCGCCTAGGCCAACGCAGCAATGGTCAGGTAGAGATTTTAGATGGGCTAGAGCCCGGAGAATCTTATGTTATTCGCAGTAACCAGCCGCTCCAACCGGGTCAAACGGTTGAACGCAGTTTGCTGTCGGAGTCTAGTTAATTCTGCTACTCAACTGTTCCTTGCTATTGGCGCAAAGCCAAGCAGAGGTGGCCTTATGTTCTCGTAGGATGTCTTATCGCCAGAGTAACGTATCAACGCCTTAGGCAATGGTGCATTACGACTTGGTTCAACACATTTTTGCCCAACATATTAACGAACTGTCATTGCGAGCGAAGCGCGGCAATCTTCAAGAAATCTACAACTGGGCCAGATGCCTCAGTATGGCTGTTGAGGAAGTGCTAAGACAGTTCATTTTATTCACAATCTAGTTGACGACAAATCATCTAAAACTCAGTCTTTACGGAATTTTAATGTCAAGTAAGACACTATCAACAGGAGCGTGAATAGATGAAAATCAAACTGCCCCCGATCGCCTATTTTCTATTAATTGCCCATTTCATTTTCTTCACGATTGTAGGAGGATATGCTTTCTACGCTATGGGCCACTAAAAGGGAACTAGCTAGGTAAAAACAGCAGTATTTGAACCCAAATGCGGTTATTTAGCAAGTCCTCTTGGATGAAGCAATGACACGGAGTAGCTGATACTTTTGCCGATTAAATGCAATTTTCAAGTGTTTAGGCTCAAATATCCATACTCAAGTGTCCATGCAACATAAGCCGGACGAAGTGAAGTTGTTTCAGTTAATCTCTAGCCAGAGTGATTAAAGAGGGCTATGACCCAAACCCTAAAACCCGTTCGCCCCAGTCTCAGCACAATCGCTATTCAGCGGCACATCGGTACTCTGATGCTGACTCTGACCTTAATTGTGCTGGGAGTGTTTATTACCCTGCGGCTACCTGTTGATCTACTGCCGTCGATCACCTATCCCCGTATTGGGGTGCGCTTAACCTCGCCTGGTATTGCTCCTGAAGTTGCGATTGACGAAATCACTCGTCCTTTGGAAGAGGCTCTATCTGCAACCGAAGGGGTCGTACAAGTTTTCTCTCAAACGCGAGAGGGGCGTGTCAGCCTAGATTTATTTTTTGAGCCGGGTGGTGATATTGACCAGGCGTTAAACGATGCGACGGCTACCCTTAACCGCACCCAAGACAGCTTGCCCGATACGCTCGATCCGCCCCGTCTATTTAAGGTGGATCCCTCTCAGTTGCCTATCTACGAGATGGCTCTGACCTCTCCATCTTTGCCACTCCGGGAGTTGCGCATTTTTGCCGAAGAAGAGCTGACCCGTGAACTGGCGCGGGTACCAGGGGTCGCTAACGTAGATGTCTCTGGTGGGGTGGCCGAAGAAGTGCAGGTCAATATTGACTTGCAGCGGCTCCAGGCAACAGGCGTGACGCTGCCCGATGTTTTAAATGCTTTGGAGGCGCGAAACCAAGACACTTCTGGGGGTCGTCTACGCGGCGGTAACTCTGAATCACTCACCCGTCTAGTAGGGCGATTTGGCTCGGTGGAAGATCTGCAAAATCTGGCAATTCCAGTTAGCGGTACCACCCCGCCCCAGCAGATCTTTCTGAAAGACATTGCCACCATCGAAGACGGTACAGCCGAACAGCGGGTCTTCGTTAACCTCAATGGCAATCCGGCTGTGAAAGTGAGCATTCAGAAGCAGCCCGATGCGAATACGGTAGACGTGGTTCAAGGGGTTCAGGAACGGCTAGAGACGATGCGCCAGGGAGGTTTAATGCCTCAGGATATGGAGATGACAGCCACTCTGGATGAGTCTCGCTTTATCCGCAACTCTATCAACAACGTCACCACGTCAGGTCTAACGGGGGCACTGTTGGCTGCGCTGGCCGTCCTGATGTTTTTGGGATCCTTGCGGCAGACCCTGATCATTGTGCTGGCAATTCCCCTAGCAACTTTGGCGGCTCTAATGTTGATGGGGCTGTTTGGCTTGTCTCTGAACGTGTTTAGTTTGGGGGGGTTGGCCCTGGGCGTGGGCATTGTGGTGGACAACTCCATCGTTATGCTGGAGAACATTACTAACCGCATTGAACAGACTGACCTGCTGAGCCAGAATGGGCGGAACGGAGGCGGTCGGCGGCGGCGAGAAATTCTGCGACAGGCGGAGGAGAGCAGTCAGGAGTTGGAATCGGCCTTGCTGGCTTCGACTACAACCAACCTGGTAGCGGTACTGCCGTTTCTGCTGATTGGGGGTTTTGTTGCCCTTTTGTTTAATGAGCTGATTCTGACGATTAGTTTTTCGGTTGCAGCCTCTTTGGTCGTGGCGTTGACAGTCGTTCCGGCACTAGCAGCTCGGCTGCTGATGCTGCCGAACAAAGCTTCTCTAAGAAATATGGGGCTTTTCCGCTGGTTTAGTCAGCGGCTAGAGGGAGTAACTCAGCGCTACGCTCGGACGTTGGCCTGGATTTTGCAACGGCGGCTGTGGGTGGTTGCGATCGCAATCCTCTGCCTCGGTGGCAGCAGTATTTGGATGGTGGGCCGGATTCCTCAGGAGATTGTGCCTCGCATTAGCAATGGTCAGGCTCAGCTCAACGCTCAGTTTCCGCCCGGAACTTCTGTGGAAGACAACCGCAAAGTGATGGGGGTGGTGGACAAACTGCTTCTAGAGCAACCTGAGACAGAGTATGTGTTTAGCACCGCTGGGGGCAGCCTGTTTGGCAACTCCACCACCGAAAATACCCTACGCGGTTCCAGTACCATTATCCTGAAACGGGGAACCAACGTTCCTGCCTTTGTTGATCGCCTAAGCGGTGAACTCAACCAGTTGCCTTTAGTAGATACAACGCTCCGTCTTAGCCCTGGCAGTGTGCGAGGTCTCATCCTCAGCAATTCGCCTGTGCGGGCTGATGTTGACGTGGTGCTGCAAGGGCCAGATGGTCAGGCTCTAAACCAGGCCGGACGGCAGTTGCTCAAAGCCCTGAACGAGAAGGCGACTCTGGCCCGCTATCGGCCCGATGGAGAGCAGCCCCAGCCTGAAGTGCAGATTCGGCCTGACTGGGACCGAGTAGCCGATCTAGAGTTGACTGCTCAGGAGATTGGGGCCACCCTAGAAACGGCTCTTAACGGCACCGTGCCCACTCAGCTTCAGCGGGACGACCGACTGGTCGATATTCAGGTGCAGCTAGCTCCCGGCTCTGTGCAACAGCCTGAGCAACTACGGGGGATTCCGGTCTTTAGTGAGGGCGGTCAACTGGTGCAACTAGGTGATATTGCTCAGATTGAGCTGGCTCAGGCTCCTGGGGAAATTCAGCGGATCAACCAGCGGCAGGTGTTTCTGATTGCAGGTAGCTTGGTGGAAGGGGCCAGCCTCAGTGAAGCGCTGGCAGAGGTAGACCAAGTCTTGGCCGAAACCCCCTTGCCAGAAGGAGTGACGACTCTCCCTAGTAGCAGCGCCGAAGCCAATCGGCAACTTCAGCGGTCGCTGGGTATTTTGGGCGGGTTGGCTACCTTCCTCGTCTTTGCAGTGATGGCAGTGCAGTACAACTCCTTGATTGACCCATTAGTGATTATCTTGACGGTGCCCTTGGCGTTAGCAGGCGGCATCTTGGGTCTGTTTGTCACCAGAACCGCGATTGGGGCGACGGTGATTGTGGGCGCAGTGCTGCTGGTCGGGATTGTGGTGAACAACGCCATCATTATGGTGGAATTGGCAAATCAGATTTGCGATCGCACGGGTTGCTCCCGCCGAGCTGCCATTCTGCAAGCGGCCCCGCAACGGCTGCGGCCCATTCTCATGACGACGATCACGACGGTATTGGGTCTGTTTCCGTTGGCTTTAGGGATTGGAGAAGGCTCAGAGTTTCTGCAACCCTTGGGAATTGTGGTTTTCTCGGGCCTTTCAGTCGCCACGCTGCTGACGCTGTTTATCATCCCCTGCTTCTACACTCTGCTGCACGAGTCCTGGCACAACTGGGGGCCACCCGGTTCTCTTGGTCAAGACCTCCAGCGGGCTCCAGCAGAAGATCCCGCCTACAGCAATCAGCCCTAACTCTGTGGAGGACACTCGCCTAAGGGTGTCCTCCCTCATGCTGTTCATGCTGTTTGGGAGCACATCATAAAGAGCCTTGGCTGATCTAAATGCATGCGTTAATCAAACGAGTAGCCTACAAAGAAAACTTCTCTAGGCTGATCGCCCTCATACACGAGAATATGGCGAGCTGTGCCTCGCTCAATACTTTCCCAAAACTGATCGGCCAAAGCAGCATTTTCCTCAGACTCCACAATGACCGCTTCGACTAAGTCGTGGGTGACTTTGTCAGTACCAAATAGGTTCAGCAACTCATTTTGTGAGAGCGGAAAAGTCGTGCAAAAGAGATCCATGCCGCCATATGTAGAGGTGGCAACCGCTTCAGCATAGGGAACGGGTGAAACCTGAAAAATGTCGAGAATAGATCGGGTGCCATCTGCCTCAGCATCTTCTAGTGCCTCTTCGATAGAGTCGTGCTGGGCTCCCGGTGCAGGGGAACTGGGGGTAATGGGAAACTCAACTAGCGGCATAACGGGGTTATAGCGCCCTGCGGAAAATTCCCGCTTTCTGAGGGCTTGGAGTGCAGAATTAATGTCTGCCCGGTAATCGATGTAATACCAGTAAGGATGGCCGCCCATGGTCTTGTCTCAGGTGTAGAGTTTGAACGTCTAAAGTTTAATCATGCTTTGACAAGGGCTTTCTGGCTTTCCCAATGTACATAACAGAAGTATCTTCACTGATGCCAATTCTGAATGCTTTTGTTTTTCGGTAGTAAAGATAGGTGTTGATATTGTCCATCACCGTGCTACCAAAGATATTGAAACCTGCAAACTCAAGCTCGATGAACCCAAGTTCTTGCATCAGATGAGCTAACTCCTTGGGTTTAATGAATTTTTGCCAGTCGTGAATACCGCGTGGAATTTCACCTAGAAGATTTTCCAGTAGCCAAATCATAACCAGCTTGGACTTGAACGTACGATTGATCGTATCGAAGCAAAAGATTCCGCCTGGTTTCAAAACTCGCTGGATTTCTAGAAGGGTTTGCCGTAAATCAGCAACATGCTCTAGCACATCGACACAAATAACGCTATCAAAGGCGTGATCCGGGTAGGGCAAAGACTCAGCATGTCCCTGCTGATAGTCAATTTTTAATTGGCTATCAGCAGCATGTTTCTTTGCATTGTCAATGCAGTTGTGAGATTGGTCAATGCCTGAAACAATGGCCCCACGTTTGGCTAAGAACTCACAGGAAAACCCACCTCCACAGCCCACGTCTAACACCTTTAAACTTGCCCAGTTCGACACAAAACGGTCGAAATACTCAAATCGAGGTGCATTCAGGTGTTGCAACGCGTAGATTTTAGCGGACTCGCTCCACCATTCATCAGCAACTTGGTTGTAAAATTCCAAATCATTCTTTTTCTGCATCCCTGAAAGGGCTATGTAACCCTGTGTTTCAATACGACTAAGATACCCGCTCGTATTCCTCTTTTTTCGGATTAAGAAAAACTCTTGTGGAGTTATCTTTTCCTTTTTCCTGTCTTTAGATAGTTGCGAAAATACTATCCTTCTCCTCATCCGTGCGCCCTATCACTTTTATAGACCTAACTTTGCAAGTTCAAAACACTTCGCAGTAATTAGCAGAGGGTTGTCATCACTTTCTGCTGTTGTCTCCCAGAAAGGCTTGAAGCTATAGAGGTGCTTTTTCAGGACGTGACGTTGCGGCATTTCGGTGCAGAGAAGTAAGGGCTGAAATGTCTAACCAGCGCTAGGTGAAGTATTGCTAAATTCTGACCAGAATCAAGGCATCTGTATCACTACAGCTCCGTTGCTCTCATTGAAGGAAATCAAATGGTAACTACGTTAGACGATACAAAGCGGATGGCTATCGCCCAACGGTTGGCGGACTTGAGAGCCTTTCAAAATCTAATTATTTCAAATGACCAAAAGCTAATTGATGCTTGTCCTTACCCTGATGTGCGGGAACGGCTTCAAAACATGTTGGAGGATGACCGAAAGAATATCGGTATTATCGATACCGTCATCGTTCAATACGGTATTCAGTCTGAGTCGAATGAACCCACTAAAACCTTCCTACATCGATTTGAAGAGATGCTGACCGGGGAGGGGCTGAGCTTTTATCAGAAATTGATTCAGCATGAGCTGCTAAAGCATGGTCAGGCCATGAGCGGCATTATGATCCACAAGGCGGCTCAAAAGGTCGGGGCCGATATTGAGGTAGCAATCGGGCCTTTGAATACGGTTAATTTTGAGGGTCGGGCTCACCAGGAACAGCTCAAGGGTCTGCTTGAGTTGGTTGGGGTGCGCGAGATGACCGGGCAAGAGGCTGACCAAAGCCTATGGGGACGCGTGCAAGATGCGATCGCAGCGCTCTCTGGCGTGATGGGTAGCTTTATCAGCCAAACCACTGACAAGCAGGACATGAATATTCAGACCTTGATCCGGCTGGATCACACCAAGGTCAATACGCTTTTTGCTGAGGTAGCAGCGACCCACGACCCCCAGAAGTTGCAAGAGTACTTCGGTCAGATCTACAAGGATTTGCTGGCCCACGCCCAAGCAGAAGAGGAAATCGTCTATCCCCAAGTGCGATCGTTCTACGGGAATGAAAACACCCAGGAACTCTACGATGAGCAGGCCGAAATGCGGCGGATGCTAGACGACATTCGGGCAACAAGTCCAGCAATGGCAGACGAGTTCCGCTCCAAAGTTAAGCAACTTGCAGACGTGGTGATGGATCACGTGCGCCAGGAAGAAAGCACCCTGTTTGCCGCAATTGATAAGAACTGCACCACCGAGCAGAAAGAGCAAATGGCTACTGACTTTAAAGCAGCTAAAAGCAGAGTTCAGCAGACTATGGCGGCTACCGGAAGCTAGAAGCTAAATTCTGATTCTGTAACAGCAAAGGGTGAAGGGGTTAATACCTCTTCACCCTTTACTGTTTAATCACTGTTTAGGGCCAGTTAATTGAGTCTACTGCCCAGCGGTTGAATCCAGCTTTAGAACCAACACACTGAGTGGCGGCAAGGTAAGGCTAAGGGCGTAGGGCCAGCGGGCTTGTTCCCAGACGTGGGTTTGTTTGCCGCCATAGTTACCAGCACCGCTGCCACCATAGGCTGACGCATCACTGTTCAGGATCTCCCGGTAGTAGCCAGCTTTGGGAACGCCTACCCAGTAGTCATAGTGGGGATTTGGGGTAAAGTTGCAGGCAACTACTAGAAAGTCATCGGAGTGTTTGTCTTTGCGCATGAACGAGATCACGCTGTGATCGTTGTCGTTGCAGTCGATCCACTCAAAGCCTTCAGTGGAGAAGTCGTCAGTGTAGAGGGCAGGCTCACTCTTGTAGAGCTGATGCAACTCACCTACAAAATTCTGAAGCTGCTGGTGCGGCTCGTAGTTGAGCAAGCCCCACTCTAGGTCCATCCAAGAGTTCCACTCGGTGGTCTGACCAAACTCCATGCCCATGAACAGGGTCTTTTTGCCGGGGTGAGCAAACATGTAACTAAACAATGCGCGCAAGGTGGCAAATTTCTGCCAAGGGTCGCCAGGAATTTTCTGGTACAGGTTGCCTTTGCCGTGAACCACTTCATCGTGGGAGAGGGCCAGCATGAAGTTTTCACTGTAGGCATACCAGATGGAGAAGGTAATGCTGTTTTGGTGGAAGCGGCGGTAAAGGGGATCCTTGTTGAAGTAGTCAAGGACGTCGTGCATCCAGCCCATGTTCCACTTGAAGTTGAAGCCGAGACCGCCGATGTAGGTTGGGCGTGAGACATTGGCCCAAGAAGTAGACTCTTCGGCAATGGAGAGGGCACCGGGGTAGTAGCCAAACAGCAGATAGTTGAGCTGCTTCAAGAAGTCCACTGCTTCTAAGTTTTCGCGTCCGCCATACTGGTTAGCAACCCACTCGCCGTCTTTGCGGTCGTAGTCGAGGTAGAGCATGGAAGCCACTGCATCAACTCGAATGCCATCAATGTGGTACTTATCAAACCAGAAGAGAGCATTGGAAATCAGGAAGTTGCGAACTTCGTGACGGGCGTAGTTGAAGATTAGCGTGCCCCACTCTTTGTGTTCGCCTTTGCGGGAGTCGGCGTGCTCATACAGATGGGAGCCATCGAAGAAGGCCAAACCGTGGCTGTCGCGAGGGAAGTGACCGGGCACCCAGTCCACAATAATGCCAATGCCATTTTGGTGGCACTGATCGACAAAGTACATGAAGTCTTGCGGCGTGCCAAAGCGGGAGGTGGGGGCGTAATAGCCTGCCACCTGATAGCCCCAAGAGCCATCAAAGGGGTGCTCGGCTACGGGCATTACCTCAATGTGGGTATAGCCTAACTTTTTCACGTAGGGAATCAGTTTTTCGGCCAGTTCCCGGTAGGTCAAAAAGCGTGCCCCTGATTTGGCCGAGACGTTTACCACATAGCCCTGCTCAGGCGGATTGTCGGCGCTCTCGTGCAGCCAAGAGCCAAGGTGAACTTCGTAAACCGAGATTGGTTGTTCGTGCGGGTCGGCCTGACGCCGCTGCTCCATCCAGGCATTGTCCTGCCAGGTGTAGGTGAGGTCATTAACCACAGAAGCGGTAGCGGGGCGCACTTCCTGCTGGTGACCGTAGGGGTCGGACTTGTAGTAGAGATGGCCTTCCCCATTTTTGATTTCGTACTTGTAGGTTTCACCGTTGCTGATGCCGGGAATAAACAGATCCCATACTCCGCCGTCAATTCTGCGCATTTGGTGGCGGCGACCGTCCCAATGGTTGAAGTTACCAATGACTGAGACGTTGCGAGCATTGGGTGCCCACACGGCAAAGTAAACACCCTGAACACCCTCGACTTCAGTAGGGTGTGCGCCCATCTTGTCGTAGATGCGATGGTGGTTGCCTTCGCTAAAGAGGTGAATGTCGTAGTCGGTGAGCAGAGGATTTTTGAAGGCGTAGGGGTCGTGCATGACCCGCTCGTGATCCCCTTCCTTAACTTTGATCAGATAGTTGGCTGCCAAATCTTCGGTGTCTATTTGGCACTCAAAGAAGTGGGGGTGATGGGTCTGCTGCATGGGGTACTGCGATCGCATTTCGGGGTGAATTACCCAAGCAGCATCGGCATCGGGAAGATAGGCCCGCACGACCCAGCAGCGACGCCCATTTTCCTCAATGGGGTGGGAACCCAGCACTTCAAAAGGGTTCTGGTGCTGGTTTTCGACAATCCGCCAGACTTGATCGGGTGCAGCGGTGGGCATAGGGATTCCTCAGAAGCAGGGCAACAATAGGGAAGTTCTCGTTCAAAGTAACCCCAATTTTTCGATGAGGGTTTCTTGCTAAAGGCAGAAAATATAAAGGCAAGTCAACTGGAGTATCCCACATTACGGTAGTGCGAGCGTTCCGCTCACGGACAGGCTGCCTGCACTACAAATACACGCTTGAATACACCAAGCTGAGCTTTGCTGAATGACCTTTCGCTGTGTTTACTTTACCGACTTTATTTGGAAGCGACCTTGAAAAAATAATAAAAAAGTAAAGAAGCGAAGCAATCTTTAAGATTGCTTCGCTTCTTTGACACTAGCTATTGCTGGTTTTTGACTGGGTTCTCATCTATTGGTAACAACAGATGGTTTTGGATTTATCTACTTATAGTCGCGTGATCTTTTGGTCTTTTCGTTAAGTTTAGTAAGCTCTGCGAGCAAAGGCGTAGTAGAGCCAGAGGGCGAGAATAGCACCCAAAACTGAGAGAACGACACCGCCAATGCTCAAACCAGCTGAGGTTAGGGCTAACGTTCCAGTGGTGAGTAGGGCGTACAAGCTACCACCAATGAAGGCTCCCACGATACCTAGAAGCATCGTTCCGAGAATACCACCGCTTTGGTAGCCTGGGTAAATCGCTTTTGCGATCGCACCTGCAATCAAACCCAACACGATCCAAGCAAGAATGTTCATAGTTTCCTCCCTTTGAAGCTCTTCAAGAACCAAGGAAAACCAGAGAAATAGTTATTTCTACTAACTTGGCTTGAAGAACTTTTTGTTCTAAATGAGTATGGTTTATTATTCGCTTCAAAAAGCAGTTTTAAGCTGCTTTCTTATGTTTCTAGAATATCGAGTCAAGCCAAAATCTCCGCCTGCCAAAAGAAGGAAAACGGGCTGAGCTAAAGTATGACCACAAAAAGCATTTCTATCTTACAAAAGCTGTAGTGAATCCTACGTCCGAGGAGATTACACAGAAGCTTTCTAAGAAGCCAAAACACCCTTCCAAGAGGCGCAGAGGTGGGTCAACTCCAGCGAAAACAGCTAGGCACATACCCGCAAGAGTTGGTCAATGGTTTGCACCAAGGCTTCAGGGTTTACAGGTTTGGGTAAATGCTTTTGGAACCCGGCGGCTAGGGCCGCTCGCTGGTCGGAAACACGGGCGTGGGCAGTCAGTGCGATCGCAAGGATATGGGCGTGGGAACCCTGGCTCCTAATTTTTTTGATTAGCGTGTAGCCATCCATTTCAGGCATGCTGATATCGCATAGCAGCACCTCAGGGGCTTGGGCTGGGGGCAGAAAATCGAGCAGATGCAAAGCCGCAATCCCCGAAGAGGCTGCGGTGACAACGGCCCCTTCCGCCTCAAGCAAAAAAGTTAGAAAGTTACGAGTGTCGTCATCATCCTCGACCACCATGACACGCACTTGTCTCAGGGGCAGAGAGGAGTCTAGCAACACTGACTCTGGTAGCGCTGCGTCAGGCAAGCCGTCTGACTCGTCCTTACCACCTGACCCGTCTAAGTCATTGGTGAGGAGAGCAGGCGTTTCTACTTCTTGCATTTCTACACGCAGGAGCGGCAGTTTAATCGTAAACGTTGACCCCTGGTTTTGACCTGGGCTTTGTGCCGTGACTCGACCATGATGATGCTCAACCAAATGACTGACAATCGCTAAGCCCAGTCCTAAGCCACCGTGGTTGCGGGTGGTGGTGCTGTCTGCTTGTCGGAAGCGATCGAAGACGTAGGGCAGAAACTCAGGCTCGATACCTTTACCCGTATCAATCACCTGGACTTGGGCGTACTGCGGGTGGGGAGATTCGTTATTCGTGGTTTCCCCGTTCTGCTCGTCTTCTACCACTGTGAGATCAACTTCAACGCGCCCTTGTTCTGGCGTGAACTTCACAGCGTTGGTGAGCAGATTCCAAATAACCTGCTGGAGCCGCATAGAGTCGCCCATGACTTGTAGGCTGGCGCAGTTGTTAAAGCGAGTGACAATTGCAATTTCTTTGGCATCGGCCAAGGGCTGCACTGTGTCTACTGCCAGTTGGATCAGTGAAATCAGTTCTACGGGACGAAGATCGAGCTGTAGTTTGCCCCGGACAATCTGTGACACATCCAAAATGTCCTCGATTAGTTTGGCCTGGGAGACTGCGTTGCGGTGGATGATTTCTAGGGCGTTGCTAACCGTTTTCTCGTCGCAGGGGCGTGAAGAAATTAGACGCGACCAACCCAAAATGGCATTTAAAGGGGTGCGCAACTCGTGGGACAGGATGGCAATAAACTCATCCTTCATCCGATTGGCAGCTTCAGCCTCTTGACGAGCGGCCTGCTCCCGAATGACCTCTGCGTTGGCCGTTTCGGCCTGCTTACGTTCGGTGATGTCTTCAATGGTGCCAACGTGGCCCAAAAAAATTCCTCGATCCGACAGCATTCGAGCGGCCCGCACATGAACCCAGCGGCAGTCATTGGAGGGAGTTTGAAACTTGACCTCCTGAGAATACTCTTGGCCTCGCTGCACATAAGCAAACCAGGTAGCTGCCGACTCGGCTCGGTAATCGGGGTGAACTGCTTCAAGCCAGTCTTCGCAGAGGGTTTGCTGGGAGTTGAAACCACAAATGGCTTCAAAGCGAGGGTTGGTATAGATGCAGTGCCCCTCGCGATCGGTCACAAACACGCCCATCGGAGAGCAAGTACTGAGGGAACGAAACCGTTCTTCGCTAATTTGCAGCTCGGCATTGATGGCCTCTAGCTGGGTGGCTTGTAGTTTGAGTGAATCGGCTTGTTGCCGCAAGGTCTCCGTCTTTTTAAACAAGTCAATGAAGACTTTGATTTTGGAGATTAGAACGTTGGGAGCAATGGGTTTGATCAGGTAGTCCACTGCACCCAAGGCATAGCCTCGGAACAAAAACTGTTCGCTGGTGCTGTAAGCGGTCAGAAAAATGATGGGGGTTTCCCGCGACCGCTCCCGGCTACGAATGAGGGTGGCAACCTCAAAACCATCCATATCGGGCATTTGCACATCTAGCAGGATCACAGCAAAGTCCTGATACAGCAAGCACCGTAGCGCTTCTTGGCCAGAGTTCGCTCTGACCAAGTCTTGTCCCAGACTGCCTAAAATCGCTTCTAAGGCCAGCAGGTTTTCCGGCTGGTCATCTACCATCAAAATGCTGACCTTGGATTCAGGCTGCATAGACTACCTCCCAGACGGGCTGCAGAGGCAAACCAAATAGTTGGCCATCTCAGCCAGTGGCAATACCCGGTCTACGGTCATAGCTGCGATCGCAGCTCGGGGCAGAATAGGGCTTTCTGCGGTTTCGGGATCCTGTACCAAGGTGGCTCCTCCCCGCGCTTTCACCGCCGCGAGTCCGGCTACTCCATCTTGGTTGGCTCCCGTCAAAAGCACCCCAATCGTCCGTTCTCCATAAGCATCGGCGGCAGATTCTAACAAGACATCAATTGAAGGGCGGGCGTAGGACACTGGATCATCCTTTGACAGTGAAAAATGCCCCGGTTCTACTAACAGATGGTAGTCAGGAGGCGCAATATAGACATGCCCCGACAAAATCGTGTCCTTGTCTTCAACCTCATGAACGGGCAGCGCCGAAAATTGTTGCAAAAAAGAACTCAACGTTTTGTCTGACTCTTTGTGACGATGTTGGACGATTGCGATCGCAGCTGAAAACTCCCTCGGTAAAATACCTAACATATTTCTCAGGGCAGATAATCCGCCCAAGGAAGTACCCATAACGACCAACTCGTATCCCACTACCCCCTTCTCCTGTAAATCTTTTCTGATCTGACTAACTCGTCATACTGCGTTTCATAAGTAGTAAACCGCAGCGTTTCTTGCTTGCCTAGCCCCAAAATCCCGAATTTACAGAGACTGTTATAAAACAGCTCATGGACGTGGTTTTGCAGGGTCGAGTTGAAATAGATCAACACGTTGCGGCAGAGGATAACGTTAAATTCATTGAAGGATCGGTCAGTTACCAAGTTGTGTTGCCCAAACACCACATGCTCCCGTAGAGAGGGACGCAGAAGGGCGTTGCCGTGGCTAGCCGTGTAGTACTCCGAAAAGGGTTTTTGCCCACCTGCCTTTAAGTAGAGTTGCGTGTATTCCTGCATCTGCTGGTGAGGATAGATACCTTGCCGAGCGATTTGCAGCACCCGTTCGTTGGTATCGGTAGCGTAGATGCGGCAGCGTTGGTAAAGGCCTGCTTCTTGAAGCAGAATAGCCATGGAATAGACTTCTTGCCCTGTTGAGCAACCTGCGTGCCAGATGCGAATGAAGGGATAGGTACGCAGCAGTGGCACGACTTCAGACCGAAAGGCGACATAAAAACTGGGGTCGCGAAACATGGCTGTAGTGTTAACCGTCAGCCCCATCAGCAATCGATTGGCCCAATTGCGATCGCTTAGCACTTTTTCTTGTAGAGCAGAGACCGAAGATAGTCCCTCATTGCGCAAAAAGTTTCGGATGCGGCGTTTCAGTGAAGCGGTAGCGTAGTTGCGAAAGTCATAGCCATAGCGTCGGTAGACACCTTCCACCAGCAGTTGAACTTCAATATCCTCTGGGTGCATCTCCGGTTGATGCCCTGCTGCTGAAACAGTCAAATCTTGATCGGAGGTGTCTGACACTCTGACGTTTGACACTTTTCTTACGGTAGAGATGGTTATTTTACTAGTGTTTTCTATCGGCTGATTTTATTGGTATGCCGAACAGCAGAAATTTCGCCTTTACTGAGGAAAAACCTTACCCTAGCGGTATAACCAAAGACGCAGCAGTGATAGCAACTGTTCGGTATCTACGGGTTTTGTAATGTAGTCCGAGGCCCCTGCCTCAATACACTTTTCTCGATCGCCCTGCATTGCCTTAGCGGTCAGCATAATGATGGGCAGCGTTCTAAGCCCTTCTTGTCGACGGATGGCGCGCGTAGTTTCGTAGCCATCTAGTTCAGGCATCATTACGTCCATCAGCACCACGTCAGTCTCAGGGTGAGACTGCAAAAGCTGGATGCCCGCTCGTCCATTTTCGGCAAACAAGATGTTCATCTTGTATTGCTCTAGCAGGCTGGTCAGGGCAAAAATGTTGCGCACATCGTCATCAACAATCAGCACCGTTTTCCCGGCTAAGCTAGGGTCACGCTGCTGTAAATGCTCCACCCGCTGCTGTTTGGCCTGGGGCAGATCTGTCTGAACCCGGTGGAGGAATAGGGCGGTTTCGTCCAGCAGTCTGTCAGGCGATCGCACATCCTTGATGATGATAGTCTCGGCTAACCGCCGCAGTCGAGTTTCTTCAGACTCGCTGAGGTCTCTCCCGGTATAGACAATGATGGGCAGATCGACCAAGCCAGGAATTTGCTTGATCTGCTCAATTAGCTCAAAGCCATTCATGTCGGGCAGCCCCAGATCAAGCACCACGCAGTCAAAGGTCTGGCTTTGCAGTTGCGCGAGTGCCTCTGACCCACTACTCACTGCAACACTTTTGACGTCTGGGCCGCCGATCAGCTCAATAATGCTGTGGGCCTGTACTCGGTCGTCCTCAATCACCAGCAGGTGTCGCACCTGACGCTCGACAAAAGACTTGATCTCGACGAGCGTTTGGGTTAGCACCTCTGGCGAAACGGGCTTTTGGATGTGGGCAATCGCTCCCATCTGGAATTCTCGCGCCTGCCGCTCATCTACAGAAAGCACATGAACGGGAATATGGCGCGTTTGGTCATTGCGCTTGAGTTGCTCAAGGACAGCCCAACCCTCCATGTCAGGAAGATGCATATCGAGCGTAATGGCGTCGGGCAGAAAGTGTTGCGCCAATTCCAAGCCCACCTGCCCTTGAGATGCGGCCAAAACCTTAAAACCGTGGCGACGGGCCATCTCCAGCAGAATCTGGGCAAAGCTGAGGTCGTCCTCAATTACCAGCAGCACTTGATCTCCTGGTTGTAGGTCGGCCCGGTCGTCCTCCAAGCCAGAGAGGATCGTGAGCGATCGCATTGGCACCGGGGCGACGGCTGGCGCGACAGGTTCCAAGCGTGGGGGGACCGGAGCGGCAACGGGAGAAAAGTTTACCTGCGGTGGAGCGTCTGTTCCGGTCGCGGGTTCATAATGCTCCGGCAACTGGAGCGTAAAGGTGCTGCCTTGTCCTGGCTGGCTAGCCAACGTAATAGACCCGCCCAATAACCGGGCGAGTTCTAGGCTGATAGATAGCCCCAATCCCGTACCGCCATAGCGCCGACTGGTGGTGCCATCTGCTTGCTGAAATGCCTCAAAGATGACTTGCTGCTTGTCCAGCGGAATGCCAATTCCCGTGTCGCGGATGCTAAAGGCAATGCGATCGCGTCCGGCCCTGTATATCTGTACGGTAACGTTTCCTTTATCCGTAAACTTGAGGGCGTTTGCAATCAAATTCTTCAAAATCTGCTGCAACCGCTTCAAGTCGGTGATGACGTTCTCAGGTAGGGCACTGTCGAGCATCACGTCGAAGGTTAACCCTTTGCTAGAGGCAATGGGGCTAAAGTTTCGCTCTAAGTGTGTCCCTAAGGCGGTCAAGGAGACTGGCTCGAAGGCAACCGACATCGTCCCTGACTCAATTTTGGCTAAATCGAGAATGTCATTGATCAACGACAGCAGATCCCCACCTGCTGAGTGAATGGTGCGGCTGTACTCAATCTGCTTGTCTGTGAGGTTGCCTTCGGTGTTGTCACTTAGCAATTTGGCCAAAATTAGCAAGCTATTGAGCGGCGTGCGCAGCTCGTGTGACATGTTGGCTAAAAATTCTGACTTGTACCTCGAGGATTGAGCCAACTCGTTGGCCTGCTCTTCTAGCTCCTGCCGCGCGCGCTCAATCTCTTGGTTCTTGCGCTCTACCTGCTGCTTTTGCACCTCTAGTAGTTCTGCTTTTTCCTCTAGCTCCTCATTGAGCTGCTGCAACTCTTCGTTCGATTGCTGCAACTCCTCTTGCTGCTGTTGCAGCAAAAACTCCGACTCCTGCAACGACTGAGTTCTGTCTTCGAGCAACTGATTGCTCTGCATCAGTTCTTCCTGGCGATGACGCAGCTCATCGGTGAGCGCCTGTGATGCTTGTAGTAAGTCCTGCGTCTGGAGGTAGGATGCGATCGCATTGAGCATGACCCCAGTCAAACTGCTGGTTTCTTCCACCAAGGTCAGTTGCAGTTCAGTAAAGCGCTGAAACGAGGCCAGTTCTAAAACTCCCTGCACCTCGGCTTCAAACAAGATAGGTACCACCAAAATGTTTAACGGCGGTGCTTCTCCCAACCCCGAACGAATGCGGATATAGTCTCCCGGCACCTCTGTCAGCAAAATGCGCTGCTTTTCCAGTGCGCACTGGCCGACTAGTCCCTCACCCAAACGAAATTCATTGGACAGGTGCTTGCGTTCTTGATAAGCGTAGCTGCTCAGCAGCTTAAGCGTTGGCGGATTAGCTGTATTATCCAACTGATAAAACACACCTTGTTGAGCCGCCAACAAAGAAGCCAGCTTAGTGAGCACCAACTGAGCGACCGCCTCCAAATCGCGCTGCCCCTGCAATGACTGAGACAAGTCGGCCAAATTCGATTTCAGCCAGCGCTGGTTTTCGTTGGCCTCAATGGTCTCTCGCAGGTTTTTGACCATCTGGTTAAAAGTGCGGGTCAGCACCCCAGTTTCGTCTTGGCCATCGGTGTCAGTGAGCGTAACCGAAAGATTACCTTCTGCAATCTGCTGAGCGGTACTCGAGAGTTCGCGCAGGGGACGCGAGATGTTGCGAGAAAGCCAAAAGCCAACCAACGACAGCACAACAAAAGCCGCAGGAATCCCGTAGGAAATCGTTTCCAGCGTCTGCTGAGCGGCGATTTGGGACCGAGTTGACCGCTGCTGTAGCGCGGCCTCCTCCTCAGCCTTGATCTCAGCCATCAGGGTGCGGATTTGATCCATCAAGCGCCGCCCCTGGTCGCTTAAAACAAAAGTTTGAGCAGCGGCAAACCCTTGAGTATCACGCAGCCGAATGCCTTCGCGGAGCCTGCCTAATCTTGATTCGATCAAAGATCCCAATTGGTCTAGCTGACGTTGCTGGTCAGGGTTATCTGCCGTCAGTTCCTGCAACGCTTCGTAATTCCGGTCAATGACCGCTATGGAGTTGTCATAGGGCTCTAGGTAGCCTGGGCGTCCAGTCAAAAGATAGCCTCGTTGGCCCGTTTCAGCATTTGCCAGTGCCAGCTCAAGCCCATTTAGCTGCCCCAATACTTGATAGGTGTTCCTCTCCTGACGGGAGTTTTCAATCAAGTTTTGGGTGGTGCGGTAAGCAGCAATGCCGAGGGCTGTCAAAATGGCAAGTCCGAGCGCAAATCCTCCCCCAATGCGAGTGCCAATTTTAAGACGCTTAAGCATGAAGCCTGCTCATACAAGACAAAAAGTAGCCAGTTTCAGGCAGATAAACTGATAAGGCCAGCAATCGACTCTAGCGAGTGATTTAAAGATTGCCGTCCCTCTCAAGAGGGATTCTCTCTAAAGCCCTGTTTACCCTTGCCAGCCTATTAACGCACTGGACTGGCAAGGGTAAAGCTGTAGTGGACTGACAAGCTTAAAAGAAGGCATTAAGTTTGTGTCATTGCGAGCCTGCGTTAGCGCAGCCATGCCCTTGGGCTATGCGCTCTGCACTCTGCGAGAAGCAAGCTACGCAATGACAATGCACATCTTTAGGCTTGTCAGTCCAATACGCATTCCGTGTCATCAATGAAGTGCTAAAGCTCAACTCAGCCAACTAGCTGAAGAGAATTAAGAAGTATATCTACTTAGCAACGAGCTAAAAACGCTATTTCATCCTCTTTCCAGCTATTTCGAGCCATTTCCACCTCTGTTTTAAGCTTCTATCTCTATCTTTAGACGAAAACAATTCTTTCGGGTGGCAGACGCGACAATACCTCTAATTTTCCTAATGTTGACGGAAGGTTGGGAGAGTTGGTTTTCCCACATCTCGTTGAGTTCAAAAGCGAACATATGGTTAACCCTTTAGAAGTCTCTGTTTTAATGCTGCTTGTTGCAGCAGTCTTGTTTTTTGTGAATCAACCGATTCGACGCACCAACCTAGGTTTGGTCGCAATTACGCTTTCCCTGGTTATGGTATTAGGCTTTAACCTGCCTGCTCAAGCGGCTGGTGCTGCGATGGATGATGCCATCACCAGCGGTCAAAAGGCGCTGAACAATGCTCTGGAAACAACTCCCAGCGGCAATCAGTTTCAGGGCATTGAGTATGCAGAGGTGCCCGGTCAGCCTCTGAGCGATGAGGAGATCGAGCGCAAGATCCACGATGATATTTCCGATGCTATTGCGACCAGTGTTTCCAACGGTGCCGTTCGCCTGTCGGGTGAAGTTAAAAACAAGCGGGTGGCTCAGCGCATTGTTGATGAAGTGAAGCAAATTCCTGGCGTTCACGAAATCACTTTTGACCTGGGTCTTGAGGATATTACGACCGAACTTCAGCGTTAAGAGTGTGCAATTACCGTTAATCGGCGGTGGCTAATTTAATGCCCCGCCGATTACGTTTTTTGTTTGCTGAGAAGTTATAAGTTCGGCGTGGGTGGAGCGAGATGGTTCGAGAACTCAACAAACAAAAACCAACCGTACTTTTCATTGCAGCAACCCAAAAGAGATTATGACTAATAACCGACTCCAACAACTCAGAGAATGCGGCCAGAGTCTATGGATGGACTACCTCAGCCGTGACCTAATTCAATCCGGCGAACTTCAGCAGAAAGTCGAGGCGGGTTGGCTTCGGGGTATGACCTCCAATCCCAGCATTTTTGAAAAGGCGATTAAGGGCAATCAAATCTATCAGCCTGACATTGAAGAGGGCATTCGCAATCAGTGGTCGGCCCAGGAAATCTACGAATCTTTGGCGATTACCGATGTGCAAAATGCCTGCGACGTGCTGCGTCCTGTTTTTGAAGAAACTGAGGGCCTAGACGGCTATGTCAGTATTGAAGTGTCTCCGCTGTTAGCGCGAGATCTCAGTGGCACCTTGGAAGAAGCTCGCAGCTTTTTCCGCCGGGTTGATCGGCCCAACGTGATGATCAAGATTCCGGGTACACCAGAGGGAATGGGTGCGATTGAGCAGGCGATTGCAGAAGGCATGAATGTCAACGTGACCCTTCTGTTTTCTGTAGATATGTATGCCCAAGCTGCTGAAGCTTACATTCGGGGATTGGAAAAGCGGGCCGAAGCCGGGCAGCCCATTGATAAGCTGTCTTCGGTCGCTAGCTTTTTCATCAGCCGTATTGATGTCAAAGTAGACGCGATGATCGATGAACGGCTGAAGCGGGAAGGCACTGAAAGCCTGAGCGAGGAAAAGCGACTGGAGTCGGTTAAGGGTCGAGTTGCGATCGCAAATGCTAAACTCGCCTACCAGCGCTTTCAAGAAATCTTCAGCAGCGATCGCTGGAATGCTTTGAAGGAAAAAGGAGCTAATCCTCAGCGTCTGCTGTGGGCCAGCACGGGCACCAAAAACCCCAACTACAGCGATGTGGTCTACGTTGACGAACTGGTGGGACGTGACACTGTCAACACCATGCCTCTAGAAACCATTGAGGCTTGCGAAGACCACTGCCATGTTGGATGCGATCGCATTTTAGAAGACCTTGACCACGCCCAAACTCTTATCAATAGCTTGTCTGATCCTGACATTGATATTGATCTAGGAGCCATCATGGACGAACTGCTTGAGGAAGGTATTGAAAAGTTCAATCAGCCTTACAACTCTCTGCTCAAGTCCATCGAAGAAAAAGTGCAGCAGCTTGCACCTGCTTAACTGTCTGTAAGTACTTCCTCTAGAATCTCCAGAACCTCAAGAACTTTAAGGAGCCAAATTGGCTCCTTTTTTTTTTGGCAGTGCTAAAGGCTATTGAATGTTATAGCGAGCACCGGAACAGCTAGGACGAACCGAATGCCTGAGATGCAGCTATAGCAGCCCTTAACCTTCTGCCCTTTGCCTTCTGTCTCCTGCCTTTTGCTGTACCTATTAACTCCGTGAAATACTGCTCTTTCAAGAACTTGTTTTTTTACTTTTCTCGAATGTTTGTTTCTAATGCAAGAGGGCGCTTTTGATTTATTTGTCTTTAATGAAAGAGTTAACGCTCTAACAGCAAAGGAGTTCTCTGATGGGCTGGTTAAAACGAATTTTTGGACAGGATGTTCTGATAAAATCCCGCAATAGTCAACCGCAGAATACGCAGCAGTCGGCTTCAGGTGCTATTCCGGAAGCTCGGACTGCTCCTGAGATCCGCACTGCCACAAATGCAACCCTCAGTACAGAAGAGCCTGTCCCACCCGAACGCATGGGACTAAACGGTGAGTATGACCAAAGCGGCCTTGCCAAGCGAGTTGCCCAAGCCTTTGACGAAGATGCCACGCTCGATGATATCGAAACGGTGTGGGTCGCTCAGACTGGCAGCACCGTTGTCCTTAAAGGAAAGGTGCCTCACCGAGAGTTGCTCGACAAGATGGTTGGGGTCGCCCGCAAAGTCCGAGGGGCAACAGCTGTTGATACTCAACAAGTAAAGATTGGATGACATAAACCGGATAGGCAGAGGCATTACAAACTATGCAATGCCTTTGAGTAATGTATCCAAGCACACATTACGTGAACCTTGTACGCTTCGCCGGACAGGGGGTACTTAGGGGTTGGCTGTGATTTTAATCACGTATTAGAGAGGGCCAAATCACGGGGAATTCCTGGCGTGATCACATTTGGACAAGTCTAGAATCACACAGTATTTAGCTCAGTCCGCCATAGTAAGATAGAGATGCATCACGCCACCCTAAAACTGGTGCAGCTATCTTATAAGTCCTCCTAGAAATTAGCGGTTTAAGCTGCCAAATGTCCCCTAAATGCTCCCTGCTGCCCCTTGCGATTGGCGAGATTATGGTACAAGCTGCGACGACAGGCCAACTGACCGTCGCCGATCGGTATGGGTTGATGACAGCCCTTTTGAACGAAGATTTAGAGGAAGAGGAGCGGGCGGCTATTGACCGACTGCTAAGAGCTGTTTCGCGGGGTCAGTTAGAGATCTCTGACGAGTTGACGGCTAATCCCTTTGAAACCTGGGCTTAGACCTCCAAGATTTTCTCTAGGTTCGCCTAAAAAGAAACAGAAAGACAGTCCTTGAGGATAGATTGCGCCGTAGAATAGGTCGGAATTATCTGTCTTCCTAAAGGAGTGCCCCATGAGCTATCGCATGGATCGCCGTGCCTACGCCGAAACCTATGGGCCGACCGTAGGCGATCGCATTCGCTTAGCCGACACCGAGTTGATCATTGAGGTGGAACAGGACTACACCACCTATGGCGATGAGGTGAAGTTTGGGGGTGGTAAGGTGATCCGCGATGGAATGGGGCAGTCGCCTATTGGTCGCGATCAGGGTGCTGTGGATCTCGTGATTACCAATGCACTTATCCTGGACTGGTGGGGCATTGTTAAAGCAGATATTGGCATCAAAGACGGCAAAATTCATAAGATTGGCAAAGCCGGAAACCCCTATATCCAAGACAACGTAGACATCATCATTGGCCCCGGTACTGAGGCATTGGCCGGAGAGGGCATGATTGTCACAGCGGGGGGCATTGATACGCACATTCACTTTATTTGTCCGCAACAGATTGAAACTGCGATCGCATCGGGCGTTACCACCATGATTGGTGGGGGAACTGGCCCGGCTACAGGCACCAATGCCACGACCTGCACTCCCGGCGCTTGGAATATCTGGCGGATGTTGCAAGCGGCAGATGCCTTTCCTATGAACTTGGGCTTTTTGGGCAAGGGCAATAGTGCGCGCCCTGAAGGCTTGACTGAGCAAATTCGAGCTGGGGCTATGGGGCTAAAGCTCCACGAAGACTGGGGAACCACACCCGCGACCATTGATACCTGTCTCTCGGTGGCCGATGAGTTTGATGTGCAGGTTGCTATTCACACCGATACGCTGAACGAAGCTGGCTTTGTAGAAGCCACCATTGCTGCCTTTAAAAATCGCGTCATTCACACCTATCACACCGAAGGAGCTGGGGGCGGTCACGCGCCGGACATTATCAAGGTCTGCGGCGAGGCAAATGTATTGCCTTCCTCAACCAACCCCACCCGACCTTACACCCGCAACACTCTAGATGAACACCTAGACATGCTGATGGTGTGCCACCATCTCAGCCCCAGCATTGCCGAAGATGTGGCTTTTGCTGAGTCGCGCATTCGCCGGGAGACGATTGCCGCTGAAGATATCTTGCATGACCTAGGTGCCTTCAGCATGATTTCGTCGGATTCTCAGGCTATGGGCCGCGTAGGTGAAGTGATTATCCGCACCTGGCAAACTGCCCACAAGATGAAAGTGCAGCGCGGGCCTCTAGCAGAAGATAGCGATCGCAATGACAACTTCCGGGCCAAGCGTTACGTGGCTAAGTACACGATTAACCCAGCCATCACTCACGGCATATCTAGCCATGTTGGCTCAATTGAGGAGGGCAAGCTGGCCGATTTGTGCCTGTGGCGACCTGCCTTCTTCGGCGTTAAACCTGAGATTGTCCTCAAGGGTGGCTTGATCGCTTGGGCGCAAATGGGTGACCCCAACGCCAGCATTCCCACGCCTCAGCCTGTTCATATGCGGCCTATGTTTGGCGGATTTGGTGGTGCGATCGCATCCACCGCACTCACTTTTGTCTCTCAAGCGGGGTTAGAAGCGGGCATTCCTGAACAGATTGGTCTTGCTAAGACCGCCGTTGCCGTTGCCAACTGCCGTACCCTCAGCAAAGCTGACATGAAGCTCAACGACGCAGCACCTCACATGGAGGTGGACTCTGAAACCTACGAAGTCCGAGCAGATGGGGAACTCCTAACTTGTGAACCTGCTGAAGTTTTGCCCATGGCCCAGCGGTATTTCCTGTTCTAAACATTCTCTGCTCAGGATTTATCCGATCTTCATAGGGGGCTGCCGGACAGGAAGGTACGGTTGAAGTATTCGTAGTTAGATGTATTGGAAAACGAGCTATGAATACTTTGCTACTGCTGGCAACCACCGAATTTTGTAGCCGTTGGGGCTGCACCTGGTTAGAAAATGTGATCACACAATTTGTCCAGTTCGCGGCAAACATTTTGTCTTGAAGAAAATAAATCTGTAAAGACTTCATCAAGCAAGGAACTGAACAGCAGGCTCATCAAAAAGTGCTTGGAAAATTATATTCAATAAGCATTAGAAAGGCACTCCCAGCCAGGAGTGTCTTTTCTATGGCTCTCCTGCACAATTTACGGCTGAATCAATTCCCCACAATCCTTCTGCATCTAGATCTTGGGCAGGAGCACAGTTCTTTGTTCGCAATGCAATACCCATAGTTTTAATAAGCTTGCCTGCCATTGAAATATATTGATTATAGTTATTGATTTTTGATCCTTTTCCAGTAATCTAGTAAAGGCAAATAATTTCTGGAACTAAAAAATGAAGAAGGTTAGAATGCTTCATTTTTTGGAGAAGTAGGTCAGTAGGAATAGCTTCTCTCGTCGGAAATAAGATCTTTAAACCGTTTTATTTCTGTGGCAAGAGAGTTTTCCTTTTTGCCAATGACAATTGGGGACATTGTCTAAAGACAACGTGATAGCTCTCTGCAATGCCTTTGAATAGGGTTGAATTTTCTAAACTATTCTAAGGAGAACTGAAAATTGAGTTACCAAAGCCTAACCGAGGAGCTTATTGAATTTGCATCACAGAAAAACTTGAATGAAAATGAGCGCGCCCTACTTAGCATCATTCGAGTTATGGCAAGAGATCTTAAACAACTACAGGATGAGGTCACTAAGCTCAATAGAGAGAAAGGTTAATCGCTAAAATTACATTCCCTAAGCTGCTCTGACTATTTCTGCTTTTAGAAAGAGTTCAGGCATGAGCAAGGGTGATGTCTTTTCCGCATTTTCTAGCGCTTCCGCTCAGTTTAACCTGAAGGAAGCGCTAGGCCCGTATGAGCTTCACAGTAATCCTCGATAGCGCGTAAAAATCAGCATGATTGCCCAGGATCCTAGGGCAACTTTTACGGCAACTAGGAAGTTGAGCAAGGGAATCGCCCCACCACTAACCAAAGCACCGACCTCTCCTCGCGGCAGTTCCACACCAGCCAGGGTAACTACTGCCAGCACAATGAAAATAAGGACCGAAACCTTCTCTAAGGTTGCAGCACGCCAGCGTTTGTAAACTGCTTGCATCCACTCTGGAGCCGAGGTAATAGCAACTAGGCCAATAGCGGTGCCGCCTGCGACTCCGGCCGCAAATCCACCCCCTGGGCTGAGATGGCCCCGAATTGCCAACTCAACCGCCACTAATGCAGCAATAGTTGCACCCAATCGCGCCAGCACAATAGACGGCTCATCGGTGAACTGGCGGACCGTGCCAGAAGGTGCCTCATTGGCGAGTAGAAACTGCGCTCCCAAGATTGCCAGCGTAAAGACGACAACCTCGAAAATCGTGTCGTACAACCGATTGCGGAAAATAATACCAGAGACCACATTCGGTACCCCAGTATCTTGAACCACCGCTTCGACAATTGAAAGAGAAGCATCTGGGGCTGGATTAGCCATCACCAGCATTTTGAAAAACAGCACTACTCCTGCGGCAACGTAAACCCATTTCATGAGTGTGCCTCCGCTGAATTTGCAGTCTTTGGATAAGAGGGGCTGATCTCGGCTGTGGTACAAACTAAGCTCGTGGCGGAAGGCAACAGTTCAGCTTGCAGGATGTCGTAAAGACGTTGAACCCGAGTGATGGTTTGGTAAGGCTGATTTATGTCATGAGGTAGGATCTGTCGTCCTCCCCGATTGATCTTTTCAACACAGGTTGCGTGGATTTCTTTAGCCATAAGTGCCTGGTGTAGCGCCTCGGTATCTGGGTAAGAAACCAGTTCAAGCCGCAGGTAATGTTTGCCCAAAACGGCTCGCAGATTGTTTACGAGTTCTTTGAACAGGAAGTCATCTGTTTCCATCGGGCCGTCTTTGAGCACACCTAGGCGCATGACCAGGGAAGACCGTACTGCCACTGCATAGAGCGTAATCGAGAGCAAAGTGCCTACCATTGCTTCGGTTAAGGCCACATCCGCTGCTCCCAAGACGGCATAAACCAAGGCCGATACTGCGCCTAGGATGCCACGAGTGACTAGCGCATGGTATGGGTTGGTCTGAAGAACCAGCATAGTTGCGGCCAAGGGCAGCAGAGCAACAATGATGTAAACGTAGCTTTCAGTCATGGCTTCCCTCACTGCTAGAACAGTAGGCCAACACATACCCCAGCATTGTGTTCCAAATGGCTAGGGAGAGAATGGCGAGAACAAGCAATGGCCACTCCCGAGGAATCTTGAGCAGCAGCCCTACAATAATCGCGATTGATCCAAGGGTATCGGCTACCGAAAGGCCATGCAGCTTGAACAAAACTGAACTACGGCCGAGCAGGGGAAGAGTCCCCCAAAACCAAAAGAAGATGCCAATACTAATGCAGCTATAGCTAAGTAGATTAATCATGGCTTACTCGACAGGACTCATCCGCTTTAAAAGATGGGCTAGCAGCATTAGCCCAGCATTTCCCACACTCAAAATAATTACCCCAACCACCCCAATCATCCAGTCATCTCGCAGGACGGAGATAACCAGAATTAGAATTGATGCTTTGGTCGCGATACTGGCAAAGGCCAACATTTTTTGCCAGATATCGTCGTCTTGCCAAGCCTCATATATAGGGATGAGCAAGGCCATTAGCAGGGCAATGAGAATACCATTCATGACTGCCTCCGACGGTTGATTTTGTGGACTTCATACCAGCCCTTTTCGTGATACTTCGTGACAATTGTTTTGGGTGTAAAGGTAATCAAAAAGATGTCTAGAAAGACCAGCCCGGTAGTACGCCGAGGCCGAACTCGTTCTAGAGTGATATTTTCTTGAGTGTGCGGACGAAGGATGAGTTCAAAAGCCTCTATATAAGCCAGTGGAATCGCTAAAAGGATCTGACCCAGTAGTCGAATCCAGTCTTTGAGGGCTCCCAAAGCTTGATGTCGATGGGGCAGTATTAGGGCAATACTGACGCCAATGATGGTGTTAGCTATGCTCAAGTTTGCAGTGAGTAGAAACCAGATAGCTAACCGCAGAATTAGATTTAGATACCCAACCATGCAACCCCCATCCAGAAGAGCAGAATTAACATTAGGCTCATGACCCCAACAAGATGCTCAAATTGCTCAAAGAGCCGTGGTAGTTTGAGCACAGATCGCCGAAAGATGAAGAAATACGCCAGCCAGCCAAGCGCAATGGTTGCAAGCGGTTTTGCAATATTAGCTAGGGTGTAAGCCTCGTAATAAATCACATTGGCTAAAAACAGCCCTCCAATTAATAGGATGACTGCTGGCCAAAAGCCGGGGCGTATATTTGCGGGTTCATGCCGATTCTGAGGTAGGAAGATGAGCTTGGCAAACGAGATGGCTGTTCCCAAGGCGGCAATATTCATGGCGATTACTTGCCAGGGAGCCAGGTTTTTCATCGTCAACACCTTGGCCCCAAAGCCAGATAGCAAAGGAAAGCCAGAGATGGAGAAACTAGCGATAGCTAGGGCAATCCAAATGGCAGTATTGATAGGCTTGTACTGCAAGTCTTTGAGGTTTCGGCTGGGCAACGCACCTGCTATGAGAAACAGCGCTGATTTAACCAAGCCGTGGGTGAGCGCATAAAATCCACCAACCTCCGGAGCCGCCAAGATAAAACCCAACTGCGAAACTGTGTGAAACGCCAGCATGCGCTTGGTGTCTTTTTCAAAGACGGCATAGAACACCCCCAGCAATGCTGTGGCAACGCCGAGGAACCGGACGATGGGATCTACCTCTTCTATAAATAGGGCGCAGCGCACCATTGGCAGCACGCCTGCCTTCACCACAACGCCTGATAGCATGGCAGACACGGGCGTTTCTGACTCGGAGTGGGTCAGCGGTAGCCAGAGTCCGGAGACAAACACGCCTCCCTTGACTAAGAGCCCCAAAAAGATCAGTGCTAATGCTTCCGGTGGAGCGACGCGTAGTCCGGCAAAGCCGAACGAGTGGCTTGCCTGATAAACCAGCACCGCGCCAATCAGATAAAACAGCATGGCGATGTTGCTGACGAAGAGGTAACGCAAGGCCACCCAGATCGATCGGTCGGTGCGGGGGTAGGCAATGAGAAGGAAGGCGGCAATGCTAAGAACCTCTAGGGCAACATACAGACTAATGAAATCTGTACAGGCAAAAGCGGCGTTTACACTGCCGTGCAGAATGATGGTTTGGGCATAGAAGAAAGGGGTTTTGCCACTGTTCCAGCAATAGAGCAGCACTGCTGCTGTGACCAGCGCGTTGGTCAAGATGAAATAGCCAGTCAGCGAGTCAACCAACAAGGTGACGCCGAAATGATCCAGCAGATTTAGAGACAGCGGCGACGACAGGGAAAAGACCAGCAGTGCATAGGCAATGGATGCTAGCGCTACCCCCAAGGCCAGATAGCGGTCCAGCTTGGGAATCAGGTAGATGAGAAACCCCATGAAAAAGGGGAAGGCGATCCAGGCAATGGTTAGAGTACTCATGGCGTATTGCTCTTCTCAATCTCGCGACTTTCCAGCGTTGGGTTGTCTCTTGCTAGCTTCATTACCCCGACGAGCATGAGAGCCTGAATCGAAAAACCGATCACAATCGCGGTCAGGATGACTGCTTGGGGCACAGGATCGGCGTAGGCCCCTCGCTGGATGTCGGACACGATTGGGGTAAATAGACCAGTGCGGGAGGCGACAAGAACATAGCAGGCGATCACCCCCGTGCTCATGACATCCATGGAGATGATTTTCATCACCAGGTTTTGCTTAAGGAGGATACCGAGAAATCCGCACAGGATAGTCGCGAATACGCAGGCTTCTAACACGGAGTTACCGATTGGGTAGAGGTGTACGTAAGACAAAAGAGAAGGAGCACACGCTTGTGCGTTGCTTGAACCAGAGACAGCATCTGTTTGGGCCGAGCCGGAATAGAGGCCTCTAGGTTTTAGGAATAGGCTTATATCAATGACTAATAGGATTATACTAGAATTTTTTCTATAGTCTAGAGGGGCGTAACAAACAGGCATGGAGCCAAATTGCTCAGAGAATGCCTCTCTTCTGGTTTGTGGTGTTTAGTGGAGGAGAGCGTGCGATCGCACGCTCTCCTCCACTGACTGCCTCATTCTGTAAACCCTTCTTATCCCTGTTTCAACCAGTAGGCAGATCCATCTCGAACGCGATCCACCAACCCTCGGTCAAAGAGTTCTCGGCGCAGCAGAGCCGGATCGCCAAACGTATGGTGCTGATTCAGTAAGGTATTGACCTCTCGTTCGTTGTAGAACACGCCAGGTTCAAACTTGGTTGCGAGATATTCCAGGGCTATTTGCTGGGTTTGTCCCTTGCGACGCTTGGAAGGCCATGTCTTGAGCCGTCCCTGCTCATCCAGATAGTGCTTAAGCTCTGTAGGGTAGTCCATATGAGGCAGCGCTCTTAGCGATGTTTGAGGATGAGGTAAGTTCTTTTGGGTCTGTAGCTGATGACCTTGATATGACTCAGATTGTAGGAGGAGAAAAGTGACAAGGTGTTGATAGCGTGCTTGTTCACTACGCTCTGCTAAAGCAATTTTTGAAGTCACTTTGATTTCAAATTCATTTGAAATTGAATCTTGTTTGAGTTTTGATTCAAGCTGTGTCATTATCGGGAGTGAGTTCTCTGGCTTGGCTAGGAGTGAGAACTCTGTTCTAGTCAAATGTGGGACTTAACAAGGATGAGCATGTTAGTTAAACCCCAATCGGTACCGTTTGTCTCTTCCGTGCCCGCAGCCGCAGTCAGCCGCATTTTTCCCAATCGCACACCGCTGCCTAACCGGAACAATCTTTACTGGCTTTTAAAGTCGGGCGTGGCCCGTACCCTGTGCTACTTGGAGGACGGCAGCGTGATCACGCTGGGAATTTGGACTGCTGGGGATGTGGTTGGCCAACCGCTCTCTAAAGCGCAGCCGTTTATCGTGGAAGCTATGTCTCAGGTTGAAGCAGAGCCAATTCTGACGACCGACTGGCAGCCGCCTGCGGAGGTATTGCTGAGCTACTGGCAGCAGACGGAGACGCTGCTACTCATTCGCGCCAATCGTCGCGCTGACGTGATTTTATTGGGTGTTTTGAGCTGGCTGGCTCGTCGATTTGGTCAGCAGATCGAGCGGGGCTGCTTAATTGACCTACGGCTGACTCACCAGGATCTAGCGGAGTTGAGCGGCCTGACTCGGGTTACAGTGACGCGGCTTTTAGGTCAGTTTGAAGATCAAGGGCTAATCTATCGCGCCTCACGGCAGCTCATTCTGGCTCAAGAGGCTGAACATTGGCATTACGAGATCTAGTAGCCCAGAGCCTAGTAGCCCATGCGAATTGTCTCTTATCTTGCACCGAATTTGTTCTGGCTGTACAAGGCGGTAGGTGATTACCTGGGGAGATCCTTCGGCATTGCAGTGCAGACCCTTGCAGCAGATACTGATCCGCTGGTTGATCCTAAACTTGCCCAGGATGGATGGGATGCGTTCTTTATTTGTGGTCTGCCCCTGATGCGACTGGAGCAGGCAAACCCTGGTTGTATTAGGCCTTTGGTCGCTCCGGTGATGCAGGCCGATCGCTATGGTGAGCGTCCGATCTATTTCTCAGACGTGATTGTGCGGGCCAGCAGCCCTCTGCAACGCTGGGATGACTTGGCTCAAACGGTTTTTTGCTACAACGAGGTTGGTTCTCACAGCGGCTACAGCTTGATGCGCCATTATCTGCTGAGACAAGAGCAGGAATTTTTTCGTTGTGTGGTGCAGTCAGGTGCCCATTTGCGATCGCTTCAGTGGGTTATGGCAGGCAAAGCCGACTGTGCAGCCATTGACAGCACCGTGTTGGAGCAAGCCCTGCGCGACCATCCTGAGTGGGCAACGCAGATTAAGATTGTGACCTCTCTGGGGCCGTCCCCAATGCCACCATTTGCGGTTTCACAGCGGTTGGGGAAGACACTACAGAGGGCAATTCAGCGGGCACTGTTACAACCTGATGCTGTCTTGCAGCACAACTTGGATCAGGCCGGAATTCGCTGCTTTGCCCCCGTAGATGCTGCTACCTACCAACCCGTTCTTCAAGTGCACAACGCAGCACTGACAGCAAATCGCGAGTTCATTTGCGATCGCACCACCGCCTGCTGATAGAGCTGTTGAAATAGACGGCGCTGGGTGTGGCTGCCCCCAAGCTGTTCCAAATGTGGCAGAACTGGCTTGAGGTAAGCTACTGCACTGCCCCAGTGGCCCCGAGCGTGGGACGCTAATCCTTGAGCGGCGGGTACTGCTAGATAACTCCAGCGGCGCTGCTGAATGGGGTCTAGGGTTTGGGCATGGCGGGCCATATCTTCGATCATGGTTTCAGCAAGATCGGGCTGACCCGCCCGCGTTAAACCATACACGTAGTGCAAATCTTGAAAGGGGAGGGCATGCTCCTCCACACGAGCCTTTAGATAGCGGCCCAACAGGTGCCAACGGCGACCCACGTCAATGCCTTTCAGCTCCAGCCGTAACAGCAGGGAAATCGCCCCGACCTGATCTTTAGGGGTCTCTTTTCTGGCTTTGCCCCAAACCTGCTGGTCGTATAGCCTTAGCACTGCTGACGTATTGCCCTGGGCTAGGTAAAACAGGGCCACGTGCCACCAGTTGTGGGTATAAAGCATAGAGTTGCAATGTTCCCAGGTATCGGCGACCGACTCCATCCAAGCTACGCCCTCGGCATAGCGGCCTTGGGTATCGAGTACGTGAGCGACAGCATGGTGTGCCCAAGGGTTTTGCCGATGTAAGCGAGTAGCCAGCCGACCCATCGCCTCAGCCTGATCGAGCTGATGGCACTGCTCTAGACCAAAGGCGACCATGCCGTAGAGCAGGGGAAGATGAGGTTTGTCTTGATGCTCGGGAAGAACCCTTTCGGCAATTTTGAGGAGGCGGGCACTGTCTCCCCGGTAGAAGTAGTGGTATTGGCCTTGCTGTACCGACAGTAAATCTTGGGGAAAAACCTGGGCCAACGCTTCGTGGTGAGCAATGGCTTGATCGATATTACCCTTGGCCCAGGCTGCGATCGCATCAATAAAAAGTCTCTCTCGCTGCGTCACCTGCTCTAGTCTCACCTGCGCTTGAGTAAGGTGGCTCAAGGCCCGCTCCCGATCTAGTCGATTTTCCTGGCTGAGGTAGTAGCCTGCTGCATAGGCCTGTAGCAGCGCACATCTGGGATCCGCAGCAATACCTTTGAGCAGAACCGTTTCAGCATGACGACCGTAGCACAGTGCCTGTTCGGTAAATTCGTTGATCGCAACAATGGCCTGTGGTGAGTCAGTTGTGACCGCTAATCCTTGAGCGTCCTTCAACATCTGGGTTTTCCCGGTAGGAGTGACAATTGGAAACGTATAGAAACCTTAGGGTCGGAGCCGATTAGAGCCAATCAGTCAGCGCAGACAATTGATCCGGCTCCGGGTCAGCATGTGCATATGCACTAGCAGCAAACCCAGGATGACTAAAGGTGCGATCGCAGCTATCACGCCGTAGGCGCGTCCGTGGTGCCAGCGGTTTTGCAGGGAGCGATGAAAGGGCTTTTGTCCTAAAGCTCGAGATTGAGTCTCTCTTGCTGAAACTTTTAATTGCAGAGTAGTCATGGAAGGTTGGTTTGTAAAAGGAAACCCCGGTAAATCGGTGGGCTTGCCGGATTTTGTTTTGAACTAACTTCTCATGAACCCTATCGAATCTCAGGTAAACTCAGAAACAATTGAAAATAATTTTGAAAAAGTGCCGATTCATTCTATAACTAAGGTCTAGCTCAACAAGCCTCAAACTCTCGAAATAGGCTCGGTATCAACGTTCTACTATTTACCTGGCTAGTCCAGAAGTTTAGGGGAAACCCGCTAGCAGCAAATTGAAAGGAAGCGGCGATGAAGTCTACAACGACAGAATTGGAACAGCCAACGTACTCGCTGAAGCAACTTACTCAGTACTTTTTGAAACTGGGGGCACTGGGGTTCGGCGGGCCGATTGCGCTGATCGGCTACATGCATCGCGACCTGGTGGAAGATCGGCAGTGGATTTCTGAAGCGGGCTATCAGGAGGGCTTGACTCTGGCCCAAGTTGCCCCTGGGCCTCTGGCTGCCCAACTGTCGTTTTACCTGGGCTATCTGCACTACGGCTTTTTGGGCTCGGCGCTGGTTGGTTTGGCCTTTGTGTTGCCGTCGTTTTTGATGGTGGTAGCGCTGGGTTGGGCCTACACGCTTTATGGCGGCCTAAGCTGGATGCAGGCTGTATTTTACGGCGTCGGAGCTTGCGTAATCGGCATCATTGCCCAAAGTACCTACAAGCTAACCCGCAAAACCGTGGGGACTGACTGGCTATTTTGGGGCATTTATCTGGTTAATGCGATCGCAACTATCGTCACCGAGTCGGAGCGGATCGAGCTTATTTTGGCGGCGGGCGTTTTGGTTTGGCTGATCAAAGCACCCCCTCGCAAGTGGTTTCAGCGACGTAAGCTAACAAGCTTTGTAGGTCTGCCTTTTGTTCCCCTAGTAGCGGCTGTTCCTGTAGCAACGGCACCCCTACTTTGGCAAATCTTCCTTTTCTTTGGCACTGCGGGGTCTTTTGTATTTGGCAGCGGCTTGGCTATCGTGCCCTTTCTCTACGGGGGTGTGGTAAAGCATTACCAATGGCTCGATGCTCAGCAGTTTGTTGATGCGGTGGCCGTAGCGATGATCACGCCGGGGCCTGTTGTGATTACGACAGGATTTATTGGGTTTTTGGTGGCAGGGTTTGCCGGGGCTTGTGTGGCTGCGATCGCAATGTTTATTCCCTGCTACCTGCTGACCATCATCCCAGCCCCCTACTTCAGAAAGCACGGCAAAAAGCCTGCAATTGCAGCCTTCGTTAATGGAGTAACGGTAGCCGCTACTGGAGCGATTGCTGGGGCTGTAGTCGTTTTGGGCAGGCAGTCCCTGCGCGATATTCCTACCCTACTGATTGGTGTAGTAACGCTGGCAGCCCTATGGCGCTTTGGCAAAAAGCTACCTGAGCCGTTGGTAGTTGCGATCGCAGCCATTGTAGGACTCCTCATTTATCCAGTGATGTATCCACAGGGATAACGATCACAGCTCGAATTTAAGATCAGAGTGCAAGTGCCAAAATCAGCGCTCGTTCAGTTTCTAGAGACCACTGAGAAAGGCCAAGCTGATTAGGGCGACAAAGCTGGCTAGGGAAGACAGGGTCAAAATCAGTAAATTCTGGTTTTCCATTGTGTTGGCTTGAGAATGCGAACGGTTCTTGAGTCGCACTGACCTTCTGTTAAATCCAGTTGTCTTATTCAATGTGCTGGTCTGAATAGGGTTTATGCACACAGCTCGACCAGCGTAATCGGCTGAGCTTGCTCGTGCCAAGGATACACTTCCTCGAACTGGTTGCCTTTGATTTCAGCCCAGCTATAGCGGAATCTCTCTGGATGAGCCACTAGCAGCGGCTCAAATTGTCTGGCTGCTGCTAGAAAGGCTGCCGAGGGATGATGGCCAATGGCATAGACCCCGACCACATCTAGGTCTAGATCCATAAATCCTCGTAGAGCAATCGCGGGTGCTTGGGTGCTAGCTTCTACCCTCAGTCTTCTGAAGACTTCGTTCCATGCGGGAAAATCCACAGTGAACCTCCTTATGAATAGAACCCCGGTGTGGGATAGTGCTGGTTCAAAACCCAGTTGCCAACTTCACGCAGTTTGTAATCTACTGGGTCGTGCAGAGTGAAGGTGCGCAGATTGCGCCAGTAGCGGTCAAAGCCATGCTTGCGGCTCGTTGCACGGGCTCCCATCAGGTCAAAGATTTGATTGGCGACGGCTAGTCCGGCCTGGGTGGCTGCAATCTTGGCGGTTGCAACGGCCAAGGCCATCTCACCCCGTTGTTGCTCGCTCAGGTTCCACCCCTGTTCCCAGGCGGCCTGAACCTGGACAGCTGCCCGGTCAACGAGTGCCTCAGCCCCACTAAGCGCTACCCACAGCTCGCCGTAGTGGTGCAGCAGATAGGGATCTTCGGTGGCGTTCTCTACTCCAGCCGTAAGCCAGGGACGCGTCTGGGTTTGGGTGTAGTCGCGGGCCGCAGTCAATGCTCCCTGGGCGACCCCAACGTAGATATTGGCGAGGTTGAACTGAGCCAGGCAGGCCCGAAAGGTGGTGAAGGGGTGTCCTGGTTGGTCGGCCGTGAGAATCTCTTCCCGATAAACAGTGACATCGTTGAAAGTGACACTGCCACTGTCCGTCTGACGCTGCCCAATGTTGTCCCAATCATCGTGAAAGACTAGCCCTGGTCGATTGGTTGGCACGACGACAACTGTAAAGCCTTCTTTGTCTGCTGTGACTGCCGTAGTGGGCAAGTAATCTGAATCTTTGGCACCTGAGCAAAAGCTCTTGGTGCCGTTTAGCCGAAACCCACTGCTGTCTTGCGTAAGTATGAGCCGATGGTCGCGGGGATTAAGCGCATTGCACCAGAACTTGTTTTGGCAAGCGGTTTCACTGTAGTAGAAGCGCTTTTGGGTCTCGTTGCCATAGAGGTGGGGAATAATCACCCCAAGGTGGTGATAGGAAAAGACGTGGGCCAACGATGAATCAGCTTTGGCAATTTCCCGCACCACCTGAGCCAGGGTAATCCACGTTTCCCCAGTTCCCCCATAAACGGTTGGAATGATTAGCTGGAGCAGATCGCTTTCGCGGATGCGATCGCGTTCTGCCTTGGGCGTTCCCCCCTGCTGATCCCGCAAGGCAGCCGTCTGAGCAAACTCGGCTGCCAGCTCACGGGCAATCGCTATTGCTGAGGCTCCAGAGTCTTTGACAAAGGGCTTTAGGGCGGGCTGTTCGTTTGAAGAAATTACCACGGTCATTCACTCTCGATGGAAAGGTCTGCCCCAGGTTTACACCAGAGCAGGGGCAGTTAGGGAAAGATCTAGTCCTACTAGCAGCTGTTCTTTGAGCTGCTGGAACGGGGCACTACTGCGCTGCCGAGGGCGAGGCAGATCTACACGCAGAACCCGATGAATTCGCCCTGGGTGAGGGTGAAGCATAATAATGCGATCGCTCAACACCAGTGCCTCTTCGACGTCGTGAGTGACTAGCAGTAGGGTGGGCTGGTCGTAGCCCCAAATCTCTAGCAAGTGATCTTGGAGCTGGGCACGGGTAAAGGCATCGAGGGCGCTAAAAGGTTCATCCAACAGCAAGATTTCAGGCTGGGTGACGAGGGCCCGTGCGATCGCAACTCGCTGCGCCTGTCCTCCAGAGAGTTGTCGGGGCAGCGACCGGGCAAACTGACTCAGATGAACCTTAGACAACACCGCTTGCGATCTCTGCTGCCGCTCGGCCAAGGGCAAGTGATGCAAGCCAAATTCAATGTTTTCTTGCACCGTCAGCCAGGGCATGAGGCGTGGCTCTTGAAACACCAGCCCCACTTTAGGATGTGGTTCTGTAATCAGCTCGTTGTCAATCAGCACACCACCCAGCGTAGGAAACTCCAGCCCTGCCACAATCCGCAGCAGCGTGCTTTTGCCGCAACCGCTAGTGCCCACCAGGGTAACAATCTCCCCCGGCTTTATCTTCAGGGTAATGCCCTCTAAGGCGTTAAAGCCGTTGTCAAATTCTTTAGAGACATTTTCGATGTAGAGCATTTTAGGAGAGAGCGTGCGTGTAAGGAGTTGGGGAGTTGGGAGGAAGCGGAGAGGAGGGAGGAGTGGAAAAATTCCTTTTGCCTGCTGCCCTTAGCAAAAGACATCGGGTGACGGCTAATTAGCTCGATATATAGGAGTCTTGCCAACAGAGGATTCGCTTACCAACCGTAGCCAGCAGCGAATCGGTCAGCTTGCCCAACACGGCAAACAGCAAAATGCTTGCCAAGATCACGGCTGGGCGTCCGGTTGTCTGTCCGTCTACTAGTAGGAAGCCAAGTCCTTGGCTGGCTCCCATTAGCTCTGCTGCCACTACAAACATCCAGCCTAGGCCGAGTCCGTTGCGTAGACCCACAATGTAGGCGGGCAGTGTGGCGGGAAAAAACACCCGCCAGATGAGTTGAAATTGGCTGAGACGGTAAATCTTGCCTACCTCGACTAGCTTGCGGTCCACGCTCTGAATGCCGCTCATCAGGTTTAGGTAAACCGGGAAAAAGACACCAACAGCAATCAGGCCCACCTTAGACGTTTCAAAGATGCCTAGCCAAAGAATGAACAGGGGCACCCAAGCCAAAGAGGGGATGTTGCGGAGTGCCTGCAATAGTGGGTCGAGGTAGCGATGGGCAGTAGGGGAGTAGCCTGTCAGTGCTCCCAGCACTGTCGCCGCCAGCGTACCCACTCCAAAGCCCAGAAACACCCGAAAGAGGGTAATTCCGATGTGGCGCACTAGTTCCCCGCTGGTGGTCATGCCCCAAATCGTATTCAACACAGCGGTGGGTGCGGGCAGCAGGTTGGGTGGGAAGACGCCCAACCGGGACAAGATTTCCCAGGCCAGCAGTAGCAGGGTGGGAATGGCCCACCCCTGATAGCGTTCTAGTCGGGTGAACCAACGACGGCGTTTGAAGTGCGATCGCAACCTAGTGGGTGCAAGCGTGGGCTGAGCAAAAGACGGAGCTTTTGCCTCGGCCCGCTGCTTTTGCCCATTGAACGAATTCACGAAATCAGATGACCGAGTGTAAAAGCCCATGAGTTCCTACTAGCGCTGAGCAACTTTCTCGATGTACTGCGGATCAATCAGCTCTCCAACTACCTGCTCGACATTGGTCGAGTCGGGAATCACCCCGCTTTTCTTCAGCACATCGCCTGCTGCGAGAATGGTGTTTTTCTGCACGGAACCGATAACGGCATTAGATAGGTCAGTGCGCTCTAGTTGCTTGGCCGCCACTTCTGGCTTTAGCTTGGCTTCCTTCTGCAATGTGGCTGCTAGTTCGGTGGGGTTCTCAATGGCCCACTGACGCGCTTTTTCGTAGGCGGCCAGCACCCGCTCGACATAAGCCGGATACTGCTGGGCAAAGTCTTGGCGCACGTTGAGTACGCCGTACGTGTTGAAGTCAGGGTTGCGGTAGAACAGCTTAGACCCCTGCTCTAGTTCAGTGGTTGCCATGTGGGGATCCAGTCCGGCCCAGGCGTCTACATCGCCCCGTTCTAGAGCAGTTCTACCATCAGCGTGTTGGAGCTGGATGATCTCAACGTCTTTGGAAGAGAGACCGACCTGGTCGAGCGATCGCAATAGGAAGATATAAGGATCTGTTCCTTTCGTTGCAGCAATTTTCTTGCCCTTGAGGTCTTCCACCCGGTTAATGCCTGAGTCAGGCCGAGTAACTAGCGCTGTCCACTCTGGTTTGGAATAGACATAGATGGCTTTAATTGGGTTGCCGTTGGCCTTGCCCAACAGGGCGGCGGCTCCTGCTGTGGAACCAAAGTCAATGCTGCGGCTGTTTAGCAGTTCCAACGCCTTGTTGCTACCGAGGCTCTGAGTCCACTCCACTTTGACGCCATCTTTGCCCAGGTCTTCTTCTAGCCAGCCTTTTTCTTTTAGCACCAGGCTAACCGGGTTGTAGTAAGCAAAGTCTACTCGTACTGCGCTGGGTTTGGCTGCCTCAGCCGTAGCCGTAGCTGAGGTTGTGGGCTGTGTGCAGCTATTGAGAATGGAAATGCAGAACACGGCTGTGAGGGTGAGCAGCCACGCGGGCAAACGCAAGGGGTTTAAGCGGCGGAACCAGCGATTGCCAACATAGAAATGATTTCGAATCATGATTTGAAACCCGCAGAGAATACAAATTGAGGGAAGAAAGCTCGGCAAATCCCCTTCTGGGCAGGGTGCCTCCTGGGGCGGGGTGGTTTGAACTAAAGCGTAGGCTTGACCCACCTTTGCGAGGAGGGGAGAAGCGGCTGGCCTAGCTGGCGCTAGCAGGAACTTTTTCGTTGGCAACGATTTCGCCTAAGGGGCTGATATAGCGGCTTGGTGCTGCTTTGGGCAGATTTTCCAGGGGCAGCTTGGGAAACACCAGCTCGGCAAAGCGGTAGGCTTCTTCTAGATGGGGATAGCCAGAGAAGATGAAGCTGTCGATGCCCAGATTGGCATACTCCAGAATGCGATCTGCGACTTGGTCCGGGTTGCCTACCAAAGCTGTTCCGGCTCCACCCCGCACCAGACCCACGCCAGCCCAAAGGTTAGGACTGACTTCTAGGTTGTCCCGTCCGCCTTGGTGCAGAGCCACCATGCGCTGCTGCCCCTCAGAGTCGTTTGTTGCAAGGGCTGCTTGGGCTGCGGCAATGGTTGCATCGTCGAGGTGACGGATTAACCGATTAGCCTCATCCCAGGCTTCGGCTTCGGTCTCTCGCACAATTACATGCAGGCGAATGCCAAAGCGCAGAGTGCGACCATACTGAGCAGCCAGACTGCGAACCTCGGCAATCTTCTCAGCCACTTGATCTGGGGGTTCGCCCCAAGTGAGGTAGAGATCGACGTGTTTAGCCGCGATCTCTTTTGCGATCGCACTTGACCCACCAAAATACAGAGGGGGATAGGGCTTCTGCACGGGGGGAAAGAGCAGTTTGGAGCCTTTTACCGAGAGATGTTTCCCCTCAAAGTCCACCACCTCGCCCTGCATCACCCCACGCCAAACGTGCAGAAACTCGTCGGTTAGCTCGTAGCGGCCCATTTTATCCAAGTGCAAACCGTCGCCCGCTAGCTCCGAAGGGTCGCCGCCTGTAACGATGTTGACTAGCAATCGACCTTTGGAAAGTCGGTCAAAGGTCGAGGCCATACGGGCGGCCATACCTGGCGAAGAGATGCCCGGACGAACTGCCACCAAGAACTTCATCTGCTGGGTTACGGCAATCAGAGAGGAAGCTGTAATCCAGGCATCTTCGCAGGTTTTGCCCGTGGGCAGTAGCGCCCCAGCATAGCCCAAATGATCAACTGCGATCGCAAGCTGCCGTAGATACTCAGGGGTAATTGCGCGTCCCCCTAAAGCTGTTCCCAAATAGCGACCATCGCCGTGGGTAGGAATAAACCAAAGCACATTCATGAAATCAATCGGTAGAGATACCGTCGTTTGATGGCAACGAGTATTGCACGGTCAAAATTGAATTGCAAGTAAATCAAAATTCATTTTGACTTTACTTGAGTCTAAAATGTAATTCAAGTGTGCTCTAGAAGAAGGAGAACTGGGCTAGAAAGGACGAGGGGCATGGGCTGAAATATTTGCTCTGCAATGAGCTGACGGCCCTAATTTCTCACTTGAAGGCTCCCCCATGAACTATCTGCTCCTGTCTGCGCTCAGCTTTTTCGTCGGCATTGTTGTTGGCCTGACCGGGATTGGGGGGCTTCTTAATTACCCCGATGCTGATTTTGGGCTTTCAGGTGTCTCCTTCGATTGCGGTAGGGTCGGACATTGTTGCCGCCACGTTAATGAAAATAGTGGGCGGCGTAAAGCACTGGCGGCAGCAAACCCTCGATTGTGAGGCGGTCAAGTGGTTGGCCCTGGGCAGCGTGCCCGGTTCTTTGGCAGGAGTGGCCCTGCTGCGGCAGGTCAAGCAAACCCCCACGCTGGCTTTAGATGCGGTTCTGCTGAAGCTTCTGGGCGCGGCCATTTTGGGGATTGCCCTTGTGTCGCTGGTGCAGCTGGTGGTGATGACCCTTTGGCCCGAGATGGAGCCGCCAAGCCTGCCCAAAATTGACCTGACCCTTTGGCAGGGCAAGGTGCAGAGTGTGTTGATTGGGGCATTTCTGGGCTGCGTTGTGGGCTTAACCAGCGTGTCTTCGGGGTCTATGTTTGCTTTGGTGCTGATTGCCTTTTTTCAGCTCGATGCTCGCAAGCTGGTTGGTACAGATCTGGCTCAGGCTGCTATCCTTTTGGGCTTTACTTCTTTGGGTCATCTCGGTTTGGGTACGGTAGACTGGCACCTGGTCATTCCTATTTGGGTTGGCTCGGTGCCGGGCGTGCTGCTGGGTTCTAAACTCTGCGAGATTGCCCCGCAAAAGATTTTGCGCTTTGGTATTTACCTTTTATTAACCCTGGTGAGTTGGAAGTTGGTCGCTCCTGTATGAGGCGAATTTACTTGAGCATTTTGTTGGGTATCGTGTGCCCACTGAGCGTGTTTTCCCTGCTGGCTGTCTTGGTTGTGGTTAACCCCGATGCCCTAACTTGGGACACTTCTTTAATGCTGACGCTGCATCCCTATGCCAATCCTCGACTGGATCGGGTGGCTGCGATCGCAACCGAGTTTGGCACCGAGTGGGGCGTTATCCCTATCACGTTGGTTCTGATTGGTCTGGCTCTGTGGAGACAGTGCTGGCGTATTGCCCTTTACTTGGGCCTTACTCTGGTGGGTAGCAGTCTGTTAAATCACGCGCTTAAAACGATTTGGCACCGCGCCCGTCCGGCGCTGTGGGAAGTGATAAAGCCTCACCTAGACTTCAGTTTCCCAAGTGGTCATGCCATGTCGAGTATGACGTTTGTGGCGGCGCTGATCTGGCTGAACCGGAACAATCCCCGCCTGCCTCTGCTGCTTGTGTATGGGGGGCTGTTTGTGGTGCTGATCGCTTGGACTCGCCTTTACTTGGGCGTGCATTTCCCTAGCGATATCCTGGCGGGTTGGATGCTTTCGATTGCGTTGGCGACCGGGATGGGGCTAATTGTGTTTTGGGATAAATCACCGCAGGCTTCTGGCGATGCGGTCAGCAATGACGAGTGAGAAACAGCCTGCAATCTAGGTGGCTCAACGCTGCCGGGTTCTTGGGTAGAGTGATGAGAACTTATTCTTAATTTGCGTTTCAAAATGCCAAACTTCCCTTCACTGTGTTGGGCATCGAAAACAGCACATACAATACCCCCGTTCCCATCAGCGTGACTACCATGCTAAAGAGTAGGATCCAGCGGCTATTGGGTTCGTAGGTATCGCTATCGATCGCCCGCTGTACTGAAAAGTAGTGCCAAGTTGAGAGCAGCACTGTCAGCAAGCCAATGCAGGCCAACATCATCCCTAAAGCCCAGCCATGGCCAGTACCCGGCACATCGGGCAAGATCAAATAGCGCAGCCGCGCAATCAGCACCCCGAAGCCGATCAGCGCAATAGCCGTGCGCATCCAGGCCAGGTAGGTGCGCTCATTAGCTAAATGGTCACGAATTCGAGAACTAGATTCGGTTCTGGATCGAGCAGGAGCCGATATGGAAGCAGCGGATTCAGAGTCAGAAGCGTTTAACGAAGCTTCAGTAGCCATGTCGGATGTTGAGGACATAGACGCAGATAATTCAGTTGTACAGTCAGGAATGGGAGCATAGCTCTACCCCAAGCCCAGTTCTTAGAAAGGCAAAAGCGTTTAGCTGTGAGGAGCATTCAAGGCAATGCTCCTATAGGATGACTTGCTACTCTCAGGCTTGGACCCCTCGTCATCGTTGTCCTCGCTCTCCAGAGGCGGGCTGGTCGGCTCACAAGAAAGCACCTGAACGAGTTGCCTAGCCCCATACTCTGCTTGAACAACTACAAAAGCAATGCACAGCGGGCTGGCCGTTAGTAGGGCAGTGGATATCAATAGCAGCTTCAGCATTCATCTATCTCCAGTTAACGCAGCTCACTGCAATGAGTTAAGGGTAGAAAAGCTGCCTGTGTCCCAAGACAAGACAGGCAGCTCAAGCATTTAGAGGGAACGATTAAAGCTCAGGATCTACCCCAGTTTCGACGGGCAGGTCAGGCTGAGCTGAATATTCTGTCCAGGAGCCTTCGTAGATCCGCACCTTGGGATACCCCAACAGATGCTTTAGCACCGTGTATTGCAGAGTTGCTTCCCGGCCTGTGCTGCAACTTACGACAATGTCGTCAGCCTTGGTGATGCCTCGCCGATCTAGCAGCGCTTGAATCTCGTTCAGGGGTTTTAGCTGGTGAGGATTGTCGTCGCCCACGGTAAAGCTGGGCCAGGGAATATTTTTAGCCCCCGGAATGTGACCGTTTCGGATGAAAAGATCTTGCTCCCCAGAGAAGAGAGCGGGTGGGCGCGGGTCGATGAACTTGACCGATTGATCTTTGACATACTGGCGCACCTGATCCAGCGTGACCCGCACCGAAGGGTCATCTTTCACCGTGAAGTTGCCCAATGAGTATTGAGGAAAGGCTTTAGTAACAGGCAATCCTGCTGACTGGTAGCCCTTAAACCCACCATCGAGAATGGCAATATTTTTGTGTCCGCTGCGCTCCAACAGATAAGAGACCATTGAAGCCCCCAGCACATTAGGTCCATCTGAGTAGACCACGACTTTATTGTTGTCGGTCACGCCTGCTTGGGTGAAGAGCGAGTCGAGCTTTTCTAGCTCCCAGTACTGGATGGGTAGACGGCCATTGGGCCCCCGAAAGGTGTTATCGGCAATGTGAACGGCGTTGGGAACGTGACCTTGAATGTAGTCCAGGGGATTGATCCGAACGTCGAGCACCCGTAGGTTAGGGTCACTCGTATGCTCTGCTAGCCATTGAGGACTGACGTACTCCAGGCTTGTAGTACTAGCGGCACGTCCAGGCAGAGCCGACCCAGGCACCAGAATCACGACAGCTAGCAGAGATGCCAGAAAGGTTACCACTGTCGGCAGCCAAGGGGCTAAACGAATTCGCATTGTGTCTTCTCCTAACAGGTATTTGAGAGCCGTTTTTAATGAGACAACTTGAAAAGGCAGACTAATCAGGCCTGCTGGGAAACTGGGGAAGTGGTGGGCTTTGAGTCCGGCTTCACCCAAGTCGAGGTGCAGGGAATTTTGGTGCGATCGCACCTATCTGCATACTTCTTCGCTACCTCTGTCACCTCTAGCAGCAGCCCCTTGCTCAAAGTGGTCGGCTGCAAGCCCAGATCTAAAAAGCAGTGGTTCTCGACCCAAAGCTCGTTTTCCGACGCCTCGTTTCGGGGATTCTCTAGATAAGAGACTTCAACTCCGGTCAACTCGCTGACCAAAGTAGCCAAGTCGCGCACTCGATGCGTTCCACCAAGTTGTTAACCCGATTACCAGCCGCACTTGAGGAAAATGCGATCGCACTCGGTTGCAATACCCCAGTAGGAACTTTGAGTTTCGTTGGCGAAAGTCTAGTGGTCATGGGGCTGGCCGATAAGGAACAAAAGGGAGAGACGCACCTTGTTGCGCCTAGAGCCGCGTATTCGTGCTGGTTCAAACACAAATCTTCAAAGGAAAACTAAATGACAATTGAATCTTAGTTGAAACAAGATTCAAATTCAATTCAGTTGAAAATATTTTTGCTTTATGCCATATTCAATCAATGTCCGGTAAGTCGGTCGACTTATCGGTATATGCAGAGCTGAAAAATGGTTATGACCTCTCCAACTCTCGGTTTCACGTCCTCAGCTAGTCGGCGTTCCGGCAGCCAGAACCATACGCGTTTGCGTCTGCGCATTACTGCCACGGATCGAGTGAGCGTTACCCGCGTTGTGAAGGAGTTGAAGACCTGTTGTGGCATCACTCTACAAACAGCCCCAGTTCAATCTTTTTGGGGTCATGCTCCAACCCATGCTGTCGATCTCG
>DATNQF010000102.1:0-27292 GCA_036702855.1 Trichocoleus sp. | reverse complement strand
TGCTGACTGGAAGCGTTGGTTGAGCGCATTTTGCAGTAGATGGTTTAGCAAAGCTGCTAGAGGTTCGCTAACAGGTTGAGTCAAAGCCTGCTGCCAAGCCCAAGTATGGTTGACGGGATCAAAGAGATCAAAGGGAGACAGTCCCGTTAGTAAATGTAGGCAAGTTAGACCCAAACTGTAGAGATCGCTGGCAAAGACTGCTTTGCCTCGTGCTTGTTCTGGGGCTACATACTCAGCGCTACCGATTACCGTTTCCTGGCGCACGTTAGGGGTGGAATGAACCCACTTAGCAGCCCCAAAATCAACCAGGATCAATCGAGCGTCTTTGCCTGATGGGCGTGCTGGCCGAATTAGATTGGCAGGCTTGATGTCGCGGTGGATGACCTTGCGATCGTGAATAAACTGAAGCACCGGCAGTAAGTCATTTAGCACTTGCCAAATCTGAGCTTCGCCAAAAACACCCTCTTCAGCTAATACCTGTTCGAGCGTTTGACCCTCAATGTAGGACTGCACCAAGTAGCCTTGCCCGTCCTGCTCAAAGGCCTCCCAAAAGCTAGGAATCTGTGGGTGAGTACCCAATTGCTTAAGATGCTGAGCCTCCGCTTGAAAACGCCTTGAGCTTTCAGCCTCTCGGAGCAGGAGTTGTTTCACTACGCAAAGAGAGGAGACTGAATGAACCGAAGAGTCTTTTGAAGACGGCTCAGCTAGGGCCAAAAAGGTTTTTCCAAAACCCCCTTGGCCTAGCAGCTTGAGCAATTGATAACGCCCTAAAACCAAGCCCACCCCACAGCCGAGACAGAATTGGGCACTGTCTGGGTTATGCGGGGCGGGACAGGTTGGGTTGGGGCAGTAAGTCACAGAGGTATCGCCTTAGCTCAGAACGGCAAACCTACCCTAATGCTCGTTGTTCTTGAAGATCTCATCCAGTTCGGTTGCAAGGAACGGCTCAATAGGAGGCATGTTTTCTGGGCCGTGAGGTTGTGGCATAGCACCGTTGCTCTTTCCCGCCGCGACTGGAGTAGGTTGGGGTGAGGTAGCTGGGTTGGCTCTAGTGCTTTCCTTAGCGCCATGAGGCAGCGAAGTAGGTGCAGTCCCGTTTACCTCATTGCCTTTAGTTTGGTTCCACAGAATCATTGAAAGCAGCCCATCGACTAACCCGTTGCCGCCACCGTTGCTGCCTACCAGTACGTCGGGGATCAGGCGCACATTGCGATCGCCAATAATTTGCATGAGCTGCATTGCCGTGTATCCGTTGGCTCCCAACGCTTGTACACCCACTCGGTAAGTTTCGGCTTTGGCTGTACCCGTTGCCCGAATCGAATCAGCTTCGGCAGAGGCTTTCAGGCGAGTGGATTCAGCTTCACCAGTGGCCTGCTTGATCTCAGCTTGGGCCTTGAGATCAGCAATGCTAACGCTTTGTTCAGACTTGACCATTTCTTGTTGAATATCTGCCAACGCTGTTTCCCGCACCAACTGTTGCCGCTGGGTCTGGGCCATCTGCTGGACTTCGTAGGTCTTGCGCTGCTCCTCCGCAATCTTCCGGTCAGTTTGGGTTTGCATCAGCTCGGCAGGCGGCTCGATGTCGCCAATCAGGGTGTCTATCGCCTGCACGTCATAGCTGCGCAACGCCACTTTGATGTACTCAGCAGCTTCGCTCTGACGCTCACTACGGGCACTAAGGAAGTCCAGCACCGTGCAACCTTGCGCAGAGTTGCGGAAGTAGTTGCCAATGGTGGGTTCTAGTACGTGATCTACCAGGTTTTGCATGGAGCCAACGCGAGAAATCACCTTAGGTGCATCTAATGCTCCAACATGGATAATTTGTGAGATCTCCAAGTCAAAGGCAAAGCCATCTTGCGATCGCACCGTCAGCGAAGCCAAGTTCTCATCATAGTGATGTCGCTCGGTTCGGCCTGACCAGTTCAGCACAATGTTGGTGGTAGGCACCAGTTCTACCTTCATCACCCGAGTATTGATGGGGTGTTTGCCTGGGTAGAGCGGGTCCGTCCACACGCCCTTGTGTCCCGGTCTCACTAGGTCGCCATGAGTGAAAGCACTCCCACTGACATCCTCATGGGCCTTACCCACGTAGGAAATTACTACACCGACATAACCAATAGGGATCTCGGTCATGGGAACTTGCTCTACTTGAACGAACCAAGGATTCAAGTTCCAAGAGCCTGATAGCAAAATCTGTTCCTGCAAGCCTCGGCTTCCTCCGGCTTGGATAAACTTTTGGCCGTTCTGGAAGTTGTCGTGACTATCTAAGGCAGCACCCGCGATTTCTCCTGCCTCAATGGGGCGACCATCCAGAGCAGTAACGATGCCTACCTTATCTGGCTGCACGGTATGTACTTTTAGCTTCTCAGCAGACATGCCATGTTTGGCAGCATCTGCTGCCGTAATGACCTGAAACAAGGCTGTGTTGATACGGTATGTACCAGAGGTCAAGAAGCCCATTTGCCGACCTTTTTCACCGCCGTTGGTGAGAAATTTGCGGGCATCTTGGAAGTTATCGCAGGATACTACCTTGCCCAAGATTCGTTCGGGTGGAATAGATGCACCATCGTTTGCCACTAGCAAAGCAATTTCACCCTGCGGTACCACTATCATCTTTTCTTTGCGGATACTGTACTGCCAGGGCCAGAAACCCCAATGCCAGCCAGGAGCCAGGGTATCAGCCTGCAAGCCAGCTTCACCATTAAGGGCAACGAGACGACCAGGCGGCAGGCTACGGGCAGCAAACTTTTTCGCCACAACGCCAACCTCTTGCTCCCCAATAATGACTAGACCGGAAGCAAAGGCAATTCCCATCGTGCTACCGAGCAGCAACAACGGTAATAGTCCCCACGACAAGCCGGCTGTCTCTAAGGGTTGTGCAGATTGAAGTTGGGCGACTGGCAAACTAGCAGCGAGCGGAGTTTCAGAAACAAGGGCTGCTGGGGTGGGGTGAAGTTCTAGCGAAACTGTCGAAAATGCCTGGGCACTGTTCAGAGAAGGGGAGAAAACGGAGGCTGCACCAATTGCGAGTGTAGAAATGGCAACAGATGCGGCTAAGCGAACGGTTTTATGAGATTGACGAAACCGACCAACCGAAGCAAGCCCTTTCGAAGTGTTCATGTCTTGTGTCTGCAAAGCAGTGAATAAGCATATGATTCCCACCCGTTTGCTCAAGCCTGCCTGGAGCTACGCTACCTCAGATCACTCTAGACCTGGCAAAGCCAAACGGTGTTTTCGTGGGGCAGAGGGTGGATACCTATCGGGTCGATCGATTTCCGGACAGTTTGTCAACAAATTTCGGGCTTGCCCAGAAGCTTGGGGTAGCAGCCACATAGTGAGCATCGAGACAGTTAAGACAAACCGAATGCCTAAGATGCAGCTATAGCGGCCCTCAACCTTTTGCCCTTTGCCTTCTGCCTCCTGCCTTTTGCTATAGACATTTTCAGGCCCAAAGTCTGGTGTAACTTGAGAAAGGAAATCCTGGACAGAGGTGGATTGAGATGGCCCTTGCGCTTCCTAGTCGATATGACTTTTTGCCGCGCTTTTATCGGCTGTCGTCCGTCAGTATGTTGTCCAATATGATGGTGCCGCTGGCTGGGCTAGTGGATACGGCTTTTCTGGGTCACCTGGCTGATATTCGTCATTTAGCAGGGGTGATTCTGGCCTCTATTTTGTTTGATTATCTTTACCGAGTGCTTAAGTTTTTGCGCTCCAGTACTAATGCCCTAACGGCTCAAGCCGCAGGGGTAGATGACCAAAAGGCTGTCTTATTGGCTGGCCTACGAAGTGGGGTAGTTGCACTTGGCATTGGATTATTGATCTTGGCCTTACAGTATCCGCTGCAAAAGGGAGGCTTTGCCCTTCTGGGCGGGGCTCAAGAGGTTGAAGCTTCCGGCGTGGAGTATTTCTATGGCCGCATTTGGGGTGCCCCAGCTGTACTGCTCAACTTTGTACTGATTGGTTGGTTTCTGGGTCAAGAAAAAAATGGCTGGGTCTTCCTCATGGCACTGGTGGGCAATGGGGCGAATGTTCTGCTGGACTACCTCATGATTTTCAAGTGGGGTTGGGCAAGTTCTGGGGCTGGACTAGCGACTGCACTCAGTCAGTATTTAGCCCTATTAGCAGGACTGGTTGGAGCCGGGTTAACTATTCAGTGGAAAGATTTCTGGGAGGCTTGGAAGGACGTTTTAGATGGGGCTGCTTTGCGGGAAACGGTGACATTAAAGAGCAATCTCTTGATTCGTTTTGTGGTGTTAATTTCAACCTACGCCATCTTTACCAACCTTAGTTCAGCTTTTGGGACGGCAACTCTAGCTCAAAACGGACTGCTTCTACAAATTGCCTTATTGAGCCAATTTACAATTCAGGGAGTTGGGATAACGACTCAAACCTTGATTGGTAACTTCAAGAGCAAAGGAATGCTCGACTATTTGAGCCCAGTTCTTATGGTTGCTATTCTCACAGCGCTCCCCATTGCCCTAATATTTGCCGCAAGTTCAATTCTCTTTCCCGACACGATCTTCGGCTTGCTAACGAATCATGCTGAGGTCAGTGAGCACATTACGAGCTACACCCTCTGGCTCTTGCCGCTTCTAGAAATAACGGCAGTCGCTTTTATGTTTGAGGGCTATTTTATCGGCTTGAAAGAAGGCGAAACGCTGCGTAATGCGGTGTTAATTGCTTTTGGAGTGGGGTTTGTTCCTTTGGCAATCACCGCCTGGTATTTGCACAACAATGACCTGCTGTGGCTTTCGCTGGTTGGCTATGTAACGACGCTTGCGATCGCACTTGGCACCCAACTTCCCCGCACTCTGAATCAAGCTAAGGCTCCTCAGCAGGAATCTATTCCTAGCCCATAAGCATGATTCCCACGAGGCAGTTAGGTCAAGATTGCCCCGCCCATTAATTTCTCGTAGCGGCGAGTCAGTTCCGTCTTAATCCGAGGCCACAGTTCCAGCGATTTGTCCTCCTTGAGCAGGTCTTCTGCGGCAGTGCGAGCCAGTTCTAAAACGTCTTGGTCTTCTACTAAACTAGCTAGCGCAAAGTCCGGCAAACCCGACTGTCGGGTACCGAGCACTTCTCCTGGCCCTCGGAAGCGCAAATCCATTTCGGCAATAAAGAAGCCATCCTGAGATTGTTCCAGTACCTTGAGCCGTTGCACGGAAACCTCACTACGGCTACCACTCATGAGCAGACAGTAGGACTGCGCGGCCCCTCGACCGACCCGTCCGCGTAGCTGATGCAACTGGGACAATCCAAAGCGCTCAGCGTGTTCAATTAGCATCACTGAGGCATTGGGGACGTCAACCCCCACTTCGACTACCGTCGTGGACACCAAAATATGGGTTTTGCCATCGCGGAACTCGGTAATAGCGTGATCCTTTTCCGCCGAGGTCATCCGCCCATGCAGCAGACCCACTTTAAACTCAGGGAAGATCACCTCAGCTAACCGCTGGTGCTCCTCCACCGCCGACTTCAAATCTAGCTTTTCTGACTCTTCTACCAAGGGCAACACAACGTAGACCTGATGGCCTTGAGCAATTTCCCGGCGAATTAAGTCATAGGCGTGAGTGCGATCGCGCCCAGTCAGCAGCGTTGTCTGAATCGCTTTTCGACCGGGTGGCAACTCATCAATCTGACTAACATCTAGATCGCCATGCAGGGTAAGCGCCAAGGTGCGGGGAATAGGCGTAGCCGTCAGGGTTAGCACATGCGGATTTGGGCCTTTTTGCTGGAGTCGTGCCCGCTGCTGCACACCGAAGCGGTGCTGCTCATCGATCACCACAAGCCCTAGGTTTTGAAACTGCACAGGGTCTTCGATTAGGGCATGGGTTCCTACTAAAACGGGCAGCTGCCCAGTCACCAGTTCAGAGAAAATAGCTCGCCGCTTTGCCGCTTTGGTCGAACCGGTTAGCAGTTCCACGGTTAGATGCATCTGGGTGAACCAGCTCACCAGCTTGCGGTAGTGTTGCTCAGCCAATACCTCGGTCGGAGCCATTAGCGCTGCCTGATACCCCGCTTGAATTGCTGCCAAAATAGCGATGACTCCCACGACTGTCTTACCGGAGCCAACATCCCCCTGCACCAATCGGTTCATCGGAATGGGCTGCTGAAGATCGTTGAGGATGTCATTGACGACTCGCTGTTGTGCTCCCGTCAGGGCAAAGGGAATGACCTCATAAAAAGCATCGATCAGGGCACCTGTCGGGGCCAGCGTTACAGTCGTTTGCTGCTGCTGTTGCTCTAGGCGACGACGCAACAAGCCCAGTTGCAGGTAGAAAAACTCGTCAAACACTAAACGACGGCGGGCAGCCGCCAGTTTGTCCGCATCATCTGGAAAGTGAATCTGTGCGATCGCATCTCCCAGCCCAATCAAGCCATACTGCTGTCGCAGTGCGCTAGGTAAAGGTTCTTTCAGTTCAGAGACAGCAGGCAAAGCTGCCACGACTGCTCGTCGGATCAAGTCTGCCGAAACCCCCTCAGTAAGCGGATACACAGGAACCACTCGACCAATCGTGAGTGATTCAATCGCTCCACCCGAACCCTCTAGGACTTCCAGGTCAGGATCTTCCAGAGTCAGACCGTACTTGCTCTCTTTGACCAAGCCCGAAGCTGCCACAACGGCTCCAGTAGGAAACTCGCGCTTCTGCCGCTGTTGCCAAGACACGCCATACCGTGAACCTGCGTAAAAGCGGCTGAGCTTGATGCGGCCACTGCCGTCGTCGAGCTTCAATTCAAAAATGGTGAGTTTGGAATTGCGCGGGCTAGTAAAGCAGTTGCTTTGCTTAACCGTACCGACAATCGTGACCGTTTCCCCTGCTACCAAGGCCGAAATCTTAACCTGCTTGGCATAGTCGATGTGGTCGCGGGGGTAGTAGTAAAGCACATCTCGCACGGTCCACAGCCCCAACTTAGCCAAACGTTCGCTGTTCTTGGGGCCAATGCCTTTAAGGTAAGTAACGGCTTGATCTAGGGTGGGTAGGCGACCATTACTGGTAGTTGTACTGGGCTTCAGCTCTGTCGTTTTAGGCGTACGAGGTTGGCGTTCACTTGATGTCTGACTAGGCAAACTGGTAAGCGAGCCACCTTCCCTAGCGGTTTGTACGTTCGCCTTTTGCAAATCTTCCAAAGTGCGTTGGGTTTCGTACAGGGCACGCCGGGTATCGGCAACTAGGTGCTGCCGCTGAGAAAAGCTGAGATCACTGTAGCTGGCGTACTGTGTAGACAGCTTCTCCCAGCGCTCCCGATTGGGCGGGGGCAGTTGAGCTGGAGGATGCTCCAAACTATTGTGCAGGAATTGGCTGAAGCGTTGCTGTTTGCCTTCTAAATCGTTAAATCCCCGCTCAGCCTCGACAGAAAGGGCCTTCTGCAAGCGTAATAAGTCTGGAGCCGGAAGCCGACTCTCAGTTGACTCTGGTGCAGGGGCAGGGCGCTCAGTCATCGAGACTATCCTCGCTCTGACGGCTCATCCTTAGGCACATCATCGTACCAAATCGACCTCCAGGCTAGTTCGGCCTCTGCGATCGCACGCTCCTCTTGCTTCTTTTGGTACTGGCGACCCAGTTGTTTCAACTTGCCTAAGGCCTCCCGTAGTTTGCTACGCCATAGCGAAGATTGTGGATCGGCAAATTCAATATCGGAGAGTCGTAGATGAATGGCAACTAGATGAGTTGCATTGCGAGAATCCTCATCGCCTTCATCCTCCCTATCCTCTTCATCCTCATCTTCGTCCCTATCTTCCTCGTCCTCCTCGTCTTCCTCCTCCTCTTCTATCTCCACAGTGCTACCGGGATCCGAATCCTGGGGCTCTTTCACTAACCTCTGACCATCACGCGCTATCTCCACTAAAACGTTGAGGAGATTAGGGGCAGAAGCCGTCTTCTCTAGGGGAATATCTGCATCAGTTGCCGCTGCTAATATCGCCTCCGGTAGATCGGGCAATATTTCCATCTTCTGCAACAGACGATTCGCTAAACTCGAAATCCGGCGCAAAGTCACGCGAACTCGCTGCTCTATGAAAAAATGACGTTTTGCCAAACGTGAAGGTGTTAACGGCTGGTCAGTATCGGCATCCGCTGCCATATCTGGATCCATGGCCTCTAGCATGGCATTCATCAGCATGGCCTGGACAAACGGTAGCTCTGACAGAGCTACTTCTCTAGACGCCTCGCCTTCTCCAGATTCAGCCTCTGAGGCTTCCTGCTTACTTTCGATAGCCGTGTCTGTGTCTGTATTCTGCTCCTGTTCGTCGCCGAGTTCTTCAATGCTGTCCGCAACTTCACCCGAAGATTTTTCCCCATCAGGATCTTTAGATGCAGCCAGCAAACTAGGAGGTGAGTCTGAAATAAGTAAAGTGTTTTGCCAGCCCTCAGGACCTGCTTCCAACAAGGTCAGTAGTCGATTCCGCAGATCATCGCCCAACCCTCGCAGATCCTGCTGAAGTTTCTGGCGCTGTCCTACTGAAAGGCGCAGAAAAGCATCTGGGTAAGCTTGAGTACAAAGATAGTAGCTAGCCAGAATTAGCTGACGCCTGGCCGCCTGACTCAGTGCTTTCAGGTAATTCTTATAGAGATCTTTGAAGTTCTCAGCCATCGTTGCTGTGGCTGCTTCGATAGCAGACAGCTCTTTTTGGATTTGTTCAACCGTAGCTACCATAAGGCTTTAGCGTTAGATAACCACCTAGCAAGAGGCGAGGGTACTTGGCTGTAGCATAACGATCGGGCAAAGGTCTGTGATGGAAGGCTCTGCCTTTTCCGCATCTGCTCCAAGCCACTTCATGTTCCGAAAAAGTGCAACAAAGGACAGGCTGTTGAAGACCTGTCCTTTGCATTTGCCAAGTCAAAGAGAGTTGCTCGAAGAACTCTCTTAACTAGTATGGCTTAGTCGTCTCTAGCGCTTAGCTCTTGAGACCTGCTTGAGCTGCAACTTCTTCTGCAAAGTTGCTTTCTTCCTTCTCAATACCTTCACCCAAAACAAAACGGGAAAAGCGGCGAATCTGAATATTTTCGCCAAGCTTAGAAACGCTTTGCTTCACCAGTTCTTCTACAGTGATGTTTTGGTCTTTGATGAAGGGTTGATCCATCAGAGATAGCTCTTTGAGGCGCTTCTCAATGCGACCCTCAACGATCTTGGCTCGGATATTCTCGGGCTTATTGCCTAAATCATCCCGGCCCATCTCAATTTCTTTTTCCTTCGACACAATGTCGCTAGGAATGTCGCCGACCTTGACGTATTCAACGTTAGGGCAAGCGGCAATCTGCATCGCCACATCCTTAACTAGAGCTTTGAACTCGTCACGCCGAGCCACAAAGTCAGTTTCACAGTTGATTTCAACAAGAACGCCGACTCGACCACCCGTGTGGATATAGCTTTCAACAAGCCCTTCAGCCGCAACCCGACCTTCTTTTTTGGAGGCAGACGCAATGCCTTTCTGACGCAACCACTCGATGGCTTTTTCTTTGTCGCCATCGTTCTCCTGGAGTGCTTTTTTGCAATCCATCATGCCCGCGCCAGTTGCTTCGCGCAGCTCTTTTACTAACTTCGCAGAAATTTCTGCCATGATGACTTAACTTCCTAACGCGCTAATCTGCAAAGCGGACAAATCAAGCAGTTGTATAGTGACCTCAGGAGAGCCTATACCCATTCAACTTGGGTTTGCACCCGGTAAAACTGGATTGAGAAGGGGCTTACGCCCCTTGCTCAAATCAGCTTCACCAAGGAATGGTATTACGTTTAACCGTTGTCTTCATCCTCGTCATCAGACGGGAAATCGACATCATCGTAGTCAAAGTCTTCCTCAGCCCCTTCGTAATCATCATAAGCTTCGTCGGAATCGACTCGGCCATGAGATCCTTCGTAGATTGCATCGGCTAGCTTGCCAAGAATTAGCTTGATCGAGCGAATCGCATCGTCGTTGCCAGGGATGGGCACATCCACCAGGTCTGGGTCGCAGTTGGTATCTAGCAAGGAGATAATAGGAATACCAAGCTTGTGGCACTCCTGCACTGCGTTGTACTCTCGGCGAATGTCAACGATGATGGCCACGTCGGGTACTCGGCGCATGGTCTTAATTCCGCCCAAGTACTTCTGGAGCTTTTCCATCTCCCGACGCAGGACCGCAGCTTCTTTCTTAGGGCGCAGCGCCATTGCACCCGTTTCTGCCATGCGCTCTAGGTCTTTAAGGCGATCAGCTCTGGACTTGATTGTAGTCCAGTTGGTCAACATGCCGCCCAGCCATCGCTGGTTGACATAGTGGGAGCCGCAGCGATCTGCTTCCTGAGCAACAATGCCAGCCGCCTGACGCTTAGTGCCAACGAACAAAAACCTTTGGCCTTGCTCAGCAGAGCTGCGCACAAAGTTATAGGCGTCTTCGATCAGCTTGGCGGTTTGCACCAAGTCAATGATGTGCACCCCATTTCGGGAGGTGAAGATGTAGGGTGCCATTTTGGGGTTCCAACGGCGAGTTTGATGGCCGAAGTGAACCCCAGATTCTAGTAGCTCGGGTAGTGTAACGACAGGCATTATTTTTCTCCTTTCGGGTTTACCTTCCACCCGGAAGCATCTCTATTTAGAGACACCCGAAACTCCGGATGTGTAATTTTGACAACTTTGTCACTCTAACACAAAGGGACCATTTCTTTGAAGGTTTGATTGGGTTGGGGGGCTATACAGAGATGCCTAACTCGTTGCACTTCTAGCCTTTCTTTAACGCCGACTGGGCACGAAATTCTAAGACGAAGTTTGGGGGTGAGGGGTGACAGTCTTCTGGGCAGCTTCGACCTGGTCAGGGAGAATAGGCTTACGATCCTCTAAATCAGGATGCATCTACACTCAATCTGATCATCTGGGTAACGTCTCTTTAGGCCTCTCTTCAAAGTTATGGAGATGTTGTAACCCTAACAGCGAACTTGCTGTGCCTGGTGCCTTATTAGTATTGAAGCTTCGCTCGTAAAAATTCTCTCAAGGTTTTTCCCAGCCCTGTTGTCTAAAAGTTTTTAGTGCTATGTAGAAGCAGGCTACAGAACAACTCAAGGTGATACGGTTAGGCTAAATACAACCCATAGCACTACTGATTTGACAAGACTAAAAGCGTGCATTGCGTAGCTGGGTTGAGCAACGCGTTCGCGAAGCGTCTCCCTTGGAGAAAACCCGGCGCTAGTCTGACTTGTCGGGTTTCGCCAAGGCTTAACCCAACCTACCCCTTTAGCCTTGTCCAGTAGGGTGCCGTTTTGTTTCGAATGCAGGTAGCTGTCTTTACTTGTTGTGTTTCCTAGCTCGTTTCTGGCGGCCTGCTAGGGCTGTAGCTTGTGGAGTAGACAATGCCGTTTGGTAGGCTGCCCTGCTCTCGGCCTTAAGTTAATGCCCAGAGTTTTAAAGCCCAGAATTTCTTGGGGTTTGCCGTTAACCTATCTTGAAGATTTGGGAAATCTATGGATCATTAAGGACAAATAGGTAATCTGTCCGCCCCGCTTTACCTGTTAATTCAGTCTATCAGCATAGATGTATCTAGAGGCGACCTATGAGTGAGCTACCGCGTAACCCCGCTCCCCGAAATATGCAAACCCCGCCGCCCCCGCCCCCGCCACGTCCATCTGCTCCTCCAGTCGCTGCTGCGCCTGCTGGACATCGTCCAGCTGCTCCGCCCCCCATTCCAACTAGCGCAGTCGGGGTCAAAGTAGGCACGGGATTGACCTTAGAAAAAATTGTTCGAGAAGCCTTTGATAAGGGATTCTCCGACGTTCACCTAGGTGTGGGTGAGGTGCCTCGCTTTAGAGAACGGGGCGAAATTGCTATTACTGAATACCCCGTCACGGACGAAGCCACCTTTTATGGCTGGTTGGCGGAGATTATGAAGCCTGAGCAGATTCAGGAGTTCAAGCAGACATTAGACTTCGACGGCGCTGCTCAATACGACTTCACCCGAATCCGGATCAACGTATTTGACTCGTTGCGGGGTCCAGCAATGGTACTCCGTCTGATTCCAGTAAAGATTCTGACGCTGGATCAACTTGGGTTTTCCTCCGTGTTCCGGGATGTCTGCCACTATCACAAAGGTTTGGTGTTGGTGACAGGGCCAACGGGTTCGGGTAAGTCCACGACCCTGGCCGCAATGATTGACTACATCAACACGGAGATGCCTAAAAACATCATTACGATTGAAGACCCTGTTGAATTCGTTCACATGAGTAAGCGATCGCTGATCAAGCAGCGGGAAGTGGGCATGCATACCCACAAGTTTGACAACGCACTGAAAGCCTCGCTGCGGGAAGACCCAGACATCATTCTGGTAGGTGAGATGCGGGACAAGGAAACCGTTACCACAGCACTAAAAGCGGCCCAAACAGGTCACTTGGTGATGGGAACCCTACACACCAACAGCGCCGTTAAGACGATTGAGCGGATTCTTAACCTGTTTGAACCTGAGCAGCAGGCTCCAATTCGGGTTTCTCTAGCAGAATCTTTGGTGGCGGTAATTGCGCAAGGTCTGTGCCGGACAACAGACGGTAAGCGGGCCGCTTTCCACGATATCTTGATTAATACCGACGCAATTAAGGACTATATTCTGCGTGGTCAGTTAGATGAAGTGGAAGCGCTGATTCCGAAGTGTACCTTCGACGGTATGTGCACTATGAACCAGTCGTTGTATGCACTTTATGAAGCAGGGCGCATTACAGAGGAGACTGCTTTGGAAATGTCCCCGAAACAGAACGAAATGGCTCAAATTCTGCGTGGGCGTGTCTAGGATTGGTACCTTTACGGCCCCATACTCCGACTAGCCTTTCCCAAACTAACCCCCAGGCGTATAAGGGCATTGCCCTGTTTACACCTGGGGGTGATCTCGTTTATTGCATTGATACCGAGAAGCGGGCTCGCTGGCACCTCGACCTTTGTGCGACGCTTCAAGAGCATTTTGCCCTGCCCGATCCACCCTACTTTTTGCTGCCGGCCTACACGGCTACTCTCGATCGCTGGATTGACCCTGTTTCCCAACAGCCCATCACGTTGGCAGAGGCCTATCCTCAAGTCTTGCGGTTTCAATCGCTACTCAACACAGTTTTTGCCCTAGATGCAGTGCGCTGGCAACCTGTTTATTCTTCTCCCACCAGTTGTTCGCCTGCCTTAATTGAGACGTATCGGCCACAGTTCCCCCAACTTTGGGAGAATCACGACTTGATCCTGCGGGTGAAAAAAGCGATCGCACCTACCAGCATCCCCTATCCCTTGTCTGTGCCATCCCCTGCCTCGGAAGAAAGTCAGGCATTTATTTTTCGCCTGTTTGTTAATGGGGCTGAGACAGCATTAACAGAAGAACTTCTTCGCCTGCTCCATGAAACGTTTGAAACTATTCTTAAACAGCCTTACACCCTAAAGGTTATCGACGTAACTCAACACCCTGAGCAGGCTGAAGCAGATCAGATTTCAGTGACGCCAACATTAGTACGGGCGTGGCCGAGTCCTGTGAGGAAGCTTTCGGGAGACCTCAAAACCCCTCAGCGGGTTCTTAACTTCTTACAGACCCGCTAATTAGCGGCCAAACTTGACAGGATTTACTAAGTACTTATACATAGCAAAGACCTGCGATCTTCTGGTGGGTAGACCCTTTTGTGTGAAGAAATATAAAACCAGAGTCGAAAAAATCGCTTATAGCCTCTCTATCATCAGCTTTGTAAAATCTCTGGCTTGACGGGTTTTAGAAGTTACGCGAAACTACATCTAGTCGATGTGCCGACTCGCAGGTTCAATAAGCTGCATTAATTTTTACAATGAAACCTCTCAACTAGTCCTGAGCTTGCTTGGTAGCATCAGAGGGGGTTTCAGGCCACTCCAAAAAACGGTTAACAAGCCGATAGACAGAGGTTAGTGCAGTTTACAGAACTTAACGTACATAAATGTAGAGGTTCAGGACTGTTATGGAAACACTTGAGTTCATCATTTATCCTGACGGCCGTGTTAAGGAAATGGTGACGGGCATTGTAGGCGCTTCTTGCACTGAAGTGACCGCCGCAATTGAAGCGCAACTCGGTAAAGTGGTTTCCCAGCAGATGACCTCTGACTACTACACTCAGCCTGTAACTCAAACGACCTCAGAGCAGACTAAGGCTCAGGTTTCTTACAGCGAGTGGTAATCAGATTTTAGTCCTCGTCTACTTAGTTTATCTGCGGTTAACATGTCACACTTTAGCCAGATTAAAACCAAAATCCGTAACCTCGAATCCCTACAGGCTGCCCTGACCGACTTGGGCACTGACTGGAAGGTTGGCCCTAGCCAGGTTCGGGGATACCAAGGCCAAACTCAAGTTGCGGACGTTGTCATTGAGCAAGACAACGGTTATGACATTGGCTTCCGCTGTAATCCAGAAACTCATGACTATGAGTTGGTAGCAGATCTCCAATATTGGAAGCAGCCGCTCACGGTAGATGGTTTCCTGAATCAGGTGACTCAGCGCTATGCTTTTCACACCGTTATCAATGAGTCTTCCAAAAAAGGCTTTCAGGTGGCTGAACAGCAAGTTAACAGCGATGGCTCCATTCGCCTGGTAGTGCAGCGCTGGAACGGTTAATTATCCGAGACATTTCTACGACAAGGTTATATTGATGCGACAAGGGGCCTTAAGCCCCTTGTCTTGTAATCAGCCTAGTTGCGATGGTGGGATGTGAACCTGCTTGGCGTCTAGGCGTTCACAAGGAACCTAGGTAGACCGATGGATGATTCGTTTTTCTTTGGTGAGAATACTAGCGAACAGCCGACTGGGTTAGAGCCTGAACTGGGTGGACAATTGCGAGAGCAGGAAGCCCGCACCGGATTTGAGCCTGAACTGGGCGGAGTGTTGCGCCAGAAGGGAGTTTACGTCGATGAGATTACCTGCATCGGCTGTAAGCATTGCGCCCACATTGCCCGCAATACCTTTTATATTGAGCCTGATTATGGGCGTTCCCGAGTCTACAGTCAGGACAGTGATCCTGAAGAGGTGATTCAGGAAGCGATTGATACTTGCCCGGTGGACTGCATTCATTGGGTCGATTACACCGAGCTTAAGAAGCTAGAAACAGAACGTCGCTTCCAAGTAATTCCTGTTGTGGGTTTTCCAGTAGATAAGGCAATGTCGGTGGCCCGCCAGCGCAAAGCGATGCACAAGAAGAGACCTTCAGACGCTTAGCTCTTATTCCGGCCAACCTCTAGAAAAGTCTGCCTTTAACTTTTCTACTGGACTGACAAGCCTAAAGATATGCATTGTCATTGCGTAGCTTCCTTCTCGCAGAGTGCAGAGCGCATAACCCAAGGGCATTCAAGAAAAGCGTAGCTATGCCCGTAGGTCTATAGCAATCTCGGTGCAGCAGTTCTTGAGCGAAGATTGCTTCTCAGGCTCGCAATGACACAGACTGAATGCCTTCTTTTAATCTTGTCAAACCACTACCTTGTAGGTCAGTCCTTTAAGGGGACTCAGGTTCGCTGTTGATGATCGGTGCTAGGATAACTGTCCCTGAGGGAAACAACGTTAGTCTGAGGGATTGGCGTGTTTCCTGCGCTGGGGTCAGCAATGCACCAGGAGTCAGTGTCGGAATGCGATCGCGATATTCCTCAGCCGCCCTATCCTGAGGAACGACAGATTGCAACGTTCCTGTGGGATCAATCACTAAAACGTAGGTTAGCGGAACTCTTAAATCTGCGGGAGGAGTCCACTGCCTCTGTAATCTGGCCCGTAGAATTGCTATCGATTGCTCTGCAACTTCGTCTGCCGGGATGTTGGCCGTTCGGTTGGAAGCCCCGGCAGCTTGATCCGCTTGGTCGTTTGCTGCCGCTGTTCCTCCTTCAGGAGCCGGAGCAGATAGGGTGGCTTGACCCTGCTCTAAGCTTTGCTCTGGGGAGGGGGTGGGTGCTGTTTCAGGAATTTTTGAGGCAGCTTGAGAATTGGGTAGGGAAGCGATCTCAGGATTAACCGCTTGGGGTTGAGGAGGTTGGGTAGGAGAATCCGTTTGAGACCTGGGGGGCTGAGTTGTATTGGGTGTAGCAGACCCGAATCCTTGAGTTTCTCTGCCAGAAGGCGGCAAAGCGGGGGCTTGGCTTGGCTGATTTGCGATCGCACCCGGCGCAGTTTGAGGGGTAGGCTGAGGACTCCTGGCCGGAGAGGGTTCACTTGTTTTAGCCGTGGGTATCTCAAGAGAAGGGGGACTTATGATTCCTCCTGATCTTGGAGATACCTCTGGTTCAGGAGGTATGAGGTCAGGCGCGGAAGCAGTTTCAGGTTGAGACACACGTCCTTGGTTGAGAATGCCAGGGAGGACGGTACTGGCTCCTACGACTACTAGCAGTGCTGCCGCAGCAGTCGAACCCGCCCAGGCAAAGCGGCGCGATGGTGGGCGACGAGACTGAACTGAAGCGGGTACCATCTCCGCTGGCAGGATAGCCACAGCCGCTTCTAATTGATCGAGAACATCCGCAAGATCGGCAAGCTGCAAGGTATTCAAAGCCACTTGCTGGGGACCGCTGCGTGGAGCCAGATTACCTAAGACAAGGGTTTGGCGCGTTAAGCTTTCAGGCTGTAACGAAATACCTTCTGTTGTCGTAGGGCTGGGAAGTTCTGGGCTGTCACTGGGGGTGTCGAGATAATTTTGGACGTAGGTTTGTACCGTATTTGTGAGCGCTAGCAGTTGCGATCGCATTCCCCTGACCTCTACTACTAGGTCGCCCTCCCCAGTGCGAATCTGTAACTCAAACCGTAACCGTTTTAGGATCGGCTTTTCGGCCACTCGGCTCAGCGATGATAGCTCACCCATGAGACCTAAGGTGCAGGTGGGTGAGGTGTAGTTGAGAGAGGTGAGTTCAGAGGTCGGCGTCATGGCTGCTTACTTCGCTCGGTCCAATAGGTATAGCCAAAGTCGTCGCTCTCCACTGGCTCCGCTATAAAACAGCAGATCCGTCAAAAGCCTAAGGGCCAGCGCGCTTAATTCATCAGGAGTTGCGTCTGAGTCCCCTTCCATGCGCTCCTGATAGGTGTTGCTAAAGGTATCTAAGTAATCGCCTAACTGGGACACCCGATGAAGGGGTTGACCCCGTTCCAACGCACTCTCCAGCAAGCTAACGGTTTGACGAACCACCCGCTGGTGTTGACGAGCCAGATGACAGCAGACCAGGACTAGTGCCCGCGCCTCCTCCACATCTAACTTTTTGCGGCCTTGGCCTTTACGCAAAGGGCTGGCCTGCCGCAACCGCCACAAACTGACGCGATCGCTCAAAAATTCCTCCATCCCCAATGCCTTTGCTGCTGTCAGCATGGCATCTGATCCAAGTCCGGTCAGGGTTTCCAAGGCCAGCAGCACCAGATCAAGCTGGGCTTTAATGTTGTCTAACTGCCGAGGTGTTAGAGATTCCTCGGGTAATCCAGGCTGAACTTGAGAAGAAAAAGACGGCTCCACTGATACAGCCACCCTTCTAAGCTAGGAGATACGGCCCATTGTGACATAGGGGTTACGGAACTTGAAACGAGAAAGCAGCAGGGGGAGAAGGGAAGAGGGAGAAGTGATGGCAGAGGAGAGTCATCCAAATAAATTCATTTGGGTGTCGGGGGTTGAAGTGGGGAGGGCAGATAGGCCTTTGCGGGAGGAAGCTAGGCGGTCAGCTAAGCGGGTAGTTTCGGGGAGGCGATATCGGGTGGTGCAACGGAGGACGTAGTCGAGGGCAGTTTCAAGGCTGATGCGGTGGCCAGGGGAGATGTAGAGGGGGTTAACCCCGGCGCGGCTGCGGAGTACGGCTCCAATGCGATCGCACTTGTCCATTAGGGGCACCCAGGCTCCTTTTTCGGTGGGTACGGGGTCATGGGTTCCTACCAGCCGTGACTTAGCAACTCCGATAGTGGGGCGATCAATGAGTAGACCCAGGTGAGAGGCAATTCCGAGGCGACGGGGGTGAGCAATTCCCTGACCATCGACCAAAATCAGGTCGGGCTCAGTTTTGAGAGCAGCTAAGGCATCAAGCACGGCGGGCACTTCGCGGAAAGAGAGTAACCCTGGCACGTAGGGAAAGGTCGTAGGGCGACGCACTAGAGCTTCGTCGATGGGAACGAGATCGGGAAACGTGAGCACAACAACAGCGGCACGGGTGACAGTGCCCTCGTCTTCAAATCCGGCATCTATTCCAGCAACTGTCTGAATGGTTTCAGGTAGATAATCGGCGGTAATGACCTGGTTGCGAAGCTGCTTTTGGAGTGCGATCGCAGCTTCCGCAGAAGTCGGCCACGAGTTAGGAAAAGTAATCTGCATGGACAATTCCATCAAAGCTATTAAGAACAGACCCTGAGGGTTGGTTTTCCAGATAGCATCTAGGGATTATTTAACCGCCCTCTTGCGTATCAATCAGGCTAACCATGGGGATTCGACATTTCATCACTCTCTTGGGTACAACCTTAGTCATCGCGACTACTCCTGCGGTGGCGATTTCTGTGAACGAGGGCACTGTCCCGGTTGACCGAGCTGGTGGCTCAGAGTCCCTGCTCAGCCAGTTCTACGGTCAAGATTCCATGCGCTCAGAGGATTGGGCTAGACGCAGAGACTTTTTTGATGGGATTCCTCTCTGGTTGATGGCGGCAAGTTTGACAACTGGGGCATTGGTAGCTTTGGCCTGGTTATCTCTCTATCAGCGGCAGCGACGCTGGCAACGAGTTGAGCTGATTCGCCAAGAGGTCAAGGCCTTTCGAGAGCGCGATGCGGTTCGCAATGTGCTGGATATTCTCGACTACGAGGAGTACCGCCTGTTTTATATCAACCACCCTAAAGATGGGCGACGGCTGACCTTTGAGGCCAACGATTCTCGGTTGCGGCGAGCATTGAGATCTCACGATCAGATGGTTAAGACGCGTCAGGGACTTGATGAAATCAAGCGATTAGCTCAGCGCAACTCTAGCAATCCCCAATCAATGGCGGTGTTTGAGCAGTATGAAAACGAAGAATTTGTCATTGAGATCATCCTGCGTGACTGGTTTGACTCCTTTTTAAGTGGGTTGGAGCACCTCGACACGCTCATTGATGCAGGCATGGTTTCCGCTAAAGATCTCAAACCCTTCGTGATTCATTGGGTCAAGTTGATTGGCGATCGCAACTATCGTCGTAAGGGCGGGTCTGGATTTTACGATCAGCTTTTTCACTACATCCACTGGGCTGGCTACGGCCATGTGAAAAAGCTGTTTGAGCGTTACGGTTACAAAATTTTGCCGCCCCCCTACTCCACCCGCGACTTCAATGCCATTGCTGAGGAACGAAAGTACGATACTCATCGAGCCCTGACCCTAGCCAAAGCGGCCCACCTAGTCTACGAGGACCAAGAGTACGTCAACGACATTGTGCGCAAGTGGGTCAGCGAAGACACCGACAATCAATGGAAAACAATGTCGCCCCACGATTACGTGGTTGACTTGGTAAACAAGTGGGTCACCGAGGGACAGCCGGACAATGCCTACGATATTCGTGAGAACTTCCGCTATCTGAACATGCTAAGCACTGACACCCAGGCGTTTATATTTCGTCAGGGTAAAGACATTATCTTGGTGTTTCGGGGTAGCCAACAGCTTAATGATTGGCGCACCAACTTTAAGATTCGCCTGAAGCAGTTCACACTGCTAGCCGATCAAAAGTCGGTTCCGCCTAAAGGTATGGTGCATCGGGGCTTTTTGGATGCTTGGCAGAGCGTTGAGAAAGATGTAGTTACCTTTCTGAGGAAGTGGGAAACGCCAGAAACCCGGCTGTGGATCACGGGGCACAGCCTAGGAGGAGCGCTAGCAGCGATGGCAACGATCTCTCTGGACTGTCAGGGCTTTAAGGTCAGCGGCCTCTACACCTTTGGTCAGCCTCGAATTGCTGACTGGACGATGGTTAACCATATGAACGGCAAAATGCGCGATCGCATTTACCGCTATGCCAACAACAATGATGTGGTGCCGCTGATTCCGCCCCCGCTCCTACCCTGGGCACCGACGCGGGTCTATGGCCATATGGGACATTTCCGCTACTTTGATTTTCGCGGGAGTCTCCGGCGTCACTCCTTTCCCTTTCAGCGGATACCTGACCGTCTGCTGGGTTTTCTGAAAGCCTTTGGTCGGCCTGGTTTGGACTCGGTAGATGACCACAAAATGGAGTTTTACCTAGCTAACCTACAGCGGGCAGTGGATAAGGAGATCGAAGAAGCCAAGATTGAGGAGGAAAGAGGGTTGATTCGTGGTGACCTTACTTAAGAAGCGCATAACCTCGGCGTGCTAAGAAAGACAACCGTTGGTCTCTTTGCCCCACGGTTGGTCTATTAAGCTAGAGCTATTGCCTGTGGACAGTTTTGCCCTGTAGTCCTGCTGTGAAATATTCTCCCGCTGAACCTATTCGCCTGCGCCGATATCTTCCCTGGATCCTGGTTCTTGCCTTTGGGCTAACCCTTATAGGAACCCTGGTTCACTTGCTGACCGACTCCTGGTGGTTTGCCTCTGTTGGTTTTGAAGCCGTTTTTTGGACTCGGTTGCGCTGGCAAGTCGGGATTGGGCTGCTCACCTTTGTGTTGTATGGAGTGTTTCTCTGGGGCAACTATCAACTTGCAGAGAGAAATACGCGCGATCGCACCTACACCTTTCTTGAGAAGAAATACGCCGATCGAGGCGATCCGGCCACACTGCAAAAGTTGCCGTTCTATGGGGCGATTACCCTTACCGTTCTACTTGCTCTTAATGCAGCACTACGCAGCGCTGCGGCTTGGGAAACGCTGCTGAAGGTTCTCAACCCTACGCTATTCAACCTCGGTGACCCCCTATTTAACCGAGACATCAGCTTTTTCATATTCAAACTCCCCTTCTACCATGCCCTACAGGACAACCTGATGGGCCTGCTGCTTTGGGGCTTGTTCCTGTCGGTGGGAGTCTATGTGCTTAAGGGCGAAATTCGCCCTGAACGGGGCTGGAAATATTTTTTGACCGGGGAGGCCAAAACGCACCTATGCATCTTGCTAGCAGGGGTGGCGCTACTGGTTGGAGTCGGTTTTTGGTTAGCCCGTTTCGACCTGCTCTATTCCCCCACAGGCGTGGTGTTTGGTGCTGGCTACACCGATGAGCATGCCCGCTTACAAGCCTATTGGCTGATGAGCTTTGTCTCGCTAGCTGTAGCATTCCTGTTTATCTTGTCGCTTTGGCGTAGCGGCTTTTCACTGCCCACGTTTGCGATTTTGGTTTACCTGGGGGTCTTGGTGCTGATCAACGGCCTGTATCCCTGGTTGCAACAGAAATTTGTGGTTGAGCCTAACGAGCTGGAGAAGGAACGGCCCTACATTACCCAAAGCATCCAGTTCACTCGGCAAGCCTACAATCTAGATCAAGTACAGAGCGAACCCTTTCCTGCTACCGAAACGCTAAACCGTCAGCTTGTCCAGGCGAATCAATCTACGGTGCAGAACATCCGCCTATGGGACACGGAGCCTCTGCTGAGCACCTATCGACAGCTTCAGGAAATCCGCCTGTATTACCGCTTCAATGATGTTGATTTAGATCGCTACACTCTCAACGGCAACTACCGTCAGGTGATGGTATCGGCGAGGGAACTGGCCTACGACCAAGTTCCTCGCGAGGCCCAAACCTGGATTAACCAACGTCTCAAATTTACTCACGGCTATGGCTTAGTGATGAGCCCAGTAAATCAGGTTACTCCGGATGGCTTGCCTGAGCTGTTTGTGAAAAATATTCCTCCCGTCGCTTCGGTTGATCTGCGGATTGAACAGCCCCGTATCTACTACGGCGAGGACACGCGCGATTACATCTTTACAGGCACGGGTACTGAAGAATTTGACTATCCCTTAGGTGACCAAAATGCGCCGTTCCGCTATGACGGTCAAGGTGGAGTACCACTAGGGGGTTTTCTGCGGCGTTTGGTCTATGCCTACGACCTAACCAATTTCAAGCTGATCTTCTCAAATTATTTCACTGCCAACTCTCGCATTCATTACTACCGATCAGTGCTGGATCGGGTGCGACAGATTGCCCCCTTTCTCACACTAGATGGCGATCCTTACATTGCGGTGATTGATGGCCGCTTGCAATGGATTGTGGATGCCTACACGGTGAGTAGTCATTACCCGTACTCTGAACCCCTGAGTCGCAGCAATGATGTTGCAGAGGTTTTGCAGAATGAAACCCTGACCACTCTGGCCAACCAAAACATCAACTACATTCGCAACTCGGTCAAAGTGGTGATCGACGCCTACGATGGTACGCTGCGGTTTTTTGCTCTAGATGAGCAAGACCCAATCTTAGCCACTTACCGTCGGATGTTCCCGACGCTGTTTGAGCCGGGAACCCAAATGCCGTCGCAGATACGATCGCACCTGCGCTATCCCCAGGACTTCTTCACAGTTCAGGCCCAGATGTATCGGACTTACCACATGGCAAATCCTGAGGTTTTCTACAACCGGGAGGATCTGTGGCGCTTTCCGACTCAGACGAGTGGGGATACTCAGGTGCTGATGGAGCCTTACTACGTCATCATGCGGCTGCCTGGTTTTGATGGGCCAGAGTTCATTCAGATCATGCCGTTTACCCCGGCGAATAAGGACAACATGGTGGCCTGGATGGCAGGCCGCTCTGATGGTGAAGCATACGGCAAACTCCTGCTGTATGACTTCCCGAAGCAGGAGCTAGTGTATGGTCCCGGACAGATTGAGGCCCGCATTAGTCAGACTCCTGAAATCTCTGAACAGCTTACTCTCTGGAGTCAGCAGGGGTCGCGGGTGCTGCGGGGTGATCTGCTAGTAATTCCTATTGAACAATCCCTACTGTACGTTCAACCGCTCTATCTACGAGCAGAACAGGGTGAGTTACCAGAACTCAAACGCGTGATTGTGGCTTATAGCGATCGCGTTGTGATGCGGGAAACTTTGGAGGAAGGGCTAAACGCCATTTTTGGTCAGGGAACAGCCGCAGCCAATCGTCCTAATCAGGATCCTCCAGCCATTTCCCCATCAGCGCCCAGCCTTCCAGAGAATTTCTCCAGCTTGTTGAACTCTGCATTGGAAGCCTACGAGGTAGGACAACAAGCCCTGCAGCAGGGCGACTGGCAACGCTATGGGGAGAGCCAACGGCAACTGGGCAATCTGTTGGAGCAGCTTAACCAGCCGCAACCGACCGAGCCGCAGTAGGTACAACGAGATGAGGTAGATTTTGCCCATCTAACTCTTTGCCTCTTTCTACTAGCGGAAATACTCTGCTGAGTGGCTAGGCAGACCGACCAAATCCTGCTATCCCAGCGGTTCGTAGACCATTTTGGCGAGGATCAGCCTCTGCTCCTCACGATCTTGAATCTGGGCAATGCCTAAAAACTGATTTGCTTCATCCACGACCCGGTAGATTCCATCCGCTGTTAAGTTGGGAGGGGCTTCGAGCTTCTGCCCCTGCCGCCAGCGAAGCGCTAACTCCCCCGGTAAGTTCAGAATCGGCAAATGACGCAATGCTTGCTCAGGCGGCATTAACTCTACTGTGTCTGCCTCAACCTGAGTTTTCAACGTGTCCAGCGTTAAACTATTGGCTAGGTCAAACCCATTGCTATGGGTCCGTAGCAGCTTAGCCAGCGTTGCCCCTGTTCCTAGTACAGCTCCTAAATCACGGGCAATGGAGCGAATGTAGGTGCCGGGTCCACATGCGATCGCAACTGTCAGTTCTGGCAACCCTCCTGCCTGCCAAGCCAACTTCTCGATCTTGTCTACCTGCACCTGCCGGATCGGCGCTTCTACGGCTTCACCCTGCCGCGCCAGATTGTAAAGGCGTCTGCCTCCTACTTGAATAGCACTATAGCTGGGAGGAACTTGCTCGATCACACCCAAGAACTGAGGCAGTGCTGCTTGAATTTGAGCCCACTGAAGATGAGCAGCAGACTGCTGAGTCAGAACTTCCCCTTCCAAGTCATCCGTTGTAGTAGTGACCCCAAAGCGAATCACAGCTTGATAGGCTTTGCCCGAAGCTAGGTAGGGCAGTAACCGGGTTGCCCGACCAACCGCAATGGGCAAAACTCCCTCAGCAGCCGGATCGAGTGTGCCTCCATGCCCCACCTTCTTAGTGCGTAATAGACGTCGCACGCGAGCAACGCAATCGTGGGAGGTCAGCCCGCTCGGCTTATTGAGGTTGAGAAATCCCTGCACAAACACGTTTCCTGCTTAAGAGTCAGCCCTTCACCTTACCGCATGGGAATGGACTCAGTCGAGAGGGGCAGTTGAGCTTGAGGAGTCGTCTGGGGTGGCGTAGTTCCAACTGGAAGCGTAGAGAGATCTTGCACGAGGCTCAGAGGTAGGGGAGTTACCCCAAGGGATTGCACAAAGGCTGGTTGGAGTAGCGAGCGAAACTGCGCATTCCCTTGCAAATACGTCCCAAAGAAGGCCAGACTCAGAACCTTCATGTATTCCTGGGCAATATCAGGCCGAGGCCCAATAACGGCAGGTGGAACGGGAATGGGTTGCTCATTGTCATTGTTCTCAATCACGGAGAAGTGAGTGCCATTTCCAACCAACAGCAAATAGCGATCGGGCGTGGTCAACCAGGTAAAGGGATTAATCTGCTCTGGGAAGGCAGGGGCAATAGTATCGCCTGCACCTGCAACCATCATGATCGGGACATCAATCTGGGCATAACCATTGGGTCCAAACAAAGCGCTACCAATCGGGTTCATGACAAACACGGCCCGAATGCGGGGATCGACCAATGAATTGCCTGGATTTGTCAGCAGCGTTGCTTCACACTGCAACAGCAGCGACACGTTTAAATTTAGGGTGGTGGGTGAGCACTGCTCGCCTAAGTAGGTAAAGTCAATCGTTGCGCCTGCTAGGGCCAATGCGGTATAGCCCCCAAAAGACTGACCAATCACCCCAATACGGCTGAGATCTAGACGTCTAGCAAGTCGAACATTGCGCCGGGTTTCCTGTTCCAGTGCATCTAATGTTCGAGAAATAGTGCGGGGGCGGTCAATAAATTCTTCGGTGGGTGTGACTAAGTTGGCCCGGCCTTCTAGTAGAGAGAACAATTGCCCTGCATTGCTGCCTGTATGTTCTACAGAGACAACCGCTATCCCTGCTCCTGCTAAATATCGAGCCAGGTAATCAAAGGCTTCCCGGTCACTACCCAGCCCGTGGGAGATTACCACTAAGGGATGGCTGAAGGGGGAAGCTCCCGTGCCAGATTTGGGCTGCGGCATGTAAAACAGCGCAGGAACGACTACTCCTGGCACAAAAAAATCAAAAACCTCAACATCATAGAGCTGCTGAGCTCTTAGCTGAGAATAGGCAGGTGTGAGCGCAGCGAGTACTTCTGGGGGGGTTTGGGCCGTAACCGTTTCTGACTGAGTTTGAATTGCCTCAATTGCTCGGCTAGAGGAAACCAACGTCTCGTTCAAGATACCTGCAATCGCTAGCCCCCGCCGGACATCCACGCGAACAGACTCTGTCGGGAAATACCTTAAGACATTGAGAATCGTCAGCCCTTGATCTTGATCAGATGCTGCCAAAATCAAAGCTGCCCGTGTCGCCGAAAAGCCTGCTCTGCGTGATGGTGTTTGAACGACCTGGGCGACTTGCTTCAATAAAAACTTGCCCTGGGCGGTGTAGAGAAACTGACCAACTGCGATCGCATTGATATCGATCCGCGTATTGAGAGCCTCTTGAAACTGTGCCACCTGATTCGGTGACAATCCCAGCATCTGGATATACTCACTCAACTGTCGGCTAAGCTGACCCGTCTGGGCGAAGGTTTCTAAGTCTTCAACCTGAATGGAGCGCTCTGCTGGTCCGTAGGCAACAATAATACGCTCTGCTGCCAGAGCCGGTTGTCCAAAGCCACAACCTACACCTTGCAACGTCAGCCCAAGGAGTTGAGCTAGTCCGGTTCCTAAACTAAGCCAGCCTAAGCGTCTAACCAGATTACCGACTGCTTGTGTTTTCCGACGAATCCTGATCACCAATCGGCTCCTTTCAGCTTTGAGACGCTGGCACCGGATTTTCTAGGACAAAATCTAAAAGTCCTTCACAGGCGTCCATAAGCAGATTGACCACATAGTCAAATCCCTCTGGCCCACCATAGTATGGGTCAGGAACCTCTCGGTTGGAGTGGTGGCGGCAAAAATCACACATCAGTTTTACCTTGGCGTGATAGAGCCCTGATCTGTCAAGTGCCAAAATATCGCGGTAATTTTCCTGGTCCATAGCCAGGATCCAATCAAAAGACGCTAAATCCTCCGGCTCAAGCTGCCGAGCACGCCCCTGAAGGGTAATGCCATAATGCTGAGCTGCCGCCGTCATCCGTCGATCTGGTGGACTTCCAATGTGGTAGCTAGAGGTGCCTGCCGAGTCACACGTAACTTGATCCGACAGCTGCCGTTGCTGAATCAAGTGATTCATAATGTTTTCCGCTGAGGGAGACCGGCAGATATTGCCCAAACACACAAAAAGCAGTCTGGTCACCATGACACCTCACTCCCACAGCAGATGATGTTTACAGTCCAGGTAGATTTAACCCACCCGTCAACGCCTCCATGCGTTCGCGCATAGTGGCGGTGGACTTGTCATAAGCATCTTTCATCGCAGCGGTCACCAAATCCGCTAGCATTTCAGCGCCTTCGTTTAAAGCTTCTGGGGCAATCACGACACGGCGTGGTTCCTGGTTACCGCTCATAACCACCTTTACCAAGCCACCGCCTGATTCTCCTTCAATCTCCATTTGCTCCAGTTCTTCCTGGAGTTGCTTGGCTCCTTCCTGAATTTGCTGAGCTTTTTTGAAGGCTTCAGTAAGTTCCTTCATCTTGCCGCCCAGTCCGCCAAATCCGCCAAATCCTTTAGACATAATGCTAAAACCTTGTAACGCTGTTCCGAAACTCTGGATAAGCTCTCCGATTCTAACGCCCTGCGGCCTGAATCTCACATGGGGGGAAACTCCCCCACCATTTTCACTTCAGGCTTGAGCCGCAAAGACCAGCGAGCCTCGACTTGGTCTTGCACGTGGTGAATCAGCTTGAGAATATCTGTTGCTGATGCGCCTCCACAGTTCAGGATAAAGTTTGCATGGCGCTCGGCTACCTGAGCATTGCCAATGCGATAGCCTTTGAGACCCGTTTGCTCAATCAGCCAACCTGCGTTGTGAGGTTTAGGATTGCGAAATACGCTGCCACAACTGGGCATGTCGTAAGGCTGGGTCGCCCGCCGCTGCTCTAAATCCGCCAGGGTATCGCTCGTCACGACCTTTGGATCGTGCCCTGGCTCCAGTTGAAAAGTGGCTTGTACTACGGGGCGAGGCATCGACTG
>DATNQF010000086.1:0-28119 GCA_036702855.1 Trichocoleus sp. | reverse complement strand
TAATATCTTGCTGGATCTGTTCGGCAACGTCCGGAAACACATAGTGATCGAGCTTATCGAGTAGAGCCTCTAGCACTGTCTGGCGGGTTGCTGCGTCGAGGGGAAAATCCTCGGGTGAGTGTTCTGATTCAGGGTGAGACATCAGCAGACCTAGCGGATGGGATCGTGGACAGTGACCAGTTTAGTGCCATCGGGAAAGGTCGCCTCTACCTGCACTTCGTGGATCATTTCGGACACGCCCTCCATCACGTCCTCACGGGTCAATAGGGTGGTGCCATAGCTCATGAGGTCTGCTACCGTGCGCCCATCACGAGCCCCTTCCAGAATTGCCGCAGAAATGTAGGCCACTGCCTCCGGATGATTGAGCTTGAGTCCTCGTGCTTTACGGCGCTCAGCCACTAGAGCCGCGGTAAAGATGAGCAATTTATCTTTTTCTTGAGGTGTTAGTTGCATGCCAATCCTGCCGATAGGGTGGTTAGAAGTGGGTGGCTGTAGCGGTGAATCTGTCGGGCATTTTCCCTGGTTCTGAGGTCATGCCCCCAGTTTTTTACCATGTTTTCACCTCAGATCGCCCAAGCTCTAGGAAAGCAAGCAGGACGGTTGAGATAGTCGGGACGCAGCTGTTCCCAGACCGCCCCAAACCAGCGCCGAGCTAGCTGGCTAGAAGGGCCTCGGTAGCGGCACAAAAGTCCTTGCTGCAAGCGAGTAACGCCCACTTCACCCCCGCTGGAATGCCATAGGGCGCGAATAGCCTCCAAATGGTCAGCGGTAGGGTTCCAACCCAGCAGCGCTAGGGTCGCAATCACTGGATGTCCGTTCAAGCCATGGGGACTGGTTAGCACGTCGCTGCCGCCCTGCAAAAACTGGCGATCGCACCATAGGGGAATGCCTGATTGCCACACCTCTAAGTGCGATCGCCAATGGCCTTGCTGCAAGGTTTCACCGCGAGCACTGCGGCCAAAGCGGGTAATGTCCCAACCCACCCAGATGGCCCCAGGAGCCAAGTCAACGCGCGTCTGTTGATGGAACTGAGCCCCACTAAACACAATTGTTTCTTGGGGAAACCACTCCAGGCAGGTGCTAGGGGAGAGAGAGAGATGAGTAATCTGCTGAGCCGTTTCCCCAGTGCTGCGGTAGATCTTGTTGGCAGCGGCGGTCGTAACTAGAGCGCGGCTACCGGGTTCCATCCCAACGGTTGTTTCCAGGCTATCCCCGGCGGCCATTCCTCCGGCGGTATGAACCAGAATGCTGTGGCAGATCTCCTCGCCTTCTGGGTAGAGCGGCCTTTGCAGCTTTAGGGGCGCTTGGGCGTAACTACGCTGAGGCAGGGTTTTGCCTTGCCGTACTGTATACAGAAGATGAACGCTACCCTGCCAGGGCTGGAAAGAGAGCGATGGAGAGATGGGGTCAGCAATCATGTGGGTTGGGTTAGCTTTGCCAATTTTTGCAGGTTTTGACACCGCACAAGCTCGGATACCCCTGTGCCTCGTCCCTCAACGCGGGAGACGGCTTCAAGTGCCGAAATGAGAGCCTGTGCAGCTTGGGCTTCGGTATAGCCTCGCCGTTGGGCTACTTGCACCGCTTGCTCATCTGCAGCCAATTCAAGTTGAAGGCTGCGGCTACTGCGCCAGATCTGTACGCCTGCTAGGGTTGCTAGTCCCCCTGTTACCAAAAGACCCAACGCATTGGCCTGCACCAGTTCTACTGCCGTACCCGCTAAGCCTACTGCGGCTAGACCTTGGTACCAACCCGGTTGGAACAAGTTAATTGAGGTGACCCAACACGCTGTTCGTAGAAATAGGAGATCTCGCTCTGGTAGAGTTAACTGCGGCCAGAGGGTCGGGTTGAGGGTAACCAGATGGATTTCATGCCAAGGTCTGGGAAATTTGGCTTGAATTAGATGGGGCTGAGTTTCGCTCAGCACGAGTCGGGTTCTCATCCGGACAGAGGCTGGCAAGAGATCCCGCAAACGACCTACTTCGGCATTTTGATCAATCACATCCCCTCACCGCACAATCCCTCACTAGAGTACCAGGCAGCTACAGTACCTTGAGGGTTGGGGCCAGTGTTGCGATCGCACCTGCCACCTGCTCCCTACTGGGCTCTAGGGCTGCTACGAGGAGTAAAAAGATTTGATTACCTTGCTGCTTAGCCAAAATAGATCCGCTCACAGGTTTAGGCGGCGTTGGTCCCTGACTTAAACGTCCGAACCAAGAAATTTGCAATCCACCCCCCTCAACTGCTTGAAAGCCAGTTGTCTGAAACCCTTCTCCTCGGCCAAAAGTGTCTTTTGCCGCTTGCAGTAGAGCCACATCGGGCAGAGCGTTCGTTGTCCCTGGTGTCAGAGGCACTACGGCAACGGTGTAGGCCAAGTTCCCATCAGGCTGTTGAAACAAAGGATTGCCCCCCGCAGCACTGACTGTCATAGTCTCCAAAATCCCGATTTCAAAGCGCTTTTGAGGATCTTGAAAAGTTCCACTAATAGGCAGCGCCCCTAGAGTCTGAGCGGGCGGGGAAGCGCCAGGTGTTTGGCCTGGGGTTGGGACAACAGCAGGTTGACCTGGTGCGGAGCCACCCGCAGGGCCGGGAGCAGCCACAGGCGATTGCGTAGGGGCCGAAGTTGCTGGAGTTTGCGCGTGGGCTACGGATAGGCCCGCATTTGACAGCCCAGCCGTTTGTGATACTTTCCCTCCTAGCAGCAGCGCTGCCAGAAGTGCCACCAGAGCGAGGCCAGCCGTCCAGATTCGCCGATTGCTCATATTTCACCCGCAAATCAATCATGCTAAGCATACTGGTATGCCAGCAGGATGGTGAGAAATGCGAAGGATTTTAAAGAATCGAAGGGAGGTAAGCAGCTTGAGGGCAGGCCTACGTTCCTGCTTCTGACCGTTGTTGCTCCGTCACTCTCCCTTCAGGATGTCCTACTTTAAATAAGTCTCTACACAGCGCACAAACATCTCAACCCCAATGGGCAAAACCGATTCATCAAAATCGAAGCGAGGATGATGGTGGGGATAATCAAGCTGTTTCGCTGCGTTTGCAGACCCTAGGAAGAAGTAGCAGCCCGGTACCTGCTCCAGGAAAAAGGCCATGTCCTCACCCCCCATTGTTTGGCATTCGGGGACAATGCCCGCAGGGGTTTCAATGACAGACAGCGCAACTGATCGCACCAGTTCTGCGATCGCAGCGTCATTGATCACCGGAGGATAAAGCGCCTGATACTCAAACTGATAGGTAGCCCCGTGGGCCTGACAAATGCCAGCAATAATCTGCTCTAGCCGATCAGCAAAAAAGCCATCATAGGCCCGATCAAAATAGCGTACAGTGCCAGCAATTTCGGCTCGATCCGCAATCACGTTATGAGCTGAACCAGCCTGAAATTTTCCAACGGTGACAACAGCAGACTTCAACGGATCAATATTACGGGCCACAATGGTTTGCAGTGCATTCACCACCTGTGCCCCTACCACGATTGAGTCAATCGTTTGATGGGGAATGGCTCCATGCCCGCCCCGGCCCTGAATAATGCAGTGGAACAGCTGAGTCGCTGCCATCAAGGGACCCGTTCGTATCCCTACGGTGCCTAAGGGCAAATTGTTCCACAGGTGCAGTCCAATAATGGCGTCTACAGTTGGGTTCGTCAAAACCCCCGCCTCGATCATTGGCTTGGCTCCCCCTGGGCTCTCCTCAGCGGGTTGAAAGATGAACTTAACGGTGCCGACAAAGCTGTCGGGATATTGCGCCAAATAATAGGCCGTTCCTAGCGCAATGGCGATATGACCATCATGACCACAGGCATGCATAACCCCCTCATGCTGAGAGCGGTAGGGCACTTCGTTTAGTTCTTGAATGGGCAGAGCATCCATATCGGCGCGAATTGCCAATACTGGGCCGGGCCGATTCCCTGTCACGGTTGCGACGATACCTGTCCGGGCAATTCCGGTTTGATGGGGAATTCCCCACTCAGTCAACTTGCGACTAATAAAATCAGCTGTTTTATGCTCAGAAAACCCCAGTTCTGGTTGCTGATGAAGTTGCCGACGCCATTGGACGATCTGAGGCTGAAGGGCGGCAATCGTCAGACGAACGTTTTCTGAGAGGGGAGAAGTAGGTTGGGGAACCGCAGAAACCATGATGCAGACTTGTTTTTTAAAAGGTTTTCCTGATAGAACAAAAACATTTAGCTCACCACAGGGAATCGGGTATGACCCTCCTCCAGTGTGCTGTGGTTTCTGGTTTGGGCTCGTTAAGCTACCCTAAATTTGGCAAAAATTGAACGAACCAATCCATTTATGGAGCTTGAATGAACCTCCGGTCTTCAGGCAGCCGAAACAGGTGTCGCTCAATACCCAAAGGACACAAGATGCCCTTCATTAGCAATGCGACTAACCATCCCGACTAGATTAAGAAACCGAAGGCAGATGACCAGCCTGGGGCAGAACTGATGGGGCCACCAGACTAATCAGGCTAAGTCCTACGGCGAGCTGGAGCAGAAAAGCAAACCGCCACTGGAAAAGACAACGGGGGCGATGGGTGGGATCGCTATCTTCATTATGCGTAAGAAGAAAGCGTTCGTAGCACCGTTTCTAAACTATCTCGAAGTAAATTCGACTTATGATTGTCCGGTGCTTGAACTCAAGCGCTCACTTTCTGCCTGAGCCCACTGGTCAGACTGCCAGAGGAGCAAGGGCTTCTAGCTTGAGATCAGACCCCACTGATACTAACGAAGCGACATCTTCTGGGTTGTTGAGATAGGGCAGAGTGCCCAAAATCGGAACCTGAGTCAAGTTAGTGATCAAATCGGCAGGAGCCCATTGAGCAATTTCCTCGGCTGTGCGAGGTTGAGAGCAGTTGAGTACAATCCCTCGCACCTCCAGTTGGCACTGGCGGGCTAGCGCAACATTGGCGACAGCCTGTGCGATCGCACCTAGTTTCACAGGCACGACTAACACCACTGGTAGGTGCCAAGCCGATGCTACGTCAGCCACAGTTAGCTCATCCGTAACGGGAGAGCCCAAACCGCCTAGCGCTTCTACCAGAACCCAGTCACACTCTCGACAGCGCTGCTCTAGCACCTTCCAGGCTACTGCTAGATCCACCGACCGATTCTCTAGTGTTGCGGCCAATGGAGGAGCAAGGGGAGCCTCAAAGAACTGGGGAGTAATTTCTGCTAGATCGGCTGTGGGCAAAAAGAGTCGTTGGTACAGTTCCCGATCCCCGATCCCTGACTGAAATGGCTTTAGTAATCCCAATGGACGATTTGGCTGAAACCGCTGCCAGTAAGCTGCAAGTGCGCTGGTTAAAACGGTCTTGCCCACCTCTGTATCGGTGCCTGTAATCAAAAGCGCATTGAGGGATGCCATAGCCGGGTTACTGTAATCCAATGTTGAGGGTAAAGTCTGCGGGGCTTGCAGATCGAACATCTACCATAAAGTCACCCCCTACGGGTAACTCTCCTTGCCAGGAGAGAACTCGGGTAGCGCCTGGCACAGGTTCTCCCCCTGGGTAGAGAATGTCAATCGTGACTGGCCCACTTACCGTAGGCGCGTCTACACTCAAAACCTGACCCTGCTGAGCATTAATTACGTAACGTCGTACGCGGTCTGGCCCCACCGAACCCGATACCGACGCATTGGTTCCTCCCCCTACTATTTGAACCCGTTGCTCCAGCACCCGAGGCTCGCTTGTGGGAGAAGCTGTGGGTTCCGTTGTAGGGGTCGGCTCAGACGTTTCCGTTGGTGTAGGAGTAGGGCTCGAATCAACGGCTTCTTCCAAACTCACGTTGAGGGAATAATTGCTCTGAGATAACCCCTGAACAGGGCTGAGCTGAATGACGTATTGACCATTGGACTGCAAGTTCCCCTGCCAGCCCAATACTCGCTGGGATTGGTCACCCGCTGCTTGTCCATCTGGCCCTAGAACTGTCAAAAGCACCCCTTCTCCTTCTAGCTGAGCCCGAAGTTGTTGTCCCTCGTCACCCCGGAATTGGTAATTAACTGTCTCGTTGGCCCGTAAGGTGCCTGTGACTGTTTTGGGTTCTCCCAGGGTCAAAGCCAACCGCTGGCTATATTCAACCGGCTGATTCGGGGTGACGGTGGGGGTCACGGTTGGTACCACGGTAGGCGTTATGGTGGGAGTCGGGTTAAGCGTAATGGATGGTGTGGGTGACGTGGCAACAGGGGGTTGACGATTGAGCATCCGGACCAGACTCCAGCCTGCTAGCCCTGCCACAAGGGCTAGTAGTAGCCCTAGCAAGGCTACTGCCAGGGGATTTTCCCAGAGGGAGGGTTCTTCCTCAACTGGGGTGGTTACAGGCGCTGTCCGAGAAGACCGAGTGGGAGTGGTCGCTGCTCGGGTAGGTTGATAGGCGCGCCCCACAGCCACTGTTCTCATCTGAGAAGCACTGCCGGGCGGGACAGCCGCAGAGGGCGCGGCTACGGTGCCTCCCGGTCGGCCCATCACCCCGAGAGCCTGAGCCATTTCACTGACTGATTGATAGCGATCGCCCGGACGATAGCTGAGGGCTTTGTTTAGAACCTGAGCGAGTTCAGGGCTAACAGTGGCAAACCGTTGCCAGTGCCAGGTCAAGTTAATGTCATCAAATATGTCCTGAGGTTCGCGGCCCGTCAGCAGTACGACTGCAGTCACCGCTAGGGCATAGAGGTCACTGCTAGGATAGGCCCGACCTGACTGCATTTGTTCACTGGGGGCATACCCCAACTTACCTACAGTTGTGGCTTGACCTGTCAGTCCCTCACGCTGAAGACGAGTGACCACTTCTTTAACCACGCCAAAATCAATGAGGACAGGCAAGTGGTCATTTTGGCGCTGAATAATGTTGTCGGGACTAATGTCTCGGTGAATAGTCCCCTTGGCATGGATGTGAGCCAGCACGGGCAGCATTTGCTGAAGAAACTGCCGAACTTCGGCTTCAGTGAAGGTCATGCCCTGACCGATCCGCTGGTTGAGCAGATCGCGATAGGTAGTGCCCTCTACATAGTCCTGCACCAGAAATAGCCGTTGATCCTGCTCAAAGGTCGCTCGAAACTGAGGAATTTGAGGATGCTGAATTTGATAAAGGACGGTCGCTTCGCGCTGAAAAAGCTCGGTTGCTTTGTCTGAGAAGTGGTCAGCGCCCTGCTGAGGCACAAACTCTTTGATCGCACAGCGTTCGTTGAACCGACCCAGGTCTTCGGCTAAGTAGGTGCGCCCAAATCCGCCTTGCCCCAACAAGTGGAGAATACGGTATCGACTTTGGAGCACAGTGTCAGCAAGGATAGGGGGTTGCATAGTCAACGCTTACGATGCGAGTAAAGAGAAGCCAAGGTTCATCCAAGTTTTATCTTAGGGGTGCTAGCGCAACTTGATGGAAACTAAGGGGCTGCTTTTTAAAACTGGTACATTTCCCAAGAGGTCATCTGGTTGCAGAAGGATACTGGATGGTAACTTCAGTGGTTCACTTTAGCGTTTAGAAATTTAGGTTTCAGTTTTTTTACCTGGGGCACTATCTCTGGTATCTTGGCGGCGGCAGAGTTCGCACTATTAGCCTGGGGAAACCTCACCTTAAAGTGGGTGTAAATCCCACTAGGTTAAAGGTTGGGGCGGCTCTGTAGAATAGAGTTAGGTGGATTGGTACAGACCTATTAGGGGGTGTGCCAGCTGGGGAAAGTTTTTTGATTCCTGAACGGTGAGTAGGGTAAGCCATGTTTTCAAAACGGCCCATTCTTCTCGGTGGCCTTGGTCTATCAGCAACACTTTGGTTGTTAGACACCATTCACTTCAACTTCTTTGACTCTTCTACGTTGCTGAGTGCGATCGCACTTGGCTCTGGTATTTGGTGGTGGCGTCATCTGCGGGGTGATCAACCGCAGCAGCGTCCTGTGTCAACAAAACTGCCAGATCGGGCTGCTGTTGATCGCGCGATCGCAACTCTGGAAACCTTGGTGACTTCCCTAGAGCAGGAATCGGCTTCAACCCTATCTACCGCTCAAGTGGCCTTGCTTCCTTTGAGCAAGTTTCGGGAGCAGGTACAGGCTTTGCAAACAGGGCTAGAGCGGCAGGCGCTTTCCATTGGCTTGCTGGGTGATCGCAACACAGGCAAAACCGCCCTTCTCAATCACCTGCAAAATGGCCCTGAGGCTGATTCCAGCCCAGTTCGCCTTAGCTACCAAGAATTCTCCCTGCCCGAAGCCTCGGCTGATGTTCCTCCCGACTTGGCTTTGCAAGATGCGGTGTTGTTTGTGACGGCAGGCGACTTGACTGAATCTGCCTTCAATGTCCTTAAGCAGCGGGTGTTGGCAGGACAACGGGCCGTTTTAGCCTTCAATAAGCAAGACCAGTATCTCCCTGCTGATCGGGAGACTGTGCGGCAGAAGCTACAGCAGCGGGTGGCAGAACTACCCCGGCCTGTCGAAGTCGCTGCGATCGCAACGGCTCCCCGTCCGATTAAAGTTCGTCGTCACCAGAGCGATGGTCGAGTGGAGGAGTCTTTGGAACAGGTTGCGCCTGATGTCGCAGCCCTAGAGACAGCCTTGAAGAAGGTGGCGTGCGATCGCACCGAACTCGTGTTATCGACCACTCTCAGACAGGCCGAGTTGCTACGCCAAGAGGTGCAAACTTCCCTCAATGGCGTGCGGCGCGAGCGTGCCATGCCGTTGGTAGAACAGCTTCAGTGGGTTGCTGCTGCGACAGCGTTTGCTAGCCCAGTGCCTACGTTGGATCTGCTGGCTACTGTAGCCATCAACGGTCAATTGGTTATGGACTTAGGTAAGGTTTACGGCTTTAGCTTCTCTCTAGATGAAGCCAAGACGGCAGCAGGTACGCTTGCTAGCCTGACGGTCAAACTGGGTCTAGTAGAACTCTCTACCCAAGCTCTCACGACTGTTTTGAAGAGCCATGCTGCGACCTATGTGGCTGGCGGCATGGTGGAGGGCCTGAGTGCTGCCTACCTGACTCGAATGGCTGGTCTGAGCCTGATTGAGTACTTTGAGGAAGCTGCCTTGGCTGGGCAATCCTCCTCAAGCCTTTCTCTTGAAAGCATTGGTCAACGGCTTCAAGCCTTATTCCAGCAAAACAGCCAAGGGGCTTTGCTGGTACGACTGGTGCAGCAAGGTTTAGAGCGGCTGCGTCCTACCCCAGTGGACTCACCTACTCTGCAAAGTAGTCAGGCCTAGACTGAAATACTCCCTACTCCCCCACCCCTGTGTCTCCTGTAACCGACATTTCTACCCCGGATGTCCCGGCCCTTGACCCTGCCGTTGGCTCTCCCCTTGAGCAAACGCGGCAGACCCTACAACAAGCCATCGCTCGCTATACCCTCGCCCTGCAAAAACCGGATTCTCAGGCTGATGCTAGCGCTTCGGCCAACCTCCGGGTGGGCTTGGAACGGCTAGAAACCTTGCGAGCCCGGCTAGACTCTCACACGCTAAAGGTGGCTGTCTTCGGCTTGGTGAGCCGAGGCAAGTCGGCTGTAATTAACGCGGTGCTAGGAAAGCCTGTACTAGAAACAGGCCCCCTACATGGGGTCACTCGTTGGCCCCGCTCGGTATATTGGCAACCGGATTCTAAGCAGCAAAATCCTGAACATCTGAGTGCTGAGCTGCCGAATTCTGAACAGCCCAACAATGGTTCAGCCGTAGAGCCTGCCCGCGGCGGGAGCGAAGCTACCTGGCAGGTTGAGTTTATCGACACGCCTGGTTTAGATGAGATTGAAGGGGCAGTCCGGGCTGAAATGGCCCAAACAGTGGCACACCAAGCTGATCTGATCTTGTTTGTGGTGGCGGGAGACATTACCCCGATTGAATACGAAGCCCTACAAACGCTGCAAGCAGCCCAAAAGCCACTGCTGCTGGTATTTAACAAAATTGATCTCTATCCCGATGTGGATCGAGAAGCTATCTATGCAGCACTGAACGCCCTGCGGCAGGAAACAGCGGCGCTGCCAACCTCACCCTTAGCTGTTGAGGATGTTCTGCGAGTTGCCGCCGATCCGGCCCCGTTCCAAGTTCGGGTAGAGTGGCCTGATGGGCGAATTGCCTATGAGTGGGAAAAACCTCCCGCCCAGATTGATGCTTTGCGATTAGCGCTTCAGACTCTTTTGCACCAAGACGGATCAACTCTGATTGCCCTGAACACTCTGCGACAAGCGCGTGATCTAGAAGTTGAGGTCGTCAGCCAAGTCAGTGACCTGCACCAGAATAATGCAGATGAGCTGATTTGGCGCTTTGCTCGTTACAAAGCCTTAGCGGTAGCTTTAAATCCAGTGGCTGTGCTGGATCTGCTGGGCGGTGCAGCGACTGATCTGGTTATGATTCGCTCCCTGTCAAAACTCTATGGGTTCCCCATTACCAACTACCGGGCCAGCCAACTTTGGAGTGCCATTTTGCGGAGTTCAGGAGGATTGCTTTTAGGCGAGCTAGCGGGGATGGCGTTGGGGGCTGGTAAAACCACAGCAGCACTGTTTAGCCTATCCGGTAGTCCGGCTAGCCTCACCGCTTTAGGCAGTGCTTTAGTAGCACAAGCGGGCACGGCCGGTTACGGTACCTATGTGGTGGGGCAGGCGACAAAGCACTATCTGGAGCAGGGCTGTACCTGGGGGCCAGAAGGCATGAGTCGAGTAATGCAAACGATATTGGCAGAAAGCAAAACCTCTACAACCTTGGCTCGGTTACGGCAGACCTTGCAGACTCAGCTAAGTCAGTCCTCCTGATATAAATTTCCCGGTTAAAGAGTATTTTTTAAGAATTTCAGTTCAGAGATGCTGCCGACCGATGGCTCAGAGTTTCCCAAGATTCCTGTTTGGGTTATCTAGAAGAAAGGCAGAATAGGAAGGATTGTCCCCGGAAGGAGAACAGTCTTTGCGATCGCATCTAGGAGTTTGTTTGACGCCGATGATGCCGATTCCGGGCGTGCCGCCTCCTTCCTTGAGTTCTTCGCTCTTTTGCCTTTTCAAATTCTGCGTTTAGCACAGGTTAGATGGCATCTTCACTGGCTTCTGACGACCTAGTTCGAGTTCACCACATTCTTGAGCCCAGTCCGCCATCCTTGCCGCTTACGGCATCCATGCTGATGGCAGCGGTGTTAATGCAGGAAACTCCCCACCACTGTGTTTGGGTTGTTCAAGACGAGGCTTGTCTAGGTATTTTGACTGCGCAGGAAGTGCTAGCGGCGCTAGCCAGTGGTAAGGCCTTATACCAAACCCCGGTTAGTGACTTTATGCTGCCCTTGACAGAAGTGGTGCAAGAGTCCGAGAGCGTTGTGCAAGCCTTGGTGCGATCGCGTCAGCAAGCTCTACCCCACCTACCTGTTGCTAATACTGACGGCACTTTGGTTGGAGTCGTTACCCATCAAGCCCTCTATCAGACGGCTTTAAATATGTTGTTGCCCAATTGGAAACAAATTGCGTCACTGAGGGCAGTCCAGTCTTCGGCAGTTGTGCCTACGCATGAAACGTATCCGGCAACTTTAGTTCGCATTCACCAGGAACTGTTGGGGCTAAAACATCGGAAGCGCATAAGGGTTTTCAAAGACATTCTGGTTTTGTTGGGAGAGGTGACCCAGGTTTCCCGAGTTTATTTGTTTGAGAATCATATTGATGCTGATGGCATCCAAAGAGCGAGCCAGCGGGCTGAGTGGTGCAATCAAGACATTAAGCCAGAGATCGACAATCCTGCCCTCCAGAATGTGGCTTATCAGGAATTGATACCTCGCTGGTACGAGGTACTTTCTAAAGGGGATGCGATCGCAGGCCGGGTATCTGAGTTTCCTGAACAGGAGCGGGCGCTCCTGGAGCCCCAGGGCGTGCAGTCTATTTTGGTGATTCCCCTACGCACTGATCGCTCGGCCATGTCTCTCGCCTTTGGCCAATTCTATGGATTTATTGGGTTTGACGCTTGTCTTAGCTCCCGTTCTTGGAAAGCCGAAGAGATCAACTTTCTCAAAACAGTTGCCGCGAGCTTATCTTTGGCCTATGAGCATGAACAGGTGCAACAAATTCTCAATCAAACTCAGACTGTTTTTTCCAGTGTTTTTCAGTTCAGCCCGGATCCAATTTCCATTGTAACTTTTCCCGAAGGCCGCTTTTTGGCGCTCAATCCTAGCTTTGAGCGGCTAACCGAGGGGCTGGTGCGATCGCAAATTCTGGGTCGTACTTCTGCTGAACTGGGATTTGTTGCCAATGCCCGTCAGATGGTATGGCTACGACTGCGGCTGCGGCTGCGGGGTTCAGTGAATAGTCAGGAAGTAGAATATACCCTACGCCGCAATGGTTCTGTTCGAACGCTGTTGATCTCCTGTGAACTCATTGAGTTTCAAGGCCGCACCTGTGTTCTCGCAATTTGTAAAGACATTACCGATCGTAAACGAATGGAAGCGGCGCTGCGCTCCAGCGAAACCCAGTTTCGGGCCGTATTTGAGCAGGCCAGTGTTGGCATTTGTCTGGCTAGCCTAGAGGGCTATTTTCTTGAGACCAACCCTGGTCTGTGTCGGATGCTGGGTTATGAACCCGCAGAGTTGGCCGGGATGACCTTCGCTGATATCACCCATCCCGAAGATCTTTCAACAGATCTGAGACAGTATCAGCGGCTGCTAGCAGGTGAGATCTCGTCCTTCTCAATGGAGAAGCGCTACCTCCACCGATTGGGCCATGCCGTCTGGGTCAATCTTACGGTGTGCTTGGTGCGCGACCCAGCAGGCAAGCATTTGTTTAGCATCGGGGTATCGCAAGACATTAGTGATCGTAAAGCCGCAGAACTAGCTCTTATTCAAAGTCAGGAACGCTTTGCGATCGCGACTCACGAGAGCCGAGTTGGGGTTTGGGATTGGGATTTAACCACGGACGAAATCTATATCAGCCCTAACTTAAAGGCATTACTGGGCTATCAAGATGAGGAAATTCCTAACCAGTTCGCAGACTGGAAGCAACTGGTATATACAGAGGATCAAGCCAGGATAGATGAAGCGATTCGGGCATATCTGGAGGGGCACACGCCCCGCTTCGAGGTGTCACACCGCAAGGTCCACAAAGATGGTAGCTTGCGCTGGATATTGGCTCGGGGGGTGGCCTTTCCTGACTCGACGGGACGACCTGTGCGGATAGCAGGTACCGACACCGACATTACCGACCTCAAGTATACAGAAGAGGCGCTTGTCCAGTCTCACCGCCAGATAGCCGACATTCTAGAGAGCATCACCGATGCGTTTTTTGCCCTAGATGATCAGTGGCGCTTTACGTATATTAATCAGCGAGCTGAGCAATTACTCCAATACAATCGAGAGCAATTGCTCGGACAGGTTCTCTGGGAAGCCTTTCCAGAGACGGCAGAAACTACCTTCTTCAATAAGTTCCTTCAAGCCATGGAGGAACGGGTTAGCCTTACCTTTGAGGCTTACTACCCGCCCTATCATGTCTGGGTAGAGGTGCATGTCTATCCGGCTCGGGAAGGGCTAGCGGTTTATTTTCAGGACATCAGTGAGCGCAAGCGAAGCGAAGCTGAACGCCAACGCACCTACAACCAACTACAGCAACAAATCCGCCGGGAACAGGCGCTTAATCGGGTTCTGCAGTCGATTCGTCAGTCCCTTGATCTCGACAGCATTTTTTCTACAGCAGCTTCAGAAATGAGCAATCTGCTGCGGATCGATCAGATGATGATTTGTCTGTATCGGCCCGAGGCTGGAGTTTGGCAGGTCAAGGCAGAGCATCGGTACACCTCCGATTGCTCCTCTATTCTGGGCATGGAAATCCCTGATGCGAATAATCCTATCGCCGCTCAGCTTAAACAGCTTAAGACAGTCCAAATTGACAATACAGACATCCTGGAAGACCCTGTCAGCCGAGCTATTGCTCAACACATTCCGGGTACTTGGCTGGTCATGCCTTTGCAGGTTCAGGGAGAACACCCTTGGGGTGCTCTGTCCCTAATGCGGAGTCGCCAGCATGGGACTTGGCAACCCTCTGAGGTGGACTTGGTGCAGATTGTGGCAAACCAACTTGCGATCGCAGTGCAGCAAGCCAACACCTTGGAGCAGGTTCAACGAGAGCTGGCAGAACGACAACGGGCTGAGGCCCGCCTCCAAGAAGCGCAGCGCATTACCCATACAGGCAACTGGGAGATGGATACGACAACCGGGCAAATAACCTGGTCAGAGGAAATGTTCTACATTTACGGGCTCTCTCCCAACCGCATTCCTCCTAGCTTCGCAGAGCAGATAGAGCAGGTCCATCCTGAGGATCGGGCAACGGCTGAGCAGGCCATGGCCCAGTTGATGCAGGGGGAAGCCCCCATCAATGTTCAATTTCGCTTGATTCAACCGAATGGGGTGGTCCGCTACGTTCAGGCTTTGGGGCAGGCTCGTCAAGAGACGGGGGGCGAGGTAACCCAAGTCTTTGGCACGCTCATGGACATCACGGAGCGCAAACAAATTGAGGCCCAACTGGTGTATGAGGCGCTCCACGATTCTCTAACAGGGGCTCCCAACCGAACTTACTTCATGGAGCAGCTTAACTTAGCCATCAGCAAAGCTACCGCTAACCCTGAAGCGACGTTTGCAGTCCTGTTTATTGACCTTGATCGGTTTAAGGTGATCAACGACAGCTTAGGTCATCTAGTGGGGGATCAACTGCTGATTGAATGTACTCAGCGGCTCCAATCCGTTGTGCGAAGTCATGATCTGATGGCACGGTTGGGTGGAGATGAGTTTGCAGTCCTGCTGAATAGGCTAGACAAAATTGACGAGGCAGTAGAGCTGGCTGAGCGAATTCACGAAGTCATGCGTCAGCCCTTTGAGCTTAAGGGGCGAGAAATCTTCATTAGCGCCAGCATTGGCATTTCCTCTAACTTGACAGGGGCACTAGAGGCTGTTGATTTTTTGCGTGACGCTGACACTGCCATGTATCGGGCCAAGGAACAGGGGCGTAATCGCTCAGCCTTGTTTGATCCCACCATGTACGAGCAGGTCAATCGCCAACTCACTTTGGAAAACGATTTGCGTCGAGCGCTGGAGCGGGATGAATTGTCGCTTTACTATCAGCCGATTGTCGATCTGCATAGTCGGCAGTTAATCGGTTTTGAGGCGCTTCTGCGCTGGCAGCATCCTCATTGGGGATGCATCCAACCCTCCACCTTTATTCCCCTTGCTGAAGAAACCGGGCTGATTTTGCCAATCGGGACGTGGACTTTGCGGACAGCCTGCCAGCAGCTCAAGCAGTGGCAGGAGATGCTACCTCAGGCGGCAACACTGATGATGAGTGTCAACCTGTCGGTGAAGCAGTTTTCTAGCCCCCATCTCATCAAAGATATTGATGAAATTCTGGCAACTACAGAATTGCCTAGTTCTTCTTTGCGCCTTGAAATTACCGAAAGTGCTCTAATTGATAACTTAGAAACCGCTGAGACGATTTTGGCTGCCATCCGAGAGCGCGGGATTCAGCTTTGTATTGATGATTTTGGTACTGGTTATTCGTCCCTCAGTGTGGTGCATCGGTTTCCTGTCCAAATTCTTAAAATTGATCGCTCTTTTGTCAGCCGAATGGAGGCTGATTCCCGTGGAGTGGCGATGGTGCAGGCGGTTCTGGCTCTGGCTCGCAGTTTGGGGATGTTTGCGATCGCAGAAGGGGTCGAAACCGAAGCTCAAATGACTCAACTGCAAACCCTAAGCTGCCCCTATGCCCAGGGCTATTGGTTTGCTAGACCCTTGTCTACTGCCGAGGCTACCGCCCGAATTTGCGCTACGCAAGTATGAGCATCTCGCTCATGACTGAATCCACTTTTTTAAGAGGTTGCCTATACTGAAACCGTCTCATGCTGATTCCCCGTATGCAGCCCCTACCGCACCATACCAAAATTGTCGCGACCATCGGCCCTGCCAGCAGCTCCAAGACGGTTCTAGAGCAAATGCTCCAGGCGGGAATGAGTGTTGCGCGGTTAAACTTTTCCCATGGCAGCTATGAAGACCATGCCCGCATGGTGACTCTCCTACGAGAAGTGGCCAAAGCGCAAGATACCCCCATTACCTTGCTCCAGGATCTCCAGGGGCCAAAAATCCGAGTGGGTCAGCTTCCCAATGGGGGGATAGAGCTAGAAGAGGGGCAGCAGGTTGAGTTGGTACCTATCAACGGTGACTCGGCCCCAGCAAACGCCTTTGGCATCGACTATCCTTACCTGGCCGAAGAAGCTCAGCCTGGTATGCAAATTTTGTTGGATGATGGACTGCTGGAGTTTCAGGTAGATGCAGTTGAACCTCCTATTGTGCGCTGCCGCGTCATTCAAGGGGGGCTGCTCAAAAGCCGCAAAGGGGTTAATCTGCCTGATCTCAATTTGCGATTGCCTTCGCTTACCGAGAAAGACATTCGCGATCTAGAGTTTGGCATTTCCCAAGGGGTCGATATCGTTTCCCTCAGCTTTGTGCGGCGAGCGGACGACATCTTGACCCTAAAATCCCTTCTAGCACAGCGAGGTAAGGCCGATATTGCCGTGCTGGCGAAAATTGAGAAACCCCAAGCCATTGAGAATTTAGAGGCGATTTTATCTGTTTGTGATGCGGTGATGGTGGCCCGAGGGGATCTCGGAGTTGAGATGCGGGCGGAGAAGGTGCCTATGTTGCAAAAACGCATTATCCGTCAGTGCAACCTCCGTAGCATCCCCGTTATCACGGCAACTCAGATGCTTGAAAGCATGATTCACAATCCTCGGCCCACCCGAGCTGAGGCCAGCGATGTTGCCAATGCCATTATCGATGGCACCGATGCAGTGATGCTTTCGGGTGAGTCAGCCGTAGGGGCTCATCCTGTTCAGTCCGTCAGAATGCTGGGCCGGATTGCTTGTGATGTAGAGCCGGGACTCTCCTTTGCTAGCAACCCCCCAGATAAAGATGACGCAACTCACGCCCTAAGCGAGGCATTAAACACTATCGACAAAATGCTTCATCTTAAGTGCATTGTGACCTTCACCGAGACTGGTTATTCTGCCATGATTGCTGCCGCAGAACGGCCTCGGGCTCCAGTCATTGCCTTCACCCCTAACGAGGGGGTTTACCACCGTTTAAACCTGATCTGGGGCGTTCGACCTATTCTCATTGATCACCCCGTCACGACGTTCGAGGCCACAATCGCACAGGCAGAGGAATATTTGCTGAAACGCAACTGGGTTGAAGTTGGAGACAGCTTGCTCATTATGGGTGGAATTCCCGCTAGCCTACATCAAGGAACAAATTTTCTTAAAATTCATAAGATTGGTGCTTAATTTTGCCTTTTCCTTGTGAAATCGCTTCCTTTTGCTCCTACAGTGCCGAGGTTGCTCAGTTCCGTGGCCTCAGCACCGTAGGAACGCTGGGTAATTTCTATTGCGCTTGGATGAAAGCAACCTCAACGACAAGGTCATCATAATCATCGAGTTTAGGAATGTCTTCGAACTGAATGCGGTAGAGAATGCCGTTTTCGTAGCGTGCCCGCTGGACTCTAACGCCATCGTCATTCTCCCAAAGGTCGCTACGCCGAGTCCGATGGTCCCCATCAATGTAGTAAGTAGAAACGCCTTGTTCGCTGTTCAGGGCATACCAACCTGTAGGGGTGTTGCTCCTGACTTCTTGCACTAGCGCTGTTGCAGGCGGCAGGGTATTCATGGGACGCGGCATCAGGTTTTCCTGATAAACCCGCAAGCGCTGTCGATGCAGCGCTTCTCCTCCGGCAATGCGAAACCAGACTTGGTGAGGTACAGCTTCCTGAGTGGTCCAAATTGCGTAAGCTGTGGCCCCGTCACGAGTTACATTCTCATATTCCCGTATGAGTGCTCCCAACGGGGGCACTGCACCGCTCAGCGCGCCTTCTGAGGTCTGTGCATGGGCCAGGGTGCTAGTCAAAATGACTACGGCGGCAGTCAGAAGGGAAAGAACAACCTGAACGGGAACTCGCAGGGCAGTCATGGTTCACCTTGGCATCTTTTTGGTGCAAGGGTAACTTAATTTCCAGCAATTTGGGAAAACTGGCTCAAAAATGCAAGATAGTGCTGTTTCTTCAACAATTTTGTTGGCAAACAGATTGTTGGTCAACAAAGCAGACTAGGCTTGCTGCTGCTCCCCATAGGCAGCATATACTCCCTGGACGTTGTACCAGTTCAGGAAAATTCGAGCCACCTCCAAAGCGAGTTGGGGCTTACCCTGGTTGATCAGCCATTGCAGGAGGGGGGCCATCGTTCTTTCATTGAGCATCCCTCCCACCGACAATACTCCCCAGAGAATCCGGTGCAGCCAAGTCATCTGAATCATCATGCGCACTTCCATCGTTGGGTGTTTCTGATAAAACAGCACGCCCATACGACCCCGCTGGATTTCTTTATCAATCAAGTTGGGTACTTGATCTAGCGCAAAGGGTGGGTGCCAATGGTAGCCAACGGCCTCTGGAACTTTTACTAGACTCAGTCCCAAGTTTTTGAGCCGCACCCCCAATTCCAAATCCTCCCAGCCGTAGAGGGTAAATCGGGTGTCGAATAAACCTGCTTCCTCCAGCCAGTGCTTTGCGATCGCAACATTTCCTGTCGCAAAAAACGCTTGAGAATAATCTGTTACTTTGAAGGGCTCTGAAGTGGGGTCATCAAAGTTGCAGGTATTGACTACGCGACCATAGGTGAAAGTACGGTCGTGTCCAGTTCGCTGCCAGGCACTGCTCAAGGCATCTGCATGGGCTTGGAGAAAGCCCTCTAAAACAACCAAGTCACTGTCAATAAAGATAATGACGTCCCCAGCCGCTTTCTCAACCCCCAAGTTGCGGGCAGCAGCGGGACCTAAATGATTCTGCTCAAATAGTTTGACATGGGGAAGCTCCTCAGTCTGACCCTTAAGCCAGGTCACCGTACCATCAGTTGAGCCATCATCGACCACAACTATCTCATAGCCCTCTACGGGCCCACCCACCGCCAGTCGCTGCTGCTCCATAGCTCGCAGACATTTCTCTAAAATCGGCTTGCGGTTGTAAGTGGGAATCACAACGCTGAAAAACACGGCAATCCTCCTGTCAGCAACCATATCCTAGCCTGTTGGCTTGCTCAGTGGGAGTGCTAACCCAGAGGCCGCTGCTCAGCCATCAGTTTTAGAGCATGCAAAAGGGGCAGCGTCGCTGCCCCTTCAAATTGACGAATCCGTTCAAACTAGAAGTCAACAATCGAATTCTCAATAATCTTCAAAATCTTTTACTAGTTCAACACTTGCCGGAGGAAATGCATCTGTTGATTCAGATCTATATCATCCAAAAAGCGTATAATCTCTTGTTGCAATTTTGAGGTGTCTTGACAGTCTTTAGTAGCCCGCGGCATCGCTGGATCAAGATTCTTAATCAACCGATACCAAAATGCCAAACGCATATTGATGTTGAGATGAGTATACTCCCGACTGAAGCGAGTCTCTGCCCCATTAATAATCTCCTTTAAAGCATCAGAGCGCTCTTCGCGGCTAACCTGTTGAAGATGTCCAATAAGGTGATTAACAACCTGGGAGTACATAGCAGCAGGGGCTGGGGAGGCAACTCCGTGTCCAAGCTTCCGATAGATGTGCCATAAAACGGCCAGCTTACACTCAGCATCAGCTTGCTTAAAGGAGGCAATTGCGTGCTCAAAACCAACTCTGATATCTACGGCAGTCATAATCAATTCCTCGTTGATCAACAGATTTTCAAAAATTGAACGTCTATCTCGCGATGAGTATTTTTGAATACAGTCTTAAAAGGCTGCCTATCCTTCAAAGGAAGCAGTAAAAGCTGCTGTATTTATTGATCCCTGGCATTTTAGAAAGTAATGCTTTTCTTTGGTTTTTCTTTGAGTTTTTGAATTGTTAGGGCGAAAAGTAACCGATAAAACCCGGGGATCACTTACAGCATAAAGGTTTATAGCAAAAGCTGCATTCCGTCTTACGGCTCAAGTGAGCCTAAGAAATTCCCATTCTCCAGAATCCAGCTACGGAAAGACGCCATTTGAGTTGATATTAACTAAGGCCCGAAAATACAGGTTCAAATGTAAAGAAAATCTAAATTTTGGATCAATATCCTTTATGCTTTGAATGGTGAAAATCTCTCTTGGCTGTTCCACCTCGTACTCATGGCAAGGTCATCAAGATTCTTGTCTGATTCGATGCTTACTTTTTCCTAACTGCTATGTTCAGACGTAAAACAGCTCCCCTACTGACCTATCTCAGTCAGAAGACCGAGTTTGAAGGCACCTTGCATGCAGAGGGTATGCTCCGGATAGACGGCATTATTCATGGGACTGTTGAGGTACTGGGAGATCTAGAAATCTCTTCGACAGGTTTAATCGAAGGGCCAGAAGTTAGAGCCACTAACATTGTTCTTCAGGGTGTCTTGAAGGCTAAAGTCTACGTTGAAGGAAAATTAACTCTGAGCCGCACCGCTCGCCTTGAGGGAGACGTGGTTGCAGGATCCTTGGAGATTGAAGCAGGAGCCTACTACACTGGCTACATCGAAACGCGCGATGCTAAAAGCCTTCCGCCTTCACGCGACCTTCCTGAACTGTACGGAACTATAGAGTCCTAGTAAGCTTTCCCAGCTTCTAGTTTTAACGGCACATGTTCAGCCAATCTAATCGCTGAGTAGATAGAGCTTGAGTCGATTAAGGCTTTGGCTGAGTTCTTCTAGCGGGATCAAAATGTTTTCTGTCAAACCGTCACGAGCCGCTATCTCAATTTGGGCAGCCGACTGAGAAATTTGAGTGGCTCCCACGTTGGCGCTTGCTCCCTTGATGTGATGGGCAATCTGTCGAATATTAGGCAAGTTCTCCTGATCCCACGCCTGCTGTAGGTAGTTCATTTGCTCTAGAGAGTCCTCCAGAAAAAGCTGCAAAAGTTCTTGCTCAAAGGCAGCATCTTGGCCAGAAAGCTCATGGAGCTGCTCCCAATCAATCTCAAACTCTCTGCTAGTCATACGGTGTCTCCTACTTAAAAAAGTGCCTGGCCACTGAGTTTAAAGTAGACTTTGCCCGGTACAACTCTTTGCACTGCTTTGGGAGACTGACTTTTGCACTACTCACCACTTACCCAGGTCAGCAGCGCTATTACACCCACAAACATTAGCCATCTAAAGGGAAGAATGACGAGATTGCTCAAGTGGGGCAAGCCGTCAATTAGCCCAAAGACGATCTGGGCGATGGTGACAGAGAGTAGAAGTAACAATAGACCCATTTTGGTTTTTCCCTTACTGTTAGAACTATCGTTCGTTTTTGTCATTGTCTTTAAGCCAGCATAAATACCTTCTACTGATAAGAAATGCGGTCTATAGAGGCTTTACGCCCTGAATGGGGCTGGAAAACTCTCAATGGAATACTGGCTTGAATGTGTATCAGGGGACACTTTGAGTTCTGTCTACTAGCGTCGTTTATTCCCTCTGTGGTAATGCACGATTAGAGGAGAGTTCGAGCAAGCATTATGAAAAGTCAATCCTCGTCTGCCTGGTCAAAGTATTTGTTCCTGAGTGGACTCGTGAGTCTTTTAGGAGTAGCTCCAGTGTTTGCCCAAGAGGCGAACTTTGGTTCCATTACTTTGGGGGGAAGCACTCAGTCTGGAAGTGTCCAAGGACACACCGCTGGCTTCTTCGCACTTTCGGAAATCGCTGGACGCGATCGCAACGGCAACGTTTGTGCTGGCTTTGCTGCCTCGACTCCAGATCACATTTTGGTGCTGCAACAAGATGCTCCCTCACTGACAGTCCAGGTAGACAGTGGCGGAAACGACACTACCCTCCTCATTCAGGGTCCCAATGACAACACCATCCGCTGTGGTGACGACACCGATCGCCGCAACCGTGATGCAGTCGTTCAGGACGGTGCTTGGTCTGCAGGCACTTACCGAGTTTGGGTAGGCACTCACGACCAAGGACAGCGCTACAATTACACACTGAATGTGGGGCAGTAAACCCGCTTATCACGATCGGAGCCCAAAGACACGTTAATATAGGCAATGTCTGCTCCTATCCGTGAGGCACAGGCTGTGTTAAAGACCCTGGTAGAAGACTTTCGCATCGTTTTTGAGCGTGACCCCGCCGCCCGAAACTGGCTGGAGGTTCTTGTCTGTTATCCGGGCTTTCACGCGTTGGTTTTGCACCGAGTTAGCCATTGGCTCTGGAATGTTGGGATCCCTGTTATTCCTCGCTTCATTTCTCATCTGGCTCGATTTCTGACAGGCATTGAAATTCACCCTGGAGCCACGATTGGCAGCGGTGTATTTATTGACCACGGCATGGGTGTGGTTATTGGAGAGACTGCCATTGTTGGCGATTATGCCCTGATCTACCAGGGTGTGACCTTGGGGGGCACAGGCAAAGAAAGCGGAAAGCGTCACCCAACTCTTGGTGACAACGTGGTGGTAGGTGCGGGAGCCAAGGTTCTAGGCAATATCCAAATCGGCCACAATGTTCGCATTGGGGCGGGGTCAGTGGTGTTGCGGGAAGTTCCTTCCGATTGCACTGTAGTAGGCGTGCCAGGTCGCATTGTGTTCCGCTCTGGAGAGCGGGTTGATCCACTAGAGCATGGTCGGCTACCCGACTCGGAGGCGCAAGTTATCCGGGCGCTGGTTGACCGCATCGAGGCGCTAGAACAACAGATTGGAGAGATTCAAACTCCTTCCGACCAACCCGTTTTGGTGGCCGCTAGTTTAGAACGGTCCTACGCAACTACTTGCCGGATTAAAGACCGAGCCATTGAAGAATTTATAGATGGCTCAGGTATTTAGCCTGTCCTAGTCTCCCTTCTAAACTCAGTTTGAATAGGGTATAGAAGAGCGCTGAATCAAATCCTCTAAGGGTTAACTGCTTCAACTGTCCATACATTGGGTGAACTCAGTTTGTACTGGGTTCGATCTTGCGGATTCCCGCGCAGTTCTAAGTGATCCACTTCAATTGGATCAAGTAGCAGCAGGCAGAACGAGTCCAAAGGAATGGATGGATGGGGAGCTGGTGCTTCAAACGCAGCTTGCTCAGCGCGGGGTTGGCCGGAGGGTGGCCAGGTGAACTGCATTCGAGCATTGTCGGACAAGCTTTCCCAGGCTTGCTGCCGAATGGCTTGCAGGCAAGTGTCTGCTGTCTGCGACTCCACTAAACTTAGCTCTCCAGCCAATCGGAACTGTTCACGAGTCTCTGTGAAATACCAGCAAGCTTCGGCCCAGGGTTGATGAGCAAGATGGCCGACTTTCTCGCTTCGAATATCAGTGACAAAGGTGAGGGCGTTGGTATCTTGCAAGAACCCCCGGAATACAACCGTGCGGTTTGCAGGTTTGCCGTTGGGTCTGAGGGTGGCTAGTTGTAGATAACGGCTGTAGGGACGGCTACGGTTGCGGTGCAGGGCACGGGCTAAGAGCGGACGCCAAGGGGCCAGAGTCATTGATACAGATGAAGGAACAGACAGAGAAACGGGATAAAGCCCCTCGCAGGAGTAGACCTCGCGGGAAGGGGCTTTCCAATCATCTCATTGTGCAGCGCAGGTAGGGTTGTCTAACTAAAGGCTTTCTCCCAACAATGCTTCTATAGTGAGATTGCCGTTCTGCTTGAAGGGCTTTTCGAGCAGGTTTCTTCTATAGGGGCTGGAGCAATGTGGCGACCTGTTCTGCTACTGACAATTTCCAATGTGTTTATGACGTTTGCCTGGTATGGTCATCTCAAAAATTTCAAGGCAGCCCCTTTGTTGACTGTGGTCTTGGCTAGCTGGTCTATCGCTTTCTTTGAGTATTGCTTTCAGGTCCCAGCAAACCGGATTGGGTCGCAGTTCTTTACCCTGCCTCAGCTTAAAGTGATGCAGGAGATCATTACTATGCTGGTGTTTGCGGCCTTTAGCGTCGGTTACATGAGGGTGCCAGTCAGCCGCAATTATGTACTAGCGGGCCTACTACTTGCAGGAGCAGCCTACTTGATCTTTAGTGAGCAGGCAGGAGCGAGTAGGCGCTGATGGGGACGCAGGAACTCACTGTTGGCGAGACTCGTTTGCAGTTGCTGCCAGAGAAGGCTGTTTATGTTGAGGCAATTCGATCGCTTTTGGTCTCGGATGTCCACTTGGGCAAATCGGAAACCTTTCAACGGTATGGTGTGCCCGTTTCGAGTCAGGTGAATCAGGCGACCCTAGACCGACTACAGCGCCTCTGTGAACGGGTTAAGCCCGAATGTTTGTGGATTTTGGGTGATCTGTTTCACTCTCAAGAGGGGTTGGTAGACGAAGTCATTGAAGCTTGGCTGACGTTTCTGAACCAGGTTCAGGTAAGGACATATCTCATCCTGGGAAATCATGATCGGCCCTCAGCAGACGTCCTGAGTCAACTTTCCCTAGAGTGCTTTACTGAGGCGGTCGTAGCCGAGAAGTTAGTGCTGAGTCATGAACCCTCTGAGACTCAAGCCTTAAATATTTGTGGCCATCTCCACCCTTGCCTTCGGCTCAAGACCCGTTTAGATGATTTGAGACTGCCCTGCTTTTATTGGGAGCCTGTTCATTGCCGACTGACGTTGCCCTCTTTTGGGGAATTTACTGGCGGATATGAGGTATCGCTGGCCAACCAGGCTGTGGCCTATGGGATTGCTGAGGATCAGATCATTCCCTTTACTGAGCGGGGTCACCCCTTGGGACAGACTTAAAACCTTCCCCAACCAGACGGCAAAGCGCTAAATCTTCTGTATCTATAAGGAATGTGGTGTACTCGGTTTTCTACCCAGTTTCTAAGAAAGCCTTAGCGGCACGCAGGATGAACGTAATGACTGGAATAGCCCGCTCTAACAACCGCGATACCGTCTCAATACTTTGAAGGGTCTAACCTATGAAACGTTTTTTTGGGGTGGCAGCGTTGAGCCTGATTTCTGCTGCCTCTTTGACTTTGACCAGTTGTAACCGCAGGCAGGAAGCGGAAGTCATCGCCCCAGCCCCCTCTGCTGATGAGCCTGCTCTCTCCACACAGACTCAACCTTTCTCAGCATCTCAGACAAGGCCTTCTGAAACACCGACCACAGTCACTACTTCACCAGCAGCTCGAACTGACTCGGGTACCACAACAACTATTAATCCCCCCAAAAGCGCCACCTTGGTCGCTCAAGATGCTCAGGCGCAGATTAATTTGCGATCGCAACCCAATGCCCAATCCAAAGCAAAAGGATATGGGCTAGTTGGAGATGGAGTTAAACTGCTCAAGGCCGCCGAAGGGGATGACCAGCTTACCTGGTATTACGTCCGGTTTAATGAGTCTGGGGCTGAGGGCTGGATCAGGGGAGACTTTATTGATACCTCGGGACGGGTTCAGGCTGCGCCCCAAACCACTGCTAAAAGTTCAACTGGCCAATGTGAAGGGGTTTTTGAAAGTACCGTCTTTGTTGCCCAGTACGAAAACAATAGCTTTACCCGTATTCAATTCCGCAATTTAGAGAGCAAAGCCACTTTTGCTGGGAACTTGCGACCTCAAGGTCAAAATAGCCAGGGACAACCGATTTTTGTGGGAGAAGTGTCTCCTCCCGCTGGCGGCTCCTACTCTGCCCAAATTACCGACCTCTCTGGGGGAAATCCTAGAGCTGGGTCTCAGGTTGCTCTAGACTACGACGGCATTCCGGCCTCAGGAACCTGCAAGTAGCCTTAGCTTCTGCTCAGCTTACTCCTAAGCAAGAATGACGAGATGACGGATGCCGGAAAAGCATCCACCTTCTCGTCACTCATCATTCTTCATTGAGATTGGAAATTGCTTTCGCGTCCAGTTTAGTCCTCTTCCCCCACCACTTCGTCCTCATCATCAGCCACCATGGCTAGAGGCACCGCTCCAAGTTGCAGCTTTTCCTTGACCTGAGCCTTAATTTTCTCTGCAAAAGCGGAGTCTTCCTGCATACGCTGAATCGTGTTGTCTCGCCCTTGACCAATGTTGTCGCCCTCGTAGCTGTACCAGGCACCCTTGCGAGTGACAACACCTGTTTGCTCAGCTAGGTCGATTAGGCAGCCTAGGGTTGAGATGCCCTGCCCAAAGAGGATGTCAAACTCAGCAATGCGGAAGGGAGGAGCAACCTTATTCTTAGCAACCTTCACCTTGGCGCGAATCCCGTACTCCTCATTGCCTTTCTTGAGGGTTTGAATGCGACGGATATCCAGTCGTACCGAGGCATAAAACTTCAAGGCATTTCCTCCAGTCGTGGTTTCGGGGTTGCCATAAGAAACCCCGATTTTCTGCCGTAACTGGTTGAGAAAAATGACCGTACAGTTTGATTTGCCAATATTCCCGGTGATCTTGCGCAACGCTTGGCTCATTAACCGAGCTTGAAGCCCAACGTGGGCATCGCCCATTTCCCCTTCAATTTCTGCTCTGGGCACAAGGGCCGCAACAGAGTCCACCACAATGACATCCACCGCAGAGGACCGCACGAGCTGGTCTACAACTTCCAGTGCCATCTCTCCGGTGTCGGGTTGGGAAACCAGCAGTTCGTCAACATCGACGCCCAAAGCTTGGGCATACACTGGATCTAACGCGTGCTCTGCATCAACAAAGGCAGCTACGCCACCGCTTTTTTGGACTTCTGCCAAGGCATGTAGGGCAACAGTCGTTTTTCCAGAACTTTCTGGACCGTAGATCTCGATCACCCGACCCTTTGGCAATCCACCACCCAAAGCCAAGTCAAGGGTTAGGGCTCCGGTCGAGACGGTTTCTATTTGCATGCGATCGGCTTCACCGAGGCGCATAATAGCGCCTTTGCCAAAGTTCCGCTCGATCTGGTTGAGGACAAGAGAGAGGGCTTTTTGCTTTTCCGAAGAGTCGTTTTTGGTCGCCATAAGTTCTGGAAAGAAAGGATCGAGGAAGCTAATGGGTAGTTGCGGGCCTAGGTCTTCCCCGCAGTCTTACCGCTCGAAAACTGAACTTTAAGAGCCAACTTGTAGAAATGGGAGCGAGGCGTTAGGTTCGCCAGCCAAAATTAATTTATACGCTCAAGTATAGTACACTTGAACTAAATTAGTGAATAAGATTTTTACTAATGCCGGAGTGCCGCTCCTGCTAAGTTCTACTCAAGGGGCTGGCAGCCTATCTTGGGAAGCGGTTCAGAGGGTGTAGGGCGATCCCTGGAGGTGAAACCAATGGATGAAGGTCGGCTGATAGAAATCGTAGCGTTCCCTGACTGGATCGTGGGAGTGAGCGCAACGCGAGGAATATATCGCTGCTGGGTGATCACGCCAGAACTCGTGGTGCTTACCGACGGTGAACTCTATGGGAGTAGTCAGGCGGCCCTAGCTGCGGGCCGCCTGTTGGTGGAGCTTTCTCTAGAATCAGGCAGCGACAAGGGCTAGTTTGAAGCCAGCAAATAATCTGGCACAGCCTCAGGGATTTTCCATAGGTACACTGTAGAGTCCTCCTCAGAGGATTCAAGTTTGACGACCCGCGTTGGTTCCCAATCACCCATATCAAATTGGTGGGAGATCACCCGACTGCCAGGCCGCAACTCCCGTAGGAGACGGGGCCGCAGACGTAAATTTAGATGGGGCAGAAGATACAGGGCAACAACGGTAGCATCGGCGAAATCACACTCGTACAGATTGCTTTGCCGAAAGCTTAGTTTGGCCTCTACCCCAGCGGTTTTTGCCTTGGTTTGAGCGGCCTGAATCTGCACTGGGTCAATTTCAATCCCTACCCCACGAGTACCCCAGCGTTGTGCGGCTCGAATGAGCAGACGACCATCCCCGCAGCCCAAGTCATAGAGCACGTCCTCTGAAGTAACATCAGCCAGCTCCAGCATTGCTTCAATTGCGTCGGCTGGGGTAGGGATAAAGGCAATATCGGGTCGAGCCGATGTCATGAGGCAATTTCCTGCTTCAAGTCAGCCCACCGCTTCTGTAAGTCGGTAATGGTAAATAGGGCATCAAACTTTAGTCCTTTCTCTTGATACAACTCACCTCCGCCCTGCTGACGATCGACTAGCGCTAGGATGTGGCTGACGCGGTAGCCTGCTGCCTGCAATCGATCGACTGCCTTGAGGGCAGATTGCCCAGTTGTGACAACATCTTCTAGCACTGCTACTGAGGTCCCCTCTGGCAGCGCCAAGCCTTCAATATAGGCTTGGGTGCCATGCCCCTTGGCCTCCTTACGCACAATTAAGGGATAGAGAATGCGATCGCAGTAGGCCCCAACAAC